>JAMPXZ010000214.1 GCA_023700925.1 Oligoflexia bacterium | reverse complement strand
CAGCACTTTCTGAAGGACCGCTCGATCTGCAGACTCATTGCGGAGACCGGCATCCAGCTCGCGCGCGAGGCCCGTTGCAAGACCCTTCTGGAAATCGGCCCCGGCCGGGGCGCGTTGACCGACCCGCTCATCGAGCTACGCCCGCAGGCGCCTGATCTCGAGCGCTTCGTTCTCGCCGAACGCGACCGTGCGCTCGCCGCCGAATGGCGCGCCAGAGCCGTCACCGAGGCGATCGAGGAAGGGGACTTCCTCGAACTCCCTGAGGAGAAGTGGATCACGCCAGCTCCCGTGGCAGTCGTCTCGAATCTCCCCTATTCCGCGGGAACCGCGATCACGACCCGTCTTGCCCGCCATCCGGATCGCATCCCGTTCATGGTGCTGATGTTCCAGGCGGAGGTCGCCCAGCGGCTCCGCGCCGAGCAGGGAACCAAGGACTGGGGAAGCCTTTCCATCTGGATTCAGAACCGCTGGGACGTCCGAAAGCTCTGCACCGTGCCGCCCAGCGCGTTCTCTCCTCCGCCCGAGGTGCAGTCCGAGGTCGTGGTCCTCACCCGCCGCACCGAGCCCAGAATCGCTATTTCAAATGAGGCGCTCTGGGAAAAACTGCTCAAAGCGAGCTTCATGCACCGTCGCAAGATGCTGCGCGCCGGCCTTCGCTCCGCGGAGCCCTACCGCCAAGCCCTCGATGCGTCTGGCTTGGACGCTACCAAGCGCGCTGAGGCGCTGAGCTGGGAGGAGTGGGCCCGGTTCTACCGCGCTGTCGAAACCGTGAAGACTTCTTAATCCGCCCCACCGCGCCCCCTTCCCCTCCCCCTTCGGCTAATGTTGGTTTTTAGAGCACGATGTTGGCTATTTCCTCACGAGCTTGGCTCGAATCCGCTTTCCGATCGGGCATTTCCTCGAGCGAGATTCCGAGCAGGCCTTCCAGTCGAAGACGAGTGGACTCCTGAAGGGCACTCAAGCCCCGCTCGATCTCGCTCAGGTGCGATCGATTGACTCGCGCGCGACGTGCGAGGCCCTCCTGCGACCATCCGAGACGGAGCCTTTGCATCCGGATACGGTACCCCACCTCACCCTGGACCCGGTCGAGGCCTCTCGACACAAAAGTCCGCACGCCGCGAGCTTCGTCGCGCGGGAAGTTCATCATAGCTGAATCCCATTGATGAACTTTCGCTTCTGTGAAGTATTCTAGCCACGGTCGAATCTGCCGAAAAAAACTCTTGGCCATCTCCCGACGCTGCCGCGGGGAAAGGCGCGCGACCACCTCGAGCCGCAGCAGCGCCACCGGGCCCAGGACCTCGAGCGTCGTCTTCCGGAAATCACCCGACCGCCAGACCTGAATCCGCTTCTTGGATCGCTCGCGCTTCGGACCTGATCGAAGGGGCGCAGGGCCAGGGTGGGCAAGAAAAAACCTTACAGAGGGATCCTGGATCCAGTCCGTAACCTCGGTCGAATCACACAGCTTCATAAAGACCTCCGGTCGCGTCATTCGCAAAGCCGAGGCCAGCCTCCAGAAGAAACCAACAGAGCATCGTGCAAGCCAACATTAGCCGAAGGGGGTTAATTTGGTCCCACTGGGGGCGCCTTCAGCATTCCTTAACAAGCCGATCGTTTTTGTGTCATGATGGCCCGGAAATATGGCCGCAACGACGCGACAAAATAGTATGCCCATGGCGATCACCCTCGCCCTGACAGCGCGCGCCGCCTTCAAGGCAGGCGCCGCAGCGACAGTGGGCGCGGCACTGACGGCCACGGGAGCGAACGCCAACGTGGGCGACGCCTATGGCCTGGGCTCGCGCAACTCGGCGCTGGCAGGGACGGGAGTGGCCTCGAGCTTTGATGGATTTGCCGCCTACTCGAATCCGGCGGCGCTTCCGCTTGCCCTCGCCGGTGGCAAGCGTTTCGCCCTCGACTTCGGCGTTCTCTACATGGACCCGCTGTTTCAGCCGATCCGGAACGTCGTGACCTCAAACGATTTCGTGGCCGACACCTTGAATGCCTCCGGCACGGTGGACACCTCCTATCGCTCGACCTTAGGCCAGACGATGGGTGCGGCGACGTCCCTGTTCTCCGCCCTGAATCTCACCGCCGGCCTGGCTACCTTTCTCCCATTGAACCAGCTCGCCTACCTGGACACCGGCGAAACGTATCACCCCGAATACGTCCTCTATCGCGCGCGGACCCAGCGCCCCCAGATCGAAGCCGCGCTCGGAGCGGATCTCTCGCCGAAGGTCCACGTCGGAGCGGGACTGCACATCGGATTTTCGCTCACGAATAACGCCACGGTTTTCATTTCCAGCATCAACAAACCCTCATCGATGCGGTTCATCTCGAGCCTCAAGGCGAAGGTCTCGCCTTTCTTTGGAGCGCTATGGACGCCGTCCCCGGACTTTGCGCTCGGTGCGGTGCTACGCCTGCCGATGACCTCGGGGAACCACATGACCCTCAAAACCGCGACGCGCGTCGGCGGCCTGGGGGGAGCCTTTGACTTCAACTTTCTGGCGACCTCGGCCTTCTTCTACGACCCTCCCGCCGCCGAGCTGGGCGCGCAGCTCCAGCACAGCGAGCATGCGCGGACCATTGCGCAGCTCGACTTTCAAGCGTGGAGGAGCTTCGAATACCCCGCCCTTCGGATCGAAAGCTGTACCGAAGGAGCCCCTCCGTGCGGCGTGAACGTCACCAGCAGCCTGAATCCCGGCTTTTCGCTCAGAAACGTGCTGATCCCTCGCCTGGCCGAGGAGCTCACCTGGGGGCCCACCTCGCTGAGATTCGGCTATGGATACCGTCCCGGAATCTTCTCGGCGCCTCCTAGCGGCGCGGGAAACTACCTGGATCCCTCCAAGCACATGTTCACCTTGGGCGCCGGCCGGCAAATGGAACACTTCCGGGTTGATGCCCACTTCGCCTATCACCAGCTCCTGACCGAGCATGTCGTGAAATCGCCGGGATACGAAAACGGCACGGGCTCCGGCGACCTCAAAGTCGGCGCCCCGCGGTACGACGCCGGTGGAAAAATTCTGGGCGGCGGGGTATCTCTTTCGTGGCGGTTCTGAGGTTCGAGGAGTTTGGATGCGAAAACTGATCAATGACATCGCGAAGCTCTTGAAGAGCAACTTCCTGGCGGGGGTGTTCATCATCATTCCGCTCGCCGTGGCGGCCTGGCTGCTGTTCACCGTGCTCGAAACCCTTTGGCAGCTTCATTTCCTCCTCCCCGAACCGTGGCGCCCGGAGAGCCAGCTCCAGAACGAGGCGCTGATCACCTTTTTCAACTTCATGTTCATCGTGGGAGCCACCCTCGTGCTCGCCATGGTGATCTCGCTGCTTGGCTGGGGCTCCAAGCATTACTTCGGCAGAAAAGTCCTGCAGTGGGTCGCCGAGGTCATTCAGCGCATCCCCGTCGTTCGCAGTGTCTACAGCGCCCTCGACCAGCTCCTTCGCACGCTCGCCTCGGGCGGCGGCCAGCAGTTCAACCGCGTCGTCTATGTGGAGTACCCGCGAAAAGGGGTTTGGATCCTTGCCTTCGTCACCGGGCCGGCGAAGCACCTGGAGCTTCCGGGCAACTATCTGAACGTTTACGTTCCCACCACCCCGAACCCGACCTCCGGATTTCACCTTCTGGTTCCCGAAAGCGAAGTCCGCGAGGCCCACATGAAAGTGGAGGACGCGTTCAAGACCATCCTGTCGCTGGGCATCGCTCAAGCGGGGACTCCCGAGAAATGAGCGCTCAATGAGCAAGGATGCCAAGGGCTCCGGCGAGAAGCTGATCGGGACCAACCCCCTCGCCCGGGCTAACTACTTCATCGAAGAGGTCTTGGAGGCGGGCCTTGTGCTGACCGGCACCGAGATCAAGAGCCTTCGCACCCAGGCGCCGAACCTACGCGACTCCTTCGTCGAGATCCGCGCGCACGGGGCCGCGCAGGAGGCGTGGCTCCTCAACTGCCATATCGCTCCCTACTCCCATGGCAACATCTGGAACCATGACCCGCTTCGCAAGCGAAAGCTCCTGCTCCACCGCCGGCAGATCGATCAGATCTTCGGGGCCATCACCCAAAAAGGCCTCTCCGTCATTCCGACACGGATTTATCTCAAAAACGGATGCGCCAAGATCGAGCTTGGCCTGGGCAAGGGCAAGAAGAAATACGACAAGCGGGAGTCGCTGAAGAAGAAATCGGCCGAACGCGAAATGGACATCGCGCGAAAGATGGGCAAATGACCTTCCTTCTGCGCAAGACCATCACCGAGACCTTCCTCGAACGCGCGCGGCTCACCCCGGAGCTGGTCGCCTTTCAATACCGCTCGGGAGTGGACTGGACTGGCATCACCTTCCGCCGCTTTTTCGAGCTCTGCCGCGACACCTCGTTCGGGCTCATGAGCCTCGGGCTCAAGCCGGGAGAAAAAGTCGCCCTGATCTCCTCGAGCCGCTTCGAGTGGCCGGTTTCGGACATGGCCATCTTGGGAGCAAGGGCGGTCACTGTTCCCATTTACCCTTCCGTCACCGGGGACGAGATCCAGTTCATCCTCGATCACTGCGAGGCCCGGATCGCCATCGTCGAGAACGCCTCCCAACTTCGCAAGCTGCTCCAGAAGCGGGATGAGAACCCCAAAGCGCTGCCCCACCTTCGGCAGATCATCGTCATGGACACCACCGCGGTTCCCGCGGGGATTCTCTCGTTCAAGGCCGTCCAGAGATTCGGCAAGGAGCACGCCGAGCGGGATCCCGCGGCGTTCGAGGCCCACCTGGCCCAGGCCTCACCGGGAGACGTCTTCACCATCTGCTATACCTCGGGCACCACGGGCGACCCCAAGGGCGTCATGCTGACTCACGACAATCTGATGAGCGTCCTCGAGGACTGCGTGCAGGTCCTGGGCAAGCTCCTTCGCCCCGAGCAGGAGGTGACCCTGACCTTGCTGCCCTACGCGCACATCCTTGGCCGCGTCGAATCCATGGCCATCCACGTCTTCGGCTGGCGCTCGGCGTTTGCCGAGAGCCCCGACCGCTTCTCGACGAACCTCCGGGAGATCCGCCCGACGCTCATCTTCACCGTGCCTCGTATCTTCGAAAAAGCCTTTGATCGCGTGAACGCAACCGTTGCTCGCAGCCCAGGGCCGCTCCAGACCCTCTACCAGTGGGCACTCACGAGCGGCAAAGCGTACTTTCAGGCGGTTTGGGCCGGGAAACGCCCGCGCCTTCTTGATGCCGCTCAATACCAGCTCGCGCGCGCGATGATTTTCGACAAGGTCCGCGACGGCTTCGGCGGCCGCCTCCGCTGCGCCATCT
>JAMPXZ010000213.1 GCA_023700925.1 Oligoflexia bacterium | reverse complement strand
GGGGATGCCCACGGCAACGATCGAGCAAAGAAGAAGAGCGGTCCGCGGCTTCGTCTACAGTCCTTACCGGGCACCGGAGGTCTTCAACGCGATCCTGAGAAAAAGCCTGAGCACGGGCTTCGAGATGGATGTCGAGACCTTCAACTCCCCGGAGCCGCAGGTGGAGACACTGATCTACGACAGCGACACTTCGCGTCGGTGGCCCGAGCACCCGACCCACCATCTCAAAGTCGTGCAGTACGAGGTCGGCGGCCGCACCTGGAGCTCCCTCATCACGCTGGCGCCCGGTTTTGAGTCGCCGGCGGAGGACTACGCGCCCTGGCTCATCGGCCTGCTTGGCACGCTCCTGAGCTTCCTGCTCTTCCGCCTCGTCCGGAACCTTCGCGTGCACTCCAAGGCGGTCGAGGACGCCCTGATGCTCGCGGCGCTCGGTCATGATCGCCTCGAGTTCCTCTACCAGTCCACGGGCAGTGTCTATGGCTCGGCTCCGGATCACGAGACCGTGCTGCATCGCCTTTCAGAAGCGATCGTCCCCAAGCTCGCCGACTGGTCGAGTACCGTCATCCTGTCCGAAGCCGGTGAAACACAGGTCTCCTCGATGGTCTGGCGTCGCCAGGACAAGAAGTTCGAGGACTATTTCAAACGCAGCTTCCGACCGCTGCCTGATGCCTCCCGGCGCGGGGTGGCCCGGGTCCTGGCGACGGGACAGCCGGAATTCATCCCTTTTCTCGAAGAAGAGGAATACGGCAACTTCACCTCCGTCCCGGGAGCGATCGCCGCGCTCCGGGAGATCCATCCCTGTTCCTATATCTGCGTGCCGCTCAAGGCCCGACAGCGAACCGTCGGCGCGTTCATTGCCATGATGAGTGATTCCGGGCGCCATTATACCAACGATGATCTGACGCTGATCTCCGAGTTCGCGGCCAAGGCCTCAGCCGCGGTCGAGAATTCTTTTCTGTACCACGACCTTCAGAAGGCCATCGAGGCGCGCGATGACTTCATCTCGGTGGCCTCGCACGAGCTCAAGACTCCGCTCACGACCTTGAAGCTCCAGGCGCAGCTCCTCCAGCGCAATCTCAGGCAAGCGGTCGCGGAGGGCGTCACCTTGGAGCAGGCCTCCGCCCAGCTCCGCAAGGCCGCCGAGATCTCCGAACGCCAGGTGAGCCGGCTCACGCGCCTGGTGGACGACATGCTGGAGGTATCGCGAATCCGCGGGGGCAAGCTGCGATTCAAAAAAGAGGAGCTCGATCTGGTCGGACTCGTCAAAGAGGTGCTCGACCGTTCAGCCGAGCTGGTCTCCGACGCCGGCTGCTCGCTGCGGCTGCGGGAGTACGGGCCGGTGCGAGGGGCATGGGATCGCTTCCGGGTGGAGCAGGTCGTCTTAAACCTGCTGTCGAACGCCGCGAAGTACGGCGCCGGAAAGCCCATCGAGCTGACGGTGCGCCGCGAGGACGCCTTCGCCATTCTCGAGGTCCGGGATCACGGCGTCGGTATCTCGCCAGCGGACCAGGAGCGGATCTTCCACCGCTTCGAACGAGCCACCTCCACGCAGGAGATCAGCGGTCTTGGCCTTGGCCTGTTCATCAGTCGTCAGATCGTCGAAGGCCAGGGGGGCCGCATCGAGCTGCGCAGCACCCCGGGCGAAGGCTCGACCTTCATCGTAAAACTCCCGATCGACCCGCAGCTTCCAGCCAGACCGCCGGCGCGCACCGACCAGCCGCTCGTCCTGGACTGAGACCGGGTCGCGGGGTCCCGGCAGTTTCTGCTCGGCAATTCCTGCTCGTCGCGCGCTTTTGCGGAGGCAGTTACGCTGGAGAGAATGGGTGTTTTTCGCTCCACCGTCACCGGTCTCGCGTTCGGGGTGCTGTGCGGCGCGGCGCCTCTTTCGGGCGCGCTCGCGGCGGTTCCCCCACTCGTCACACCGGACATCAACGACATTCTGCCCGCCGCCAGCGCGCGCATCGTCCTGAGAACGCTCGGGGTCCTGATGAATTACCGGGCCTACCAGGGGGCGGCGCCGCGCGGGATCACCGGTTTCGATTTCGGCCTCGAAGCCACTCTCGTCCATCTGCCGTCGAACTTTTCCTCCGCGATGAGCGGCGGGTCGGCCAGCGGAGGCGACGCCAGCTCCGCCGCGGGCGCGCTGCCCTCGCTCAAGCTGCAGCTGCACAAAGGCCTCGGACCCAAGGCGGACATCGGGATCTCGGGGCTCTATCTGAGAGGTTCGTATCTCTGGGGCGGGGGCCTCAAGTTCACGCTTTTTGAGCCGCCGGAAGGGCCGAGCTGGGCGGCCCGGGCCAGCTACTCGGAGTGCAAGATCACCACCTCCTCGATCGGCATGGGCGGAGTGCCGATTCCCATCGAAGGAGTCAACGCCGGCACCGCGGATCTCGACGTACGGACCCGCACCGTGAGCCTCCAGGTCCTCTCGTCCAAGGCCTTCGACTTCGCTGAACCCTATCTCGGCTTGGGCGCCGACTGGGTCACCGGGCAGATCGAGATTCCCGTTACGATCACGGTGCTCGGCGAGGCACGCAGCCAGACCCTCGTCACGCGGGCCTACCAGGCCTACCAGTTCCAGGCGTTCACGGGAGTCAGCTTCCGGATCGTGCCCGTCGGCATCCGGATCGCGATGGAAGGCTCTTACAGCACCGCGGGGATGCACACCCTGGGAACCGTAGTGGGCTTTTCTTTCTGACCGGAGGAATGATGTCACGGCTTGAACGGAACCGGCTTCGAACTTTCACCGCCTGTGCGGCGAGCGCGCTGGCGCTGACGTTCCTGCCGGGCTGTTTCACGGCGAAACCGGAATCCGGCACGCTCGATCTGACCGAGGTACCTGAGAACGTCGCGGTCCTTCTCCCGGTGCCCGGCACGTCGATCGACTTCGGCGTCCGCCCCGTCGCCTCCTCCACCGACGTGACCTGGACGATCGCCAACGCGGGCCCGTGGCCGGCCACTGAGTTCGAAGAGGACCCGGACCAGCCCGCACTCGCCGCGCCCTTTTCGTTCAAAGGAGGCGCGTTCCCCGGAACCGGCGGAACGTGCACCACGACGATCGAGCCGGAAGCCACCTGCACGATCGTTCTCACCTATGCGCCGGCCGAGGCGGGAAGCTTCACGGGCTCGCTGCCGCTCCGTTACGTCAACGGGGTCGTCCATGCCCCCGTGCCGCTCACCCTTACCGGATCCACTCCGGCCAGCCTCGCGCTGTCGGACGGTCCTCTCCTCGACTTCGGCGCCAGCGCGGTCGGCGTGCCGGTGGATCGCCTCCTCACGCTGACGAACTCGGGCGGCACGAGCGCCACCTTGCTCGCGGAGGCGGGGGCCGACGCCCTGGCGGCGCCCTTCGGCTTTGGCGGCGGCGCCTTTCCCGGCACGGGCGGCAGCTGCGGCGCCACGCTCGCGGCGGGCAACTCCTGCACCTTGGCGCTTCGATTCGCGCCCGCCGGCCTGGGCCCGTTCACTGACATCCTGACGCTGGAATATCAGGATGGCCAGACCCTCGGCGTCGCGAACGCGACCGCCGCACGGGACCTGCAGGGCACGGGAGAGTAAGAAAAGGGCGACCTCCGCGCACACGTCCCCGTGCGTTTGAAGAGTCGCCCCTCTTCTCAGGAAGCTACTTTCCGATCGTGGTTCGTTGCTCGTCTGTTTTGCAAGCGAAGGGCCGGACACTTCGCGACATTTTCCCGCATCACTTCAGCAAGTTGAGCGGAAAAGGATTTGCTTTTACTCAGGCGAATCTCTGCTATACTCCGTCGTTCGTCGGGCTGAGAGGAAAATGCTTTTTTACACACAGATCAAACGCGAGTTCACGCAGGCCAGCTGGAAGCGCGGACAGGTTTACTTCCGCGATGAGCGCGTCCGTGACGTGAAGCTCGAAGGAGAAAGCCTCTCCGGCAAAGTCCAGGGCACCGAAAAAGAGGCCTATGACACCAGCATTGTCATGGCTCGCGGCACCATTTTCAGCTCCAAGTGCTCCTGCCCCGCCCATCGCCAGTACGAAACCCACTGCAAGCACGTGGCGGCACTCGCCATCTGGATGGTCGAACGCGGCAGCCTGCTGCGCGCCGGCATCACGAGCAGCCGCCACGGCATCGCGGCCTCGGACGACGAGCTGGGTCTCAGGGACGCGCAGAAAGCGGCGGCGGACGGACGGCTGCGCAAGCTCTTTCAGGCTCACCCTTTCCTGGCGACCTCGCGCTACGTCGTTCGGCGCGACCTGATGATGGGCTCGATCCAGGGCAAGGACCTGGCGGGCAATCCCTTCTCCATCCCGGTGACGCTCGTCGAGGCGGCGGCGCTTCTCGAGTACTCGCGGCAGGAAGGCCAGGAGACCAAGGAGTCTTCGAAAGCGATCTACGGGGAACCGGTCCTGTACGTTCGCGGCATCATGCAGAGCCGCGCTTTCGCCGCGCTATCGCTCGAATCGGGGATCCGCTACATCGATCCGATCACCAAATCGATCCAGGTCAACACGCTGACCTACCTCACGCGGCAGTCCGAGCCGGGGCTTTGGAAAACCTCGCACGGGGTGCTCGTCCGGGTCTCCACTGACGCCGAAACCGCGGATGCGGACGCGAGCTTCATCCAGCGCCTCGAGACGGCCAAGGTGGTCTACCAGGGCCAGCAGGCGCTCGAGAACCTGGGCAAGCTCCTCACCCATCGCAACCGCGACCAGATCGTCTTCGACCGCAACGTCAACGTGACGGTGGAGTCGAGTCCGCTGAAGCTGGTTTCACTCCGAATCGGCGAAAAAGGCGATCGCGCGCGCGGCCTGAGCTATGTTTTCTCCAGCGCCTCCGTCCGGATCACCTCCGAGGAGCTCGAGGAGCTCGAGAAGCTCGGCCGGCTCAGCGCCCACTATGTCTGGCGCGACGACAAGATTTACCGCTTCAGCATGTCGCTCCTGGACCTGCAGCGCTACGCGAACCGGAGCGGCGTGGCCGCCTCGGAGGAAAAGGGCGCCCCGCTCGGCGCCTCCTCCCGCGGATCGCTGGCGGACGACGCGCAGAACCCGCTCCATCCCCTCGCGGCCTACCGCCTGAGCCTCGAGCTCGGCGCCGAAAGCCTCGATGTCGACCCCAACTGGACCGAGTTCCACGAGTGGCGCAAGACGTTCGAGAAAAAGAGCATCCCCGCGCTTCCCAAGGTGGGCTACGGCTTTGACCTCCGCGGCTATCAGGAAAACGGCCTGAGCTGGCTCTGGAGCCTGTACCATCGGGGGCTCGCGGCCCTGCTCGCCGACGAGATGGGCCTGGGGAAAAAGCACCAGGTGCT
>JAMPXZ010000212.1 GCA_023700925.1 Oligoflexia bacterium | reverse complement strand
GCATGGACTGTCATCGCGGGCGAACGACGCCGCGGCAGGTGCTGGCCGATATCTACCCGGGCGTCGCGGACCCCAAAGGCCCCGCCGCGCCGACGAACTGCAGTACGTGTCATAACTGAGGTTCCGCGATATGGATCGAACGAACGAAAAGCCGCAGCCCAGCGCGCCAGTCTCCCCCGCCGAGGGTGAGGCGTTCGTTCCGCCCCGGCACTGGCTGGGCGTCGAGGAGCTCGAGCCTGGCTACTGGGCGGATCCGGCGGTCCGTGAAAAGCGGGGCCAGGAGTTTTTTGAAAAGCCGATCGAGTATCTCGAGAAGCTTGAGAAGTCGGGCAACGGAGGGATCGCGCGGCGGGATTTCCTGACGATCATGGGCGCGAGCCTCGCGATGGCGGGCTTCGCGTGCGCGCGGCGTCCCGTCCACAAGATCATCCCCTACGTCGTGAAGCCCGAGGAGATCACCCTCGGCGAGGCCACCTGGTACGCCTCGACCTCTCAAGCATGCTCCTGCAAGTGCGGGATTCTGGTGAAGACGCGCGAGGGGCGGCCGATCAAGCTCGAAGGCAATCCCGATCACCCGCTCAATCGCGGCGCGCTCTGCGTGCAGGGGCAGGCGTCGGTGCTGAGTCTCTACGATCCGGATCGTCTCAAGGCGCCGATCGCGAGGGATCGCGCCACGGGTGCGCGTAAAGAGGCGACCTGGGCCGATGTTGATCAGGTCATCCAGGCGAAGCTGAAAAATGCACGCTCGATCCGGGTGCTGTCCGGCCAGTCCACGGGCGCTTCGACGGATCGCCTGCTGCAGGACTTTGTGTCCGGCTACGCCGACGGGGCAGTGATCCGCTACGAGCCGCTCGCGCTCGGGGAGCTGAGCGAGGCGCAGCGCCTCAGCTACGGCGAGGCCGTTACTCCCGCGTATCGCTTTGATGAGGCGGAGCTCGTGGTTTCGCTCGGGGCGGACTTTCTCGGAAGCTGGCTCTCGCCCGTGGAGCATCACCGGCTCTGGGCGAAGGGCCGCAAGCTCGATTCGGCGCGACCCGGTGAGACCCGCTTCTCGCGGCTCGTCTGCTTTGAGTCCACGATGACCCTGACGGGCGCGAACGCGGATGAGCGCCACCCGGTGCGGCCCGGCGATGAGCTCAAGGTCGCCCTGGCGCTCGCGCACCAGCTGCTCGTGAAAGGCGGAATGTCCGCTTATGCGAAGGACCCCAAGGTCGCGGCGGCGCTTGAAGGTTACACCGCTGAGGCGGTCGCGGCGGATCTGGGACTTGAAGGCGGCGCGGAGCGGCTTCGGCACCTCGCCGACGAGCTGAGGAAAAAGCGGGGCAAGAGCCTCGTAGTCGCCGGCGGCCTGCACTCACGGGATCGCAACGCGCTGGCGCTGCAGCTCGCGGTGAATCTCCTGAACTCCGCGCTCGAAAACGAAGGCCGAACGATCGACGGCGTCGCGCGTGCGGGCGGGCCCCGCCCGGAGGCGGACGGAGTGCTCCGCCTGATCGGCGAGATGAACGCCGGCAAGGTCGAGTCGCTCATCATCTATCGCTCAAATCCCGCCTTCTCGCTGCCGAAGGGTGCGGGCTTTGCCGAGTCGCTCAAGAAGGTTCCGCTCGTCGTCGTGGTCGGAGAGCAGGAGGACGAGACGTCGCTCCTCGCGGACTATGTCCTGCCGGATCATCATCCGTTGGAGAACTGGGGCGACGCTTCGCCCCGCCGCGGCCTCTACAGCCTGCAGCAGCCCGCGATCTCGCCGATTCATTCGAGCCGCGCTTTTGAAGACTTGCTACTCACCTGGGCCAAGGGAACGGGCAAGGCCTCGGGACCGCTCGCGGAGGCCGCGGACTGGCATGCCCTGCTTCAGGCGAACTGGCGCGAGCTTCATCGCAAGCAGGGGGGCGCCACGCTCTTTGAGCAGTTCTGGGAAAGCGTGCTGCGCGTGGGAGTTTTCGAGGCGCAGCCGGCGGGTGAGCCCAGCCGTCAGGCCCGCACCTTCCGCGTAGCCGCGCTCTCGGAGCTGCCGCGTTTTGCCAAGGCAAAAGCCGAGGGGCTCGTGCTCGCGCTTTACGCTTCGAACGCGATGGGCGATGGCCGAATGGCGAACAACGCCTGGCTGCAGGAGCTTCCGGACCCGATCTCGTCAGTGACCTGGGACAACTACCTGAACGTCTCCCCGAAGCTGGCGCGGCAGCTCGGGCTTGCCGAGAATGACGTCGTCGAGCTGCGCCAGGGCGATACGGTGGCCGAGCTTCCCGTGCATGTTCAGCCGGGAATGCACCCGGCGGTCGTGAGTGTCGCCGTCGGCTATGGCCGTCGTGCCGCCGGTCGCGTGGGCAACGCGGCAGGGGTGGACGTCGCTCCGTTTCAGCAGGTGGTCCAGCAGGCGGGCCGCGAGTCGCTGATCGCCGCGGGCCAGGCCGTCTCGGTCCAGAAGACCGGGCGGATCTACCGCCTCGCCGCGACTCAATGGCATACGGCGACGGAAAAGCGTCCCATCATCAACGACATCACTCTTGCCGAGTTCAAGAAAAGCCCGGCGCAGGCCAATCACACCGACCCACATCTCCGCATGGAAGAGGTCCCGACGCTCTGGCCGAAGCACGAGTACAAGGGCCATCGCTGGGGCATGGCGATCGATCTCACGGCGTGCACGGGCTGCAGCGCGTGCATGATCGGCTGCCAGGCGGAGAACAATGTCCCCGTGGTGGGACGCGACCAGGTGCGGGTGAGCCGGCAGATGCATTGGATCCGCGTGGACCGTTACTTCTCGGGGACCGCGGACCGGCCGGACGTGGTTTTCCAGCCCATGCTTTGTCAACACTGCGAGAACGCGCCTTGTGAGACGGTGTGTCCGGTGCTTGCGACAGTGCACGACGACGAGGGTCTGAACGTTCAGGTCTACAACCGCTGCGTCGGTACCCGCTATTGCCAGAACAACTGCCCGTACAAAGTCCGTCGCTTCAACTTCTTCGATCACTGGAAGTCGTATGAAGGCCCGATGAACCTCGTGTGGAACCCCGATGTCACCGTCCGCACCCGCGGCATCATGGAAAAGTGCACCTTCTGCGTCCAGCGCATTCGCGAAGCCAAGGACAAGGCCAAGGATCAGGGCGTGAAGCTCCCGGACGGAAGGCTCAAAACCGCCTGCCAGCAGACGTGCCCGACGGATGCGATCGTCTTCGGAGACGTGAACGATCCGGAGAGCCGCGTCTCGAAGCTCAGGAAGGACCCGCGCGCTTTCCGCGTGCTGGAGATCCTCAACGCGAAACCGATGATCTCCTATCTGACGAAGGTCAGAAACAAGGAGGACGGATGACTCCGGAAGTTCTGATCACCGGCGGCAAGGTCATGGCCGACGTCAACGACGACGTGGCCGCGCCGCTCGAGCGCTTTCCGTCCGGGCGGTGGTGGGCGGCCTTCGCGATCGCGCTCACGGCCTTCGGAATCGGCGCGGCGCTCGCGACGAACATGTTCATGCAGGGCCTGGGCGTTCTCGGCCTGAACCAGCCCAACGGCTGGGGCGTCTTCATCGTGAACTTCGTGTTCTGGATCGGGATCGGCCATGCCGGCACGTTGATTTCGGCGATCCTCTTCCTATTTCGACAGAAATGGCGCACCGGCATCAATCGCGCCGCCGAGGCGATGACGATCTTCGCGGTGATGACCGCGCTGCTCTTCCCGGTGATCCACACCGGCCGTCCCTGGTACGCCGTTTTCTGGCTCCTGCCTTATCCGAATCAGCGCCAGCTCTGGGTGAACTTCCGCTCGCCGCTGATCTGGGACGTCTTTGCCGTGTCGACTTATTTCACGATCTCCCTCGTCTTCTGGTACGTGGGCCTCATTCCCGACCTGGCGACCATCCGCGACCGCGCCAAGAACGGGCTCCGCAAGTTCATCTACACGATCCTCTCGATGGGCTGGCGCGGCTCGAACAAGAACTGGTCGCACTACGAGATGGCGTATCTGATCCTCGCGGGGCTTTCGACGCCGCTCGTGCTGTCGGTCCACACGATCGTGTCGTTCGACTTCGCGGTGTCCAACGTGCCGGGGTGGCACACGACGATCTTCCCGCCGTACTTCGTCGCGGGCGCCATCTTCTCGGGCTTCGCGATGGTGGTGACGCTGATGGTGATCACCCGGGAGCTGTTCGGGCTCAAGAGCTACATCACGCTCAATCACCTCGAGAAGATGAACAAGATCATCATGGCGACGGGCCTGATGGTCGGCTACGCGTACGCGTGCGAGTTCTTCATCGCCTGGTACAGCGGGAGCCCCTTCGAGCGCTTCACGTTCATCAACCGCGCGTTCGGACCTTACTGGTGGGCCTACTGGATCATGACCATCTGCAATGTCCTGATCCCGCAGGTCTTCTGGTTCAAGCGCGCGCGTCGGAGCATCCCGGTGATGTTCGTCGTGTCCCTTTTCGTGAACATCGGAATGTGGTTCGAGCGTTTCGTGATCACGGTCACGTCGCTGCATCGGGATTTCATCCCCTCGAACTGGCGCTACTACGTCCCGACCTTCAGCGACTGGGGCATCACGCTGGGGAGCTTCGGTTTCTTTTTCATCTTCTTCCTGCTGTTCTGCCGGCTCCTGCCGGTGATCGCGATGGCCGAGGTCAAGGGCATCATGCCCGGCGCGCAGCCCCATCCGGGCGGCGGACACCCTTCGCCCGCCGCCCGCGCATCCGAGGAGGCCGCCCATGTCTGAGCGTCCTTTGATCGGCATCATCGGCTTCTTTGACGATCCGGGCACCTTGCTTGAGGCGACCCGCCGGGTGCGCGACGCGCGGTACCGGGACTTCGACGTCTACACGCCGTATCCGGTGCACGGCCTCGAGGCGGCGCAGGGGCTTCGGCGCTCGCCGCTTCCGTATGTCACGCTCGTGGCGGGCGTGCTGGGGTGCCTGCTGGCTTTCCTCTTTCAGTATTGGACGGCGGCGGTGGACTGGCCGCTGAACGTGGGCGGCAAACCATTCAACTCCTGGCCCGCCTGGGTTCCGATCATGTTCGAGCTGACGGTGCTGTTCGCCGGCTTGGCCACGGCGGGGGCGATGTTCGCTTTCAACGGTTTGCCCAATATCCGGCGCAAGGCTTTTGACCCCTCGTTGACGCGGGACCGGTTCGCGCTGGTGATCGAGGCGCCTCTTCCCGACGAGGAGGAGGAGCGGGCCTCGGCGCACCGGAGCTTCGATCGCGACGAGGTGGCGAGGCTGCTCTCGGAGCTCGGGGCGATCGAGGTGAGGCCGGTCTACGCGGAAGGGTGGTTCGGAGCATGAAACATCTCGGAATCATGGGCGTCGCGTTGCT
>JAMPXZ010000211.1 GCA_023700925.1 Oligoflexia bacterium | reverse complement strand
AGCCGCGCGAGACCAGCGACTTCAAGAACGTCGGCTTCTTCGAGGTCGCGACGCAGCTCGAGGAGACCACGGGCCGGGCGGTCGCGCGCATCTCCCGCTGGGACCACACCAAGCCCATCACCTATTACGTCTCCGCGAACACGCCCCCCGAGTACGTCCAGGCGGTCAAAGAAGGAGTTCTTTATTGGAACCTCGCCTTCGGTCGCGAGGTGCTGCGCGCCGAGGTCGCTCCGGCCGGCGTGACGGCGCCTGATCCGCGCCACAACATCATCCAATGGGTGCCGAACGACACGGCGGGCTTCGCCTACGCCGACGGCCTGATGGACCCGCGCACAGGTGAGATCCTGCATGCGCAGGTGTATCTCACCAGTGTCTTCGGCGTGAGCCCGCGCTCGAAGATGCCGGCCAACCTGCGCAAGCTGCGTAAGGATCTCAAGGCTCCGGCCGCCCCGGGCGTCGCTCTGAGCGCCCTGCACAGCTCCCGGCTCTGCGAGCTCTCCGAAGGCGACAAGCTCGCGCATGACCTCGAGCGGCTGCGCGCGATGGACACGACGGATGCGTCCTTCCTCCGCGCCGTGCAGGACTACATCCGCGAGGTCACCGCGCACGAGGTCGGCCATACGCTCGGCCTGCGCCATAATTTCGCCGGCTCGCTGGCGATGAACCTGTCCCTCGCCGAACGCGACGAGCTCTTCGTGCGTTATCTCAAAACCGGCGACGTGCCCGCTCTCGACAAGGTCTTCACGAGCTCCTACATGGAGTACTCGGCGCTGGCCGAAGCGGTGCTCTCGGCCGCGCAGGCCCAGACCTTCCAGGTCGCCTTCCCCTATGACAAGCTCGCGATCCGCTGGGCGTACGAGAACGAGGAGATCGACCCGGCGACCGCGCCGCTGTTCTGCACCGACGGCCACGCCGCGCTGAGCTACCGCGACTGCGTTCGCTTTGATTCGGGCGCTCAGCCGATTCCGTCGAACCGGCAGAAGCTCCAGCTCGCGCTCGATTCCCTGCCGCTGAACTTCGCCGAGGCGTTTATTCGCGCCAAGACGGCTCCGGACGCACGCGATCGCGTCCCGTTCGCGAAGCTCGAGCTTCAGCCGAAGGACTACCTCACCGCGATCAACGAGGCGCTGACTGATCAGATCGCCTGGCTCAACACCGAGCCTCCGAAGTCCATCGCGATCGAGCGCCGCTTCCCGTTCGTCAGCCCCTTCAACCGGACTGAGGTGCTCGACGCCGAGCGCGCCTGGATCGCCGAACAGGTCAAGGCCGAAGGCGGTGTGCAGGCAGTGCTCTTCGGCTTACTGCCCGGAAGCCTGTCGCCTTCGCTCGTCACGCGGTCGAACGAAAGGCTCGCCGCGTACCTCGCCCGCGAGGACGTGCGCCGGGGCATCGGCTACGATGGTCAGCCTTACGAGCTGAGCTCCGAGGAGATCGACTTCCTCAAACGCACGGGAGCCAAGCTCTTCGCGCAGCTCGAGCTCGCGGTCCTCGACAAGACCCTGGACCTGCTGGCCGCCGCGCGCTTCAACTCGCCCGCACTGGGTTACCAGCTCGAAGCCCCGCTCGGCGAACTCGCTCAGATCGTGGTGCTGGCGCAAAAAGGCGAACCCAGAGCGCTGTTCGAGCCCTTCCTCTTCGATCGCGCCACGCGCGTGAAGGCGGCCAAGCTGCTTTCGCGCTCGATCGGCGGCAGCATCCCTGACTGGTCCGCGGCGTCCCGCGCCGGGGCGGCGGTCTACCTCCAGACAATGCTCAAGCTCGTCAGCAAGGATATGACCCTGACCCGCGAACAGGCTCAGTGGGTGACCGAACAGGAAGAGATGGTCGGCCTGCTCCTGGCGACCGCGAAGATGTAAGCGTCACCAGCGGTGATACGCCGGATGCCCCGGCTTCACCGCGACGAAGGTGCCTCGGCAGGTGGCGCAGATCTTACCACCCGCGCTCAGTACTGCCTCGATCGTGGCCCGATCCGCCTGGGACTCGACGACCCGGGCGGACAGGTGCACGGGGCCTTGAGTCGGGGTGGGCCGCAGGAGCTTGATGGCGTAATCCGCGGTCACGGTGCAGGGCGGATGGGTGGCGCCCGCCTGCCTCATCAGGTGCCACGCCGCGGTCCAGTTCGAGTGGCAGTCGAGCAACGCGCCGATGATGCCGCCGTTGAGCATTCCGGGAAATGCCTCGTGATGCGGCTGGGGCTGCCAGTCGGCGACCACCTCCTCACCCTGAATAATGCTGCGCACGCGCAGTCCGCTCGGATTGGCCGGCCCGCAGCCGAAGCAGCTGCTTTGCGGCGCATACCGGTCCTGAAGTCCCCGTGAATCAAGTTCCGTTGTCATGCACATGGGTCCAGCGCTAGCATTGAGAAAAGGATTTTTCAAATCATGACCTGGCTCGTTGCGCTATTCCTGACCTCTAGCTTCCTGCTCGACCTCGGCATCGAGCTTCTCAACCTCCGGCATCTGCGTCTGGAGGTCCCCGAGGAGTTCCGTGACGTCCATGAGCCCGAGAAATACCGAACTGCGCTCCGGTACCAGGCCGAAGGAACGCGCTTCGAGCTTCTCAGGCGAGGCACGCTGCTGGCCCTTCTGCTCGGCTTTCTTTTCGCCGGCGGATTCGAGACTTTGGATCGCACGGCTCGCGCGCTGAGTGGGAGCCCCGTCATCGCCGGGCTGATCTTCGTCGCGCTCCTGGCTACGCTCCGTTTTTTCGCCGCCTTGCCTTTCGCCATCCACGACACCTTCGTGATCGAGGAGCGCTATGGCTTCAACCGCACCACGGCCCGGACCTTTGTCCTCGACCTCGTCAAGGGCACGCTTCTCTCCTTGCTGATCGGCGCCCCGCTGCTGGCCGGGGTCTTCGCGCTTTTCGGAAGCGCCGGCCCCGAGGCCTGGCTCCCGACCTGGCTGCTGCTCACGACCGCTCAGCTTCTGCTCGGTTTCGTGGCCCCTGCCGTGATCCTTCCCCTTTTCAACCGCTTCGATCCCCTGCCGGAGGGGGAGCTGGCGCTGGCGCTCCGCCGTTACGCCGCTGAGCACGACTTCCGGCTCAGCGGTATCTTCCGGATGGACAGCTCCAGGCGCTCCACCAAGACCAATGCGTTCTTCACGGGCTTCGGGCGTTTCCGCCGGCTCGTGCTCTTTGACACGCTGATCGAGCGACACACCGTCGCGGAGCTCGTCGCGGTGGTCGCGCACGAGGTCGGGCACTTCAAGAGGAAGCACATCCTGAAGTCGCTGACGCTGTCCGTTCTATCGACCGGAGCGCTGCTGTTCGCCTGGTCGCTCCTGCTCTGGAATCCGGCGCTCTTTGACGCATTCGGCGTGCGCGAGCCGTCGATTTACGCGGGCCTCGTTTTCGTCAGCATCCTCTCTTCGCCCTTCCTGCGGCTGCTGGCGATCCCGGCTAACGCGCTTTCCCGGAAGTTCGAGTATGAGGCGGACGAATTCGCCCGAGCGACGACGGGCGACGCGCCCGCGCTGGCGCACGCCCTCAAGAAGCTGAGCGTCGACAACCTCTCGAACCTCACGCCTCACCCCTGGAAGGTGAAGCTCGACTACACCCATCCTCCGGTGCTCGACCGGGTGCGTGCCCTCCGCCGTGAAGAGCGCGCCCGCTAGCTGGTACGGTGATTGCGTCACTCACCGGCATGACACAATCCCATGTCAGCCCGCGAGACTTTGAGCTGCTGAAAAAAGAAGTCGAAGCCCTCGGCGACTCGGTGAACAAGGACCGCCTGGACCTGGTCGCGGATGCGGACAAACTCCGCCTGGAAATCGAGGCGCTTCGGACGGCACTCCAGAGGATGAGCCCCGAGTTCGGGCGACTCTACACGGAAGCCTATTCGGACCTCGTTCAGAATTTCAATCCCGAAGCCCAGGCGGGATGATATCCTCGCCTCGTGGCCTCTTCCCCGAAGCTTGAAGCCGAGCTCATCGATCGTCTGCGCCGCGCGCGCCTTCTGCTGTGCACGGTCGAGTCCTGCACCGGGGGCCTGCTCGCCCATCGCCTTACCGAAATCGCCGGCGCCTCGGATGTATTTTGGGGCGGCATCGTCGCCTATGACAACGCGGCGAAGGAAACCATCGTAGGCGTTTCGGCCGAGCTGCTGCGGAACCACGGCGCCGTTTCGCCTGAAACCGCGCGGGAGCTTGCACGCCTCGCGGCCACGAAGATCGCGCCCCGCGAGGGCTGGCAAGCGGTGGGACTCTCGACCACGGGAATCGCCGGTCCAAGCGGTGGAACGCCCGCGAAACCGGTGGGCCTCTGCCATGTCGGTCTCGCCCTACCCCGATTATCCCCTGTTTCGCGCGAAATCAGGATTACCCCGCCTCTCACCCGCTCAGAGAACAAAGAACGTTTCGCGAATTTAGCGCTCGAGCTGCTGCTCGAAGCCCTTTCGGAGTGAATTCCGCACGCGGGCGCATTATCATATCAGTGATATTTCCAATCCCCCGGAGATTTTTGCCGTGAACGGAATTAAGGCCCCCCTGAGAGGAAGACGGATCATTGTCGCCGATGACGAAGACTACCTTCGCGAGGTGATCGGCGAAAGGCTCCGGATGGCCGGCGCGGCGATCCAGCTTGCCACCGACGGTGCCGAGGCGCTGCAGCTTTTTCTCAAGAGCGACCGGATCGATTTCATCGTCAGCGACCTTCGGATGCCGAATCTCGACGGCCGAGGCCTGATCGAAGCTATCCGCACCAGCGGCAAGCCGAGGCCCGAGATGGTTTTCATCACCGGTTTTGCCGACCTCTCCGCGGCGCGTGCCCTGGAGCTGGGTGCCTTAGCCCTCTTGAACAAGCCATTTGACATGAGAGAGCTCATCGATCTTCTCGTGAAGGGCAGGCAGCAGCAGGAAGAGCGGGTCAACGGTAGGTAGCCCTTTCCAATTGTCGGCCTTTCCAATTGTCGGAAGCTGTCTCCTGGCATTCCGAGGGCTGCGCCACGCCTCCTTTCCAATTGTCGGAAGCTGTCTCCTGGCACCGAGGGCTGCGTCGCGCTCCTTTCCATTTCTACCTCTTTGGCAATCTAGGTTCAGAAGAAATCAAGTTCTGAACCCTGGTCCTACAGCATCCGACAACTGGAAAGAGGACTGGAGGCGAGGCCATGAACAGCAGGAGGCAAGATCCGACAACTGGAAAGGGAAGTGCGCTCAGGTGGAGCTGAACTGACACCGTAGCCGTTGTGCACCTCAAAACGCCCGTTTCGGATCGCAACCACTCTCAATTAAGTACCTGAAATTATTGAAATTATATCCATAAAATCGACATGACTTTCCGCCGCATGCATGGCACCGTCTTT
>JAMPXZ010000028.1 GCA_023700925.1 Oligoflexia bacterium | reverse complement strand
TCTTCGCGGACCATGCGCTCGAAGGTACCGGCCGAATACTGATTGGCCTCGAGAACGCGTTTGTAAGTCACGAGATCGAACTTCCCGTCCTTCTGGAAGGCGGGGATCTCCCGAATGCTGTCACGAACCTGCTCATCGCTGGCGAGCATGCCTTTCCGGCCGGCTTCCTGGACGAGGAGCTTGCGCCGGACCAGGTCCTGGAAGACCAGGTCGCGGAGGCGGAACGCCTTGATCTGGTCTTCCGTCAGCTTCCCGCCCGTCATGTTCTTGAAGTACTCGACCCGCTGACTCAGGGCGCGGTTGTACTCGCCGATCGTGATGGAATCGCCGTTAACCTTGCCGGCAACGGCGCCTTCATGGAGGCCCCGGGTCGCCTTGGGGTTGAAGACGCCCGAAAAGACGAAGACGAAGGCAATAAAGGCGATGATGCCGCCAATGACGACCGTACCGAATTTTTCGCGGATCCAGATGAACATGAGTTTCCTTTCGTGAGACCTACTCTCATCTGTAACCTTACCAGCGTGGACGAGCAAGCGCCCCCTTTGAAATTCCCCCGCATTCCCGTTGCATTGGAAATCGGAGATCGATAAATTGTGTAGGCATCACACCAGCGGCGAACGAGGGAACTCCGGGCGAAATGCGAGCCGTCCCCGAAGCTAAAGAGAAGGACTCAAGAACTTCATGATTAAGTACCTGAAAGAATACAGGTTTTACATCATCCTCTTCGCCTTCATTCTCATTCCGGTGATCGCCATCGATACCTCGACTCGCGCGCCTCATGAGTATCGCATCTACGATCGCGTGATCGTCTGGACCACCTCACCGATTCAGACCCTGATCAGCTGGACGCTCGACCGGCTCTCGTCCGGCTTTCACAACTATATTTATCTGCTGCACACGCGTCGCGAGAACCTCATCCTGATCGAGGAAAACCGCAGGCTGCTCGGCTCCATCGCCGCGCTTCGCGAAGCGGGGCAGGAAAACCTGCGCCTCCGCAAGCTGCTCCAGTTCGAGGAGCAGTTCAAGGTCGAGTCCATTGTCGCCCGGGTGATCGCCAAGGACGTGTCCACCGAGTTTCGCGCGATCCGGATCAATCGCGGTGCGGCGGCCGGAATCCAGCGCAACATGGCCGTGGTCACCAACGAGGGCATCGTCGGACGCATCCTGCGAACGACCGAGAACACCGCGGATGTGGTCACCGTGCTCGACATGAACTCCGCCGTTGACGCCATTGACGAGCGTTCGCGCGCGCGCGGCGTCGTCGAGGGCCTCACCGAGGAGATCTGCCAGCTCCGCTACACCCTGCGCACCGACGATATCCAGCCCGGGGACGTCCTGGTCTCGAGCGGCCTCGGCGGGATCTTCCCCAAAGGCATCCCGGTGGGGACCGTTTCCAAGGCCCATCGCAAGCCGTTCGGCATCAGTCAGGAAGTGGAGGTTCGCCCCAGCGTCGACTTCACGAAGCTCGAAGAGGTGCTCGTCATCTCGCGCTTCGAGGCCGAAAGCGAGCCGAAATGACCCGGCTGCTCCTGCGCTTCAGCAATCTGCCGACCCTGATCCTGGTGGCCCTCATCGGGGTCGCGCTGCAGACCTCGCTGTTCACCTTCTGGATCCTTCCCTACTTCCGTCCCGACATCGTGCTGCTCATCGTCCTGTGGTGCGCCCTCCGCCGGAGCCTCTTCGAAGGCGGCCTGATCACGCTGGTCCTGGCGAATATCGTCGAGGCCCACAGTGCGAGCCCGCAAGGGGTGTTCCTGGTCATCTACATGCTGATCTACCTGCTGGTCCGGGTGGCCGCGCACGTGTTCGTGATTCCCGATCTCCGCTCCTTCCTCTTCGTGGTGATCGCCGCGACGGCGGGAGCCAAGCTCGGCTCGCTGGCCCTCACTCAGCTGCTCGGGAGCACGGCGATGCCGTTTTCGCAGGTCCTGCGCCATCTCCTCGTTTTCGTCGCCCCCTGCTCCCTGATGAACGCCCTGATCGCGCATCGCGCTTATTTCTGGCTCGATCGGCTGGACTGGGTCACCTTCAAGAACCCTCGTGCGGCCCAAATCCTTGAAGACGAGCTGCAGCTCGACGCACCGGAGTTCTGAGCCATGGCGTTTCTGGGTCAAGAGGAGCAGATCAGGGAGTTTCAGGACCGGTTCCGGTACCTCTACGCCGCGCTCTTCATCGCGCTGGGGATCCTGATCTCCCGCATGGTCTTTCTCCAGGTCCTCCAGGGGGACCGGATGCGCGAATGGTCGGAGAAGAACCGCATCAAGCGAGTCAAGGTCGCCTCACCCCGCGGCATGATCTTCGACCGCAACAAGACCCTGCTCATCGACAATCGGCCGGCCTTCGACCTGGAGATCATCCCGCAGTACCTGCGCGAATCCAAGCAGACCCAGCAGGTCGTGGCGCGGCTCTCGAAGCTCATCGGGATGCCCGAGAAGGAGATCCTCGACACTCTCGAGCGCGCCCGCAACCAGCCTTCGTTCATGCCCGTCAAGATCAAGACCGACCTGACCCGCGACGAGGTGGCGAAGGTCGAATCCTGGCGCATCGACATGCCCGGCGTCGAAGTCCGGCAGGAGATCAAGCGCACCAACGTCCACGGCGAAGTGGCTTCCCACCTGCTCGGCTATATCGGTGAGATCAACTCCGCCGAGCTGCCGATCGTGAACAAGACCTCGGTCACCAAGTACGAGCTCGGCGACGGCATCGGCAAGTTCGGTCTCGAGCAGCGCCTCGAGCGCATCCTCCGCGGCGTCGACGGCGAGGAGCTGAAGGAAGTGGACGCCCTGGGGCGCATCAAACTCGACAGCAGCAAAGGCCGCGTCCCGGGCAATATGGAGAGCAAGCCCGCCGTCCCCGGCAAGAACCTGGTGCTGACGCTCGACCAGGACCTCCAGCTCGCGGCCAACAAGGCGTTCGGGGATCATATCGGCTCGGTCGTGGCCATCGACCCGCGCAGCGGGGAGATCCTCGCCATGCTGTCGCGTCCGTCGTTCGATCCCACGGAGTTCTCCCGCGGGATCTCGCCGGCTCTCTGGAACAAGCTGCTCACGAACCCGAACCATCCGCTGCGCGACAAGACCCTCCAGGACCACTACTCGCCCGGCTCGACCTTCAAGGTCCTCACCGCCATCGCGGGTCTCGAAGAAGGCGTGATCGACGAAAAAACGACCTTCACCTGCACGGGCAACATGCGCTTCGGCAACCGCACTTACCACTGCTGGAGCAAGCACGGCCACGGCAACATGAACGTCGTGAGCGCGATCACCCAGTCCTGCGACGTCTTCTTCTACAAGGTCGCCCAGAAGCTCAAGAGCGTCGATCAGATCGCGAAATGGTCGAACCTCCTCGGCCTCGGCCGCAAAACCGGTATCGACCTCGCCCGCGAGATCCCCGGCCTGATCCCCACGGAAGAATGGAAGCGCAAGCGCTTCAACCAGCCCTGGAACGACGGGGAGACCCTCAGCGTGGCCATCGGGCAGAGCTTCGTGCTCACCACGACGCTTCAGCTCGCCAATGCCTATGCCGCGATCGCCAACGGCGGCACGCTCTACAAGCCTTTCATCGTGAAGCAGACGGAAACCTACGAAGGGCAGGTCATTCAGCAGACCAAACCGGAGCTCCTGAGCAAGATCGATTTTCCCGCTCGCGATATCGCGCTCGTGAAGCAGGGACTGTGGGGCGTCGTCAACACCCCTCATGGCACCGCCTTCCACTCACGCCTGCCGGGGATGGATTTCGCCGGCAAGACCGGCACCGCGCAGATCATCCGCCTGAGCGCCGACAAGCTTTACGGAAAATGCGAGACCTGGAAGTTCGCCGATCGGCACAATGCTCTTTTCGCCGGCTTCGCCCCCCAGGAGAACCCGGTCATCGCGGTCGCGGTGATCGTCGAGCACGGCTGCCACGGCTCCTCGGCCGCCACGCCCATCGCCAAGGCGATCATCAAGACCTATCTCCAGAAATACTTCCCCGACCTCTACGGCGAGAAAGTCCTGGCCGCCCGTCTCAAGGAGCTGAAGGCGGCGACCCCGCCGAAGCCCGTCAAGCCAGTCCAGGAGGAGGCCGAGGACATCGTGCCCGAGAACAACGAACGGCTGCCGCCGGCCACCGAGCTGCCGCCGGCGCTCCCTCCTCGCCCCGCCGTCGGCCCGGCTGACCTGCCGGAACTCGAGGAATGACCCGATGACACATTCTTGGACCGAGAGCCCCGCGCCGATCGACGAGAGCACCATGAGAATGGGGATGTATGAGGAGGAGCTCCGCAAATTCAACTGGAGCCTGCTGATCCTCGAGGTCATCCTGTTCGCCGTCGGATTGATGAATCTTTACAGCGCCACCGGGGTCCAGGACAAGTCCATGGGCCTGTACAAGCAGCAGCTCATCTGGTTCGGCATCGGAATGGGCATCACCGGGCTCGTCCTGCTCGTCCACTACTCGGTCCTTTCGCGAGTGGCCTACGTCATCTACTTCGCGAACCTCCTGCTGCTCGTCGCCGTGCTCGTCGCAGGCAAGGCCACGCTCGGCGCCAAACGCTGGATCGGCTTCGGTGGGCTCCGCATCCAGCCCTCGGAGTTCATGAAGCTCTCACTCGTGATCTGTCTCGCCAAGTACTTCGAAAACGATCGCACCGTCGGCGGCATGGGCTTCAGGGACATCATCCTGCCCACCCTGCTCGCGGCCCTGCCGGCCGCGCTCGTCATGCTGCAGCCGGACCTCGGCACCGCGCTCATCATCCTCCTCACCTTCGGAACCATGATGCTGTTCCTGAAGATCAAGCCCAGGATCATCCTCGCCATCGCCATCTGCGGGGCGATCGCCTTGCCCGTGGTCTATCAGTTCGGCCTCAAGCCCTATCAGCGCCAGCGCATCGTGAGCTTCATCGATCCCATGGCCGACCCCAAGGGCTCGGGCTACAACTCGATCCAGTCGATGATCGCGGTGGGCAGCGGCCAGCTCGTCGGCAAGGGGTATCGCAAAGGCACCCAGAGCCAGCTCAACTTCCTGCCCGAGCACCACACGGACTTCATCTTCTCGGTGTTCAGCGAGGAGTGGGGCTTCGTCGGCTGCATGGTGCTCGTGGGGCTTTACCTGGCTTTCATGCTCAACGGGATGTCGGTGGCCTACCAGTCCCATGACAAATTCGGCATCCTGCTCGCACTCGGGATCATGACCATCTTCTTCTGGCACATCTTCATCAACATGGGGATGGTGATGGGCCTGCTGCCGATCGTGGGGGTACCCTTGCCCTTCATGAGCTACGGGGGGTCCTCGCTCATGACCTCGCTCGTCTGCGTCGCCATCCTCACGAATATTGCGAACAAGAAGTTCATGTTCTAAACTGAAGCAGCCGGGTTTTCGACCGGCCGCAATTCGGTCAGAACAAGGAGATCTCTCAGTGGAAAAAATGCACCTCAAGTGGAAGTGGTTGGCGATCCCGGCTGCCATCGCGGGAATGGGCATCAGCATGCCGAGCTGCCCCGGACAGCAGGCGATTCAGCAGCAGATCGACGCATTGCAGGCCGGTAACGCCGACCTGACCAAGAAGGTTCAGACCCTCGAGACACAGAACAAAATCATCACTCAAGAAATGTTGCAGGTGAAGCAGCTCCTCGAACAGATGACGAGCGCGATCCAGAGCCAGAAAGCCGAGCTGACACTGGCAACCACCGCGATCAAAGAGCTCCAGGCCCGTCCCGTGGCGCCCGCTCCCAAAGCCAGGAGCGCCCCGCGAAAGAGAGCCCGCTAAGGTTGCAGTCCCGGTTTTACTCTTACGCCCGCTATCTCCAGGAAGTTTTCGGGGCAAAGACCTATAAGGTAGTCGTGCCCGGCGGCCTGAGCTGCCCGACGCGGGACGGGACGCTCGCGCGGGGCGGCTGCGCGTTCTGCGACGAGCGCGGCTCGAGCTCCTTCGCCGGAAAACACGGCCGACACGAGGCGATCGTCGCGGAGCTCGATCGCCAGCTTCCCGAAATCCGCCGACGGTTCAACGCATCCAAGTTCCTTGCCTACTTCCAGAGCCATACCAACACCCATGCCGAGGTGGCGCGCCTCCGCGAGCTCTATGAGGAGGCGCTCTCCCACCCTGAGGTCAGCGGCCTTTGCATCGGCACCCGGCCGGACTGCCTGCCGGAGCCCTGCCTGGAGCTTCTCGAGGAGCTGGCGCAACGGAGCTACATCTCGCTCGAACTCGGGATCCAGTCCTTCGAGGATCCGACCTTGAACTGGCTCAGTCGGGGCCACACGAGGGAAACCTCCTTGGTTGCCCTGGAACGCCTGGCGCGCCGGGCGCCCCACGTACACGTATGCGCCCATCTGATGTTCGGCTCACCCACCGACAGTCCCACCGCCGCGCGGGATGCCGCACGGCTACTGAACGGTTCCGGCGTCAGAGGCACCAAGCTCCATCAGCTCATGATCCTCGAACGCACCGAGCTGGCCCGGCGCTACCGCGAGTCGCCGTTTCCGACGCTCGACCTGGAGCAGTACGCGGAACGGGTGATCGACTTCATCGAGCACCTCTCCCCGGCCATTTACATCGAGCGTCTTTACGCCACCTCCAGTCATCCGGAAGAATGCCTCGCGCCCGCCTGGAGCCGGGACCGCTGGGCCACGCACAATCGCCTCCACGCGCTTCTGGATGAACGCGATTGCAGACAAGGACGACGCGCGTAATCCCCTGGGTCTTATTGAGCTACTATTTCCCAAGCATCCGGTCGGCGTCCCAAAAAGTCCTACGCCTCCTCATCAGCCGAAAACCCGCGCCGGGAGCTGTTCAACGAAACTTGAATAAGCCCCGCATTTCGGCCAAAAATTTGCGCAAAACAGACTCGCTTTCCGTTTCGAACCAGCGTATTTTGAGCCCAGTAATCCCAACCCAGATCCGTTCGGTCCGGCCTCTGCCGAATCGCCGGCCCAAGGCCGGAGAGTCCGGAGAGTCCGGAAAGCTCGGACCAACTGCGATCGAAAACAAAGGGAGCAATATGTCAGCCAACAACGCTTATGAAAATGCCATGCAACAGTTCGAAGCCGCGGCAAAGATCCTCGGCTTGAGCCCGGACCAGGAGGCCATGATCAGAGATCCCCGCAAGGTGATCCAGCTCTCGCTCCCGGTTCGCATGGACGACGGCAGTATCAAGGTTTACCAGGCCTATCGCGTGCAGCACTCCATCGCCCGCGGCCCGGCCAAGGGAGGCATCCGGTTCCATCAGGACGTCAGCCTGGATGAAGTGAAGGCCCTCGCTTTCTGGATGACAATGAAGTGTTCGGTCGTCAATGTTCCGTTCGGCGGAGGCAAAGGCGGCGTTATCGTCGACCCGAAACACCTCTCGGTGAACGAACTCGAGCGCCTCTCGCGCCGCTATATCGCCGACCTGATCGAAGACATCGGTCCGGATCGCGACGTTCCGGCTCCGGACGTCAACACCAATCCCCAGGTCATGGCCTGGATGATGGACACCTACTCGATGCATCATCGGCAGCACCTGCCTGCGGTCATCACCGGCAAACCCCTCGAGGTTTGCGGCTCCGAAGGCCGTGGCGCTGCCACTGCCCAGGGCGTCGTGTTCACCCTTGAAGAGGCCACCAAGGCGCTCAACATGAAGCTGCAAGGCGCGACTGTCGCCATTCAGGGCTTCGGCAACGCGGGCTCCCACGCCGCGCGCCTCCTGGCTCCGAAGGGCATCAAGCTCATCGCGATCTCCGACGTCACCGGCGCCTATGTCTCCGAGGACGGCATCGACATCGAAGGCGCGCTGTCCTGGGTCAAGGACCACAAGGGCGTGCTCACCGGCTTCGAGAAGTCCGGCAAGGTCCGCAAGCTTGCGAACCCGATGGAGCTCCTTGAGCTTCCGGTGGATGTCCTGATCCCTGCCGCGCTCGAGAACCAGATCACCGACAAGAACGCGAGCCGGGTCAAGGCGAAGATCATCGCCGAGGCCGCCAACGGTCCCTGCACGACCGAAGCGGACAAGATCCTCAACGAGAAGGGCGTATTCATCATTCCGGACATTCTCTGCAATGCCGGCGGCGTGACCGTGTCCTACTTTGAGTGGGTCCAGAACCGCATGGGCTTCTACTGGCCCGAAGAGCAGGTCAATCGCGAGCTCGACCGGATCATGCGTCTTGCGTTCAAGGACGTCTATTCCGCGTCGCAGAAGCATCGCATCCCGATGCGGATCGCGGCGTTCGTCGTGGGTATCGAGCGTCTGAAGAAGACGTCCGAGCTCCGCGGCTTGTACGCGTAAAGGGCTCCTTGCCATCCGGCCTTGCGCCGGATCGGGAGCGGCCGCGCTTGAAATACAGCCTGCGGCCAATAAAGGCGGATCCTCGGGGGGGGATCCGCCTTTTTTCATTTTTTAACTGAAAACCGAAGACCGCCAACTGCAGACGGAAAACTGATTCGCGAGGAATAGTGCCGAAGCCCTGGCCTTTTGGAATCGGTTGTCGGTTGGCGGTTCGCGGGTAGCGGTTTTCTGTTCGGTTTAAACGGTTTACTGAACGGAAAACTGTTTCCGGCTAACTGCTGACAGCCTACTGACTTTCCAGCCGGAGTCCCTCCTCTGGATTTTTGTTGGTCCCACTTTTTGTGAGGACCAACAAAAATCCAGAGGAGGACTCTCCCTATGCTTAGTCAATTCCGTACTTATCAGCTCGCAGTTCAGTTCCACGGGCTATGCCGTCAGGCTTCAATGCCGGCCTATCTCAAGAACCAGCTCCTTCGCGCTTCATCGTCCGTGGCTTTGAATCTGGCCGAAGGTTCGGGCAAGCCCACTCTTCGCGAGCAACACCGCTTCTACTCCATCGCGATGGGGAGCCTGCGCGAGTGCCAGGCCGCGCTGGAGCTTGCACCCACACGGCTGCCGCAGCTCATTTCGCTGGCGGACAGTCTGGGTGGCAGTCTCTATAAGCTCTGCCGCGCGCAGGGCGGGTCGGGACGCTAGATCCCGATCACTCCGCCCCCGCAGGTTGGCCCCACGCAAGGGGAAGGACTCGGGGACGGGCTTGGATCGATATCGTCCGTTGGCGTCGGGCTGGGGGTGGGTGACGGCGACACCGTTTCCGTTGGCGTCGGCGTAGGAGTCGGTGTAGGTGACGGAGTCTCAGTCGGCGTAGAAGTCGGTGTAGGCGACGGAGTTTCCGTTGGCGTAGGAGTCGGCGTCGGTGACGGAGTTTCCGTTGGCGTAGGAGTCGGCGCGGGCGCAATACAGAAGCCAGCCGGACGCAAGACCTCACCATTACCTGAAACACGCACTAGGCGCCCCGAAGCAATCAAGCCGGAGAGCTCGCCGCTTCCGACGATGGAGACTTCCCGCTTCCGCGCGAGGAAGGTACCCGAAACGGAACCCTGACCGGTGATCAGGAGCTGTGGACCCTCTCCATAGTTATTGAAGAGCACATTCTCGGCCTTCACTCCCCGGCTCAAGAGGATCGAGGCGCGCCCGGAGATCCGGATCTCGCCGGGCACGTTGAAAATGAAAATGGCAGCCTCGCTGCCTCGCAGGGTCAGCGCGGCTTCGCCCGCAAGGGTGATCCCCTGGTCGAGCTCGATCACATTCACTCCATCAGTTCCGTGGATCACGGCGCTTTCGGCAAGAGCCGCGAAATGCTGCGTGGGAGCAAGCGATAGCGCGTGCGCCTCCCTTTCAGCCGCAAGAGCCATTAAGCCGGAAAGGTCGGTCGCATCCTCAACCACGCCTCCCAGGAGTCGCGCGTTGCCCGAAGCCTTCACGGTGGCGCCTTCGAGAAGCAGTACTTTTCCCTCGATGACCGCATTGCCGGAAACCTGCACGGGGGAATCGAGCGCGACCACCGAAAGCGCGGAGGGGAAGCAGCCCGCCGGAGCCTGGAGCTGATAGAGCTCGTCGCCTGAAAGCCGTTGACCAAACAGGGAGGAGGCCGGAGAGCGTCCGACGGCCCCGGGTTGCGTTTCACACGCCATCATCATCGAAGCGGGAACTCCGATAACGAATGCCGCGAGAAAGCCTTTAAACGAAATAGATCGAGTAACTCTCATGATCGCCTCTCAGTATTGTGGTTGCCCGCTATGCTTCAAGGCGCGTACCAGCTCCCATGAGAATAAAGCGTGGATGTGAATCGTGAAAATCGGACGACCCCAGCTTCCAAGTGACGATCACTTGAACGTTTGCCCAGAAAATTGACAGCGTTCCTGTTCGGAAAACGGCTTACCACCAGCTGCTAACGGCCAACTGCTTCCTTCCCTGCAGCGCGCTCGAGCCGAAAAAGCCGCACCGGCCGCGCGCCGTTGAAGATCCTCGCCTCCGGCGCGCCGTCGCGGACGAGAGTCGTCATGGAGTTGAGGTAATCGCCGGGCTGGCGCACCAGATGAAGCGCGCCGCGGAAGCAAACGATCGTGAGCGGAAACTTGTGCTCGCCGATGTGAAAAGGGCCTTTCGTGGGCCAGAAGCCGCCCAAGCGGTAATCGTCGTGCACGACCGGCTCCCGCCCAAAGGGCCAGAAGCTTCGCCGTTCTCCCGTCCCGTCACACTTGAGCTGGTAAGGCTTGAGTTCCTCGAGAAAAGCGGCCCTCTCAGCAAGCTCGGCCTGCTCGAGACTCCGGCTCGAGACTTCCGCCGAGACCCCAAGAGCGTCGAGCGCCTCGAGAACAAAACGGATCTTCTGCTGGAGAAGACTTCCGATCGAAGCCCACTGGGCCTCTTCGGCCACGCGATGCATCGCCGAGAGATCCGCGAGGAGCTGGCGCAGCCGAACGAGCTCGTTGGCGCTCAGGCCATTGATGTTCCAGGCGGCCACCAGCTCGGCTTCCAGCTCCTTTGCGCGTTCGGCGGGCATCTCATCCGCGTTGAAGAGCCCTTCGCGCAGCCGCTGCAGGAAACTGCGGATCCCGAGCGAGGTGCTCTTGAGCGTCGGAAAAGACTGATCCAGCCAGGCGGTGGCCTTGAGGGTCCGGAGCCGCACGAGATTGCGCGCGACAACAGCGCCTTCGATCGCGGAGCCTTCCGCGCCCGCGGCCTCGGGCCGCCACCTGGCGATCTCGAAGTAACGCGACAGATCCAGCGGGATCGAATCGAGGTCAGCTTTGAGCTTGGGATCCAGCGTCTCAGGCTGATTCACCCACGGAGAGTCGCCGTAGTTCACGCCGATGAGCTTTCTTTCGCCGAGGCTCAGATCGTGAAGGTCCAGGATGCCGAACCTCAAGGTGCGCAAAGGCTCGTTGATCTCGCGGAGGTCCGAATGGAACAGCTCGACGTTCTGGCGAAAGCGCAACGCCCACGCGGTCGTGATCCGCAGGGTGAGGACGTTGAACGGGTTGCTCGGGAGATCAAAGCCCCCGGGACGCGCCCAATCCGGAAGAACCGACCGCTCACGAAGATCATCAAGCGAGATGCCACGCAGGTAACCCGCCATGCGGTCGTTGAGCGAACGAAGGAAACGCTCGGTCTCCTCGAGATAAGTCAGCTCCAGGTGATTGAGCACCCGGGTGATCCTGAGGAATAGGAACCGGGAGCGGGCATCGCGGCTCGCCTCTCGCGCTGCCGGAGCCACGTAACGCCCGAACAGCTGCGAACGCGCCCGCAGGAAAGGATTCATCGACACCGCGAGGTAGCTCGCCATCACGTCGTCGCCGGCGAGAAATTTTTCCAGGAAGCTCTGCCTCTCCGCGCTGGGCGGCAGAATGTGGAACTTCGACTTGAGCACGGCGTAAAGCACGACCGAAAGGCCGTAGGCGCGGTATTCGTTTTCGACGGTCAGCCCGATGGCCGAGCTTATCCAGGTACGGATCGTCTCGAGCTCCTCGGGCGCCGGCTCGAACGGAGTTTCGCCTTCCGCCCGCTCCCGCAGTGAGCTCCGAAGCCCTTCCATCCGCCGCGCGCGGATGCTCTCGGTCATCTCCTTGAACCGGACGAACCTATCCAGACCGGTCTCGAAGAAGACGTGATCGACGATATCCAGCGCCACCTCCCGCGCCTCCGGCCCGCCGTCGAGCCACTTCGCGAGGATCGCCACGACCGACTCGAAGCTCTTCTCGTAGGTCTCCCGATGCTGCTGGAGCTGCGGATCGGCGGCATGGATCATCTCGTGAGCGAAGGTGATCAGCGTATCTTCGAGCGAGCGTGCGAAGTCGAGAGCGAAGATCGCTTCTCGCTCGTTGTAGAGCCCGCTGACCTGGAACTTCCCCGTCGCGGAGTCGCGCGCCTGAAGGTCGGTTCCGTGCTGCTCCGTCACCTCTTGCCCGAGACGCGCACGCAACGCCGGAGAAAGGTCACGGATCTTCAGGCGGCGGCTCGCCCACTTCGACTGAAAACCCTGAACGATCGGGCGAAGCTCCTCGATATTGGCCATCTGGATGGTGGTCAGGGCCATCTCAAGATAACGGCCCATCCAGGCATCCAGGATCTTGTCGGTTCGCGGGCCGGGCTGAGTCTCGCGAAGATAGCGAAGCATCAGGACCTTGACGGGGTACAGCCGCGGCAACCGGATGGCGGGAGCTGACTCGCCTTCGATCGGATTGCCAAAAAGCTGATCCACCACGGCCGATACGGGCTGAGCTCCGCCGCGCCCGAGCTGAAGCCAGAAGACGGTCAAATCTTGGGACGCCTCGGACGCGCTGTCATCGAACTGCTGCTCCCAGAGGCTTTCGCTGATGATCTGGCTGACCAGCTCGCTGGGCAACCGGTTCGAGAGCGGAACCTCGGCCCGAGCGATCCCGACGCTGGTGAGAAGCAGACACGCTAGCACTATGTTCCAGATCTTTTTCATGCGCTTGGTTCTACCTGCGAAAGTCCGCCTGGGCGGCAAACCGACTCTGACAACTTTGAGCCGATCTAGCCGACCAGTTCAGGATTGCCTGACTAATCCGGGCAAGTATTTAACATTAAGCCAGGGTTGACGCAATGCGCTTTTTAGAATACCTTACAAGTAAGGTCCGATTTAGATCAACGGCAATATTTTTGCGTTAACACTATGATTACTGGACGCAATATAGATTTGGAATGGCTTCAGAAGCAGGCCCGCTTGAGCCGGCTTTTACTCCTGACTGGTGTCCGTGGCGTCGGAAAGACCCAGCTTGCTCTGGAATGGCTTCAGCAGAACAAGCTTAAATTTCTTTGGTTTACAGCCGAGCGATTCAAGGATCTTCCGGAGCTTCTGGGACACCCCGACCTGGACATCGAGGCCTCGCTCGAAAGAGCCACGGAACGCTGCCGCGATAAAGAAATCGTCGTCTGGGATGATGTGCATCTTCTCTCGCCCACGGCGCGGCGATCCCTCTTCAGCTTTTTGCGAAACGCCCCCTTTTTACCGCCGCAGCTCTTCCTGAGCGACGAGGAACTCCCCGAGGCCGGGGCCTTCGCCCTCGATTTGGTCCAGCGACGCGTCCAACCGTTCACGTCCGAGGACGTCGCCTCCTACGTCGCGTCGATCGGAGAGGCCGCCGACGCTGCCGAGATCGAGGCGCTCCTGAAAGCCACCGGAGGCATCCCCCTCCTTCTCCGGCTTTGGGCGCAAGGAGCCGAGCTGCGCGACCTGCAGGGGGCTTTCCAAAACCGGCTCATCGAGAACCTGAGCACGGAGGAAACCGAGCTTCTTTCCCTCGGATCACTTCTCAATCGTCCGTTCAGCCTCGGCGACCTCACCCGAGCCGTGCCTTCGCTGGATCTCGCCGCAACGGCCGCCTCTCTCCAGCGAAAATGCCTTTTGGAAAGCGCGCCCAGGCTGCCCGACTGCCGGGTAGTCCCGGAGCATGTCAGGACGCTTGCGGTCAAAAGCCTGGATGCCGAGGCGGTGCGAAAGCTCAGCCACAAGCTCTGCTCCATCTACGAAGGCCAGGAGAGGGGAATGGAATTCCTCTTTCACGCCCTGCGCGCCGGAAGCGCCGAGCAGCTGGCGCGCGCGCTACACTCCTCGCTCGTGGATCGCCTCGAGCACCTGCTTCGTGAGGACCTCAAGGAACTAGCGGACCTGTTGGCGCGTGACAGTGCAGAAAAGCTCCCGCCCGAGGACCGCTTCCTTCTGATTCGGCTCCGACTCCGGGCCCACCTGCTCCTCGGCGAACGCGATCGCGCGATCGAGCTCGGCGAGGTCGCCGTCCGCCGGCTCGAAGCCGAGGGGCTCCTGCAAAAGGAGAAAGCCGAGTTCCTCGTCCTCGAACTCGTGCAGCTCCTGAATCGCGCCGGCCACGGTCAGCGCGCGCGCGAATGGAGCGAGAAGGTCTCCGGCGGCGCCAAAGGCGGCACCAGCACGCCGAATCACTGCGGCCTTTTTCTTCAGATCGAAAAGGCTGTCTCCTGGATGCCCGCCGAGCCCAAACGCGCGCAGGAGATCCTCGAAAGCGTTTTCCTGAGGCTGAAAGCCTCTCCCGCGACCGCCCTGGCGACGGCGCAGGCCCACTTCCAGCTCGCGCGCGCCCATGACCTGCAGGAGCAAAGGAAGCGCGCCGAAGCGAGCTATCACGAAGCGCTGAGCGGCTTCCGCGCCGCCGACAAACCCTACTTCGCCGCCGTCACCCTTTTGAACCTCGCCTGGCTCGCGCTGAAGGAGCGCGACTGGCCCGCGCTTTCCTCGCTGAGCGCTGAGCTTTCGCCGCTCGCGGCCCGCTACGGCTACCAGTACGTTCTTGCCGGAATCGAGCTGATCGAGGCGACCCAGGCGCGGCTTTCGCTTCAATACGGCAAGGCGCTGCAGAAGATCGAAGGGACGATCAAGCGCCTGGGAGCCGCCGCGCCGCTGCCCGCGCGCCTGGACGCGCACAGCGAGTACGTAAGGATCCTCAACGCCATGGGCCTGCGCTTCGAGGCCGAAACGCAGCTCAAAGCGCTTCGCGCGCTCGCGGGCGAGAGAAAGAATCCGGGTTTCGAAAAACGCCACGAGGCGCTCACGCTCGAGCTCAGAATGCCGCTGTCCTCGACCGAGGACTGGCTGGATCGCTTCGAGCAGGCGAAATCGGAGGACCGTGAGCTGCACACACTCTTCGCCCTGCAGCGCGGGATCGGCATTGCTCCCGGGGCGCCCGCCGCGAAAACCCCCATCCTCGAGCTCGCCGCGCTCGAGCTCGAGCTCACCCAAGCCCTGCGCGGCGAGAGCGATGCGGAACTTTGGCCGAGGATCGCCCGGATGGAGCGCCTCCTCGAGCGGACCCCCGATGCGCTTCCGGAAAGAGTCGCGCTTTTGCTGCTTCAGGCCTCGCTCGTTACGGAGAGCTCGCAGCAGGCCCATCTCCTCTCGCGCGCCTCCGTTGAGCTCAAGCGCTGGAGCCATGAGCCGCGGCTTCGCGCCCCCTTCGAAGCCTGGATCGACGGCCTCACGCATGGCACCGCCGTAATCGCGCATCCCGCCTGGAGGAAATGCGCCCCCGGGGATCGGGAGCGTTGGCGCCGCTGGCTTCCCGAGCAGCAGAAGGAGCGGCGCTTACCTTGGATCGTGATCACACTAAACGGAAAGAGCGAAAGTGAGGCCGAGCCCGCTCGCGACAAAAGCGCCTCTCTCCACGTCATCGAGCATCTGGCGGCGGTGTCCTGGAAAGGAAAGCCGCTCGAGGAGTTCGTCCGGCGCCATTCGCTCCGCAAGCTTCTCAGCCTCCTGCTCGAACACGCCGCCGAAGGAGCCGACAAGCAGACGATCGCGTGCGTCGCGTGGGGCGAAAGCTACAACCCCAGCATCCACGACCCGCGCATCTACACCGCGATTCAGCGGCTGCGAACGCTCCTGCGAAAGCAGGACTGCATCCAGAACTGGAGCGGCGGCTACCGCTGGAATCCCGAGTACACCTTTCAGCTGATCCGCGCCCAGGCGCAGGAACTCGCCGCTTCCGCGGAGAGCCGGCGGCAGAATCTGATCCTGCAGGCGCTCGAAGGCTTCGCCCGCAGTGGCCGCCACTGGATCTCGCGCGCCGAGCTCGTCGAGCTCACCAAGAGTTCGGAGGCCACCGTCAAACGCGAGCTGACCAAGCTCCTGAGCTCCTCCCTGATTTCCCGCCAGGGCAAGGGCCGCGCGGTCGTCTACAGCCTGCGAAAACGCGGCTCCTGAAATCGGCTCAAACTCGTAAGGTTTAGTCAGTCCGTTTTGGTCTAGTTCTTCGTTACAACCCGTTTTGCCACGGAACTCCCTCCGCGGCCAAACGAAGTAACGAAAGGACCCACTGTATGAAACCCGTGACTTCCCCCTGGCTGACCGCGGTGCTCTGCGGAACAGCCGCGCTTTCCCAGAGCGCCTTCGCGCAGGTCGACGCCTGCGTCGGGCCCCTGAGCCGCCTCATTCCTGCCTCCTCTCCCGTCGCCTCCCTCGCCCCCAGCGCGAACTACGACGACATCCTGGCCAGGTGCCAAACCTGGGTCACTGACCTGCAGAACGCCCGCTGGAGCGCCGATCTCGAGGCCCGCTCGGGCAACATCGATGGCGCGGCCCAGCTGCTCTTCCGGGCCCTTCTCCAGAAGCGCAACGAGATCGGCGGACGCTACAACCCCGCGCCGAACACCGCTGATGCGATCCGCGCGAGCATCAATATCGCGGACGAGGTCTTCGACGCCTCGAACGCCACGGATGTCCCGCTCCGCCTTCGCGACGAGCTCCGGTACCTGATGCTCGACTCGCTGTACGGTTTCATCGAGCAAGCCTACTTCAATATCGATCAGGAGTATTACCACCACGTTTCACGCTACTGCTCGCGTTACCGGCAGTGCCAGAACGGCGACTTCTCGGAGTTTCCCCCGGCCTATTCCGCGGGGTACTACGATGGGGTCCGGCAGCTCGCCCTGGGCCTGCTGGATCTGCAGATCCGCCTGGACGAGCTGCAGGCCTCGGACGTGCTGGAGCTTCGCGTTTCCCGCGCGGTGACCTCCGGCGCAAGCGACATGCTGCTCTCCTCCGTCCTTCGCCGAAACCTCTCCTGCCCGATCAACAAGCTGGTCTTCGCGACGAAGCAGATCGATCGCTTCCTGTCGTGCGGTGACATCGCCCTCCCCCGCTATGAGCAGGTGCACCTTGTCCGCGAACTCATCCTCGACGCCCGCCACAACCTCTCTGACTCGGGCTGCGACGATTCCTCTTACCGGAGATAACCATGAAAACGACGAGAATAGCCCTGCTGTTGTCGTCCCTCCTGCTGCCAAGCGCTCTCGCGTTTGGCAGCGGGTGGGACCTGGCCGAAAAAACCAAGCTCGCTCCCGGCCTCTATCAGGTCAACGAGCTCGAGTCGCGGTGGAGCACGAAGTACCACCTGCTCGTCGACGATTACGTCAACGAGCCCGGCAAATCGCTCGCGATCCTCTTTGAAGCGGACGCCGTCCGCCAGCGCCGGACCATCGCCCGGCTCTACCAGATCCGCTCGATCAAGAACGGAAGCACCTTGATGTTCGTCCCCTTGGCCATGGACCTGAGCGGAAACCTGCGGGTCACCTCCGAAGGCCAGACGAACGCCCCGGTCATCGAGGTCATCACGCGAAACGGCGATCACCGTTATCCCTACGTCCTCCGCGGCCGCAACGGCGCGCTCCAAGGCAAGCTCCTCGGCATGAGAGCGGCAAATGAGGACACTCCGCGGCTGCGCCCCTGGCCCAGCTCCGGGATCTTCGCCTCCTCGACCGACGGCTCCGTCGACGTTCTGGTCAATGGGGACGAGGTTTCGATCAGCAGCGGCAGCCTGGCCGATCAGACCTTCAACCTCATTCCCCTCAACGGGGACGAGGGCAAGTTCGCCGCGCTGACGAAGTCCCGCCTCGACACCATGGGCGAAGCCGAGCTCGCCGACGAAAAGATCCAGCGCCTGGCCACTTTCGTCGACGGGGCCCTCGACCGCGAGACCCTGATGATCTTCACGCCGACGGTCAACTGGGGCGAGTTCCAGCTCGAAGCCTACCAGCTCACGGAGCCTGGCCTGCTCGAAGGACTCTTTCCCGGAAAACGCAACCCGAACTGAACCCGAACTGAAATTGAGAAATGGAGAAGCCCATGAAAACCGCAAAAACCTTGACCCAAGTCCTCACTCTCTGCCTCAGCCTCGCCCCCGGCCTCGCGCTCGGTGCGGGCCCCGAATACCCCCGGTCGGTGAACGACGTCACGCAGTCCCTGGACTCGCAGGTCCTGAGCCGCGAGATGGTGGCCGACCTTCTGAACAGCACGGCCGAAGCGCCGGCGCAACCCTTCTCGGATCTCGAGCGCTTTCTGCCTCGCCCGGGTCAAGGCCCCGGAATGACGGAAGAGCGGCTCGCCGGCGCCTACACCGCGGCCGAGCTCATCGCGGTCGCCCTCGAGGAAAAAGACACGTTCCCTTTCGAGGAGCGGATCGAGTTCCTCAAGGAGCAGGCCGGACGGATCATCGAGGTCTCGGGAGATCGCCCCACTGAGCTCCTGCTTCGCTTGACCCTCGGCCGGAGCGTGGACGTCACGAGCCACGTGCTTCCGATCGCCGGCCGGAACTCGGCCTATGTCACGCGCCTGCTAGCCAACTTCCTGCGCGAGAACTTCGAGCTCGCCGCGGGTTTCGGCAATAACCCGATGGCCGTCAGCTCGCGCTTCAAGTCGGGAGGCAGAACCGACACCGCCGAGTTTCTTCGCAAGGTGTCCATTGCCGAGTACGGCCGCGTCTACGCCACTCTCCTTTGGCGCTACTCGCAGGACCTGAGCTCGGACAGCTCCAAGGCCGTGCTCCTCATGCGCCTGCTCGGCTACCTCGGCTGGGACTTCAACGCTGATCTCCGCCGCCGCGAGCGCCCGATCGCCCAGACCATCGTGGATATCTACTCGCTCCAGCATGGCGAGCTGTACCAGAGGATCCTCGGCACGATGAGGGACGGACGCGAGCCCGCGCAGGAGGATGTGGCACAGCTCAGGCGTCGGACTTACACGATCCTGGAGCGAATCCCGGCTCGTCTGCAGTCCCTGAACATCACCCCGATTTCGGGGGCAACCTTCTGAAACTGAAGGTGAAACCAGGCAAGCAAAACAAGATGGCCAGATTGAAGAAACTCGTATAGTGTACCAAATCGGTCCGATATAGGAGACCTTATGAAACCGGTTGAAATCACAAAAGCAATCCCGTTACTCGGCCTCATCGCTCTGCTCGCTGGCAGCCTCTTCGGCATCGCCGGCAAGGCCCAAGCCGAAGGCGCCTGGGACTTCGAAAGCACCGCTCTCGCCCACTCCCAGCCCCTGATCCTCGAAGCCACGCGCGCGAGCGCCATGAACGGCTGCGATGACGAGTACCTGGCGGATATCATCCGCTCCTGCACCGAAGGAGATCTGGGAGGACTCGGGCAGCTCGAGAAGAACGCGCGTAGAGTCCTCACCGCCGAGGAGCTCAGCTGCCTCTCGGCCGCGCTCGATCGGGTCGAAGCACGGTGAACGCCATGCGTATCCTGCTCCTCCTCGCCACGCTCCTGATCGGCTCGCAGGCCCAGGCCTTCACCTACACCGTGAACTACTCCGATCCCTCATCAAGGATGAGCGCGTTCTTCGAGGACACCTCGAGAAGCGAGCGCTCCCCGGTGGGCTCCCGCTGGCTGACGGAGGAGGAGATCCGAGACGGCTGGGCGAAGTTCCTGGCTGCGATGAACGAGAACCCCTTCTCTTCCCGCTGCACCGAATTCTGGCCTGGCAACTACTCCGACAGCCGTTGCCGCTCTGAGGTCCGCGAGTGGCTGAACTGGGAGCTGTGGCTTCAGCTGAATCTCGATGCGGCTAGGGTGTGGCAAGCGCTGGTCGAGTGCAACGGCGGCAACCCGGAAGCCGCGCGTATCGCCTATTACCGCCGCGGACGCTACTGCGGCGGCGACCGCGAAAGCAGCAAGCGAATCTCAGCGGAGCTCCTTGCCCTTCACGGCAACGTCAAGGACTTCTCCGATTCCACCGAAGTGAAATTTTTCAGCAAGCTCCAGGACAATGAACGGCTCCGCCAGGTGAGCCGTCTTCTTCCGGTGCATCCGCTGTTTTCGCAGGCGCTTCTGGAGTATTTCTCGACGCTCGTGCGGTTCCACAAGCGCTCGTGGAACGATTTGGGCGACATCGCCTCGGATACCTCCTGGATCGATGGCCAGCCCAACCGGAGCTTCGGCCAACGCGTCGGGGAAATCACGGAAGGGAATGTGGACGTGGGCTCGCCCAAGTACGCCACGGCGCGCGCCTACGTGAATATCCACCTGCTGGTGAACCTCCTGCCCATGGCCAATCGCGAGGATGTCCAGCAGTGGGGCCTTTGGCCCGAAGCTTCGGCGCTGCTCTACTACTTAGCGGGCCAGCAATATCTGCTCGGCAAAACGGGCGGATCGAACGATTTCTTTTCCCTTCTCTTCAGCATGACGAAGGATTTTCCCGAGATCCCGTTCCCGGAGATCATCCGGGACGGAAATGGCGCGATCGTCACGGAGTTTCGCGCGATGGCGGAGAGCTTTGGCTTCCCCACTTTCCGAAAGCGGTTTTGCTCGCATAAACCCCTGATCTTCAAGATCTGCTTCGCGGTGGATCCGGCGAATCCGGATGAGACGATGGAAGATTACTGAAATGCCGCCGCTACTCCGCCTTCGCCGCGGCAGGAGCGCTTGCCGCGCTCTCGGCGGGCGTTGACGATAGGGACTCCGTATCCGGCTTCACGTCGAGCAGGGAATGGCGGCGGTCTCGCGGTTCAGCCGCCACGCTGCTCTTGAACGTGCAGTCACCGAAAGCCTGCAGGACTTTCACCTGATCCGGCGAAGAACGATAAGTACTGCGGAAACAAAGATCCGGTGCGAGCCTCGGGAGGAATTCCGAATAGAAATAGCCGCCCTTGCACTCGGGTGAAAAGACCTGAAAAGCGTCACGCCCGTCCGCGGTCTCGACCTTCACGACGTAGAAATCCTTGACGCTCTTGATGCCCGACTTTTTGCTGATCCGATTGAGCAGATCCTCTTTGCAGAAGTCATTCCTGATCAGGGCCGCGGCGACCTGTTGGGCGGGGACCACGATGCGGAACGGAAGGCTGAAAAGCCTTTCGTACTGCTTGGCCTCTCTGCGCTCCTCCACTGTGATCGGGGAATACCCGCGCGCATTCACCCAGCCGTAGCCCCACTTCCAGGTCGTCGGCAGACTCGGCGAACCTCCACTTTGGACCGCTTTGTAATACACGCCGCTCTCGAACTCAGTCATGCGGGCGCGGAGCAGGCACTTCTTGAGCGCAAGATCCGCGGCGTCCTTTTCCAGGACGGTCCCGCCCAGCCAATATGCCTTATCGTGCTCGATGCAGCAGTGCACCCAATCGCGCTGGGTGATCGGGCCGTTATCGAGCGACATGGAGCACCCGTCGGTGGTGAACGGAAGAAGCTGGTTCTTTTCAGCCCCGGAGGCCAAGCTTACGCTTAAGTGAGTCGCGAGAAGGATGGCAGAAACGCAGAGGGAAGTAAGCTTCATGATTCTGATTGTCGCGGCTAAGCGCTGTTTTCGCAACGGTCGAGTCGTGGGACGGAAGCGGTTGTCAGTTGGCGGTTGGCAGGTATCGGTATTCTGTTCAGAAAACTGCAATGCTCACTCAAAAAGCAGTACCTCCGCCGGCACCCGAATTGGATTTCCAATCCCGATGTCGCTCCGTCCCCCGCGCGGTGCCGAAGATGCTGCGGAGCTGGCCGCACGCGGCGAGAATATCGCGCCCGCGCGAGATCCTTACGGTCGCGGTGATATTGCGATCCACGAAGTAGCGCTGGAACTTCTTGACCGTCTCGTCGCTCGGGCGCTTGAACTCCGAACCCGAGTGTTCGTTAAACGGGATCAGGTTGAGCTTCGATGGAATGCCCCGCAGGAGCCTGAGAACCCGGGCCGCGTCCTCGAGCGAATCGTTGAAATCCTTGAGCAGGACGTATTCGAAAGTGATCCGTCGGTGGCTGCCGAGGGGATAACTGCGGCAGGCGCTCATGAGCGCGTCGAGATTCCACTTGCGGTTGACCGGCATGATCTGGGAGCGCTGCTCATCGGTCGAGGCGTTGAGCGAGATCGCAAGCGAGACATCGGCCTGGCGGCCCAGCTCCTCGATCGCGGGAACGAGGCCGCTCGTGCTCACGGTGACCTTGCGCTTGGAGAAATTCAGACCGTCGGGATCGAGCAGGATCTTGCAGGCTTTCACCACGTTCTCGAAGTTATGGAGCGGCTCGCCCATCCCCATGAAGACGATATTGGTGATCGGGGCCAGGCGCCGCAGCTCAAAAACCTGCCCAACGATCTCGTGCGCCTGAAGCTGGCGATCCAGACCCTGAATTCCCGTCAGGCAGAACTTGCAGCCCATCGCGCAGCCCACCTGGCTCGAGATGCACGCGGTGAGGCGCGACCAGCGCTCGGATTTCAGATCCTTGTCCTCGATGGCCGCGCCCGAGAACCGCTGCTGATCGAAGTCCTGTTCCGGGTTTTCCTTCTCCTGCAGCGCCGCGGGGATGATCACACTCTCCACCGTCTTGCCGTCAGCAAGATTCCACAGGAACTTGTGCGTGCCGTCCACGGCCTGCTGACTCGCGCGCTCGGTGACCCGGTAGATCTCCACGTTCTCCTTGAGCCAGACGCGCAGGTCCTTGGAGAGATCCGACATCTCATCCCAGTTCGTTACGAAACGCTGATAGACCCAGTGGAAGATCTGCTGTGCGCGGTAGCGCGCCCGTCGCTCCGCCTTCAGGAGATCCTCAGTCGAAGGCCCGGCCTCCTCGGCCGACGCAGCCGCGCCTTCGGGCACGTAACGGCGACGGGCCTTAGGCAAGCTCACGGGCCTCAGTAGCTCGGCGAGCTCCTCTTTCGTAAGTGACTGAAAATAGATCATTCCGGTCGATCTTCTAGCGGTTTCAACTTTAAACCGCAACTCCGGAATCAACGCAGGCGGCCAAACGATTTTGCCTGATATGTCCTAGTCTTGCCTCGCGCCTTGAGCTGCAACTTTTCAGAACGCAGCTTATCCCCGAGCAGCTGAGCGCGCGCGGCGCCGGATCGCGCTTCGACAACCGGCAGCTCGACAACCTGAGCGGGACCGGACCACGTGGAGCCAAGAGCCACGGTCTTCTCACCCCAACGTGTCTCGCCCACCGGGCTTGGCTCCTCACACGAGAAGCGAAGAAGGCCGGCCTCGGCCGTGATCTTGCGAACTCCGGGACAGGCGACCTTACCGAGGTCCGTCCATTTCGCGTTCGCCAGGTTGAAGGCATGGACCTGAGGGTCATCCCCCTGCTCAATCGTCCACTGCGTGACTGCGATGAGCTGTTTTCCGAAAAGGAAAAGCGCGATCACTTCGCGGTTACTCGCCGCCTTTGGCAGCGCGAGACGCCTCACCGTGAAGTTCCGCGCATGGATTCGCAGCAGGCCTGATGCAACCTCGCTGGCGCCTCGCGCCTGCGAGCGCAGACCGACGACGAACCTGCCGCTCCCCTCGGCGTCTCCCGCGAGCCCGGAGAAGGTCGTGGTCGCGAACGCGTTCGTCGCAAGCAGCACAAGGACGAGGACTGCCGCCGCTCTCTTTCGCATGCCGATCAGAGACCGAAGATCCCGCGAGCCGCGGCAAGTGTCACGACGCCCCAGCGGGCCGGTGCGAGCCGCGCTTTTTCCGAACGCAGGGACCAGACCACCTTCTTCCACGGGTCTTCCGCTTCGGACCACTCGTCCCAAAGCTCGGCCGGGAGAAAGACTCCCTGGATCGGGACCAGGTGCTTTTCAGAAAGGTATTTGACCACATCCAGGGGCTGCCGCGAGCGATCGCGTCCCAGGATCGTGAAGTCCGGCTCACAGAAGGAGTCCACGCGTCCGCGCCGTACGATCACGAGCAGATCGCGCACGACGCTGCCGGGTGCATTGCCTTCGAGGCGGATCAGAAGACCGTAGGACGACGGCAGAACCTTGGACCACCAGCCCTGAATGGCCTCGAGCACGAAGTGGCGGCAGACCGGTACTGCCAGCCCGTCCTTCAGCACGATCGCGCGCGGGCCCCGCTTGAAGCGGCTGCGTGCGACGATCTTCGGGGTCGCCTGCTGGCGAAGGAACTCCACCTGGTCGTAAAAATGCGGCAGCGCCGTCGCACCGCTCACCCAGCGATCGACATCCTTGCGTTCAAAAAGAATCAGATCCCGATGCGTGACCTCGGCGGCCATCTGAGGATAGGCGCTCCCGATCCAGGGCGAAAAGTCCTCCCCTTCGCCGAACACCGAGATGATCCGCTCCTCCTCCACGACCAGATAGACGGGAGTGACCGCATCGCCGCCGGTGGCCGCGGAGGCCGGGGCCCGGCGTTTGGGATAGAACATGGACTGAAAGCAGTTCCAGTCGTACGTCAGTTCCATAGATCCTCGATCGCCGGGTTGGCGCCGTCAAATCCCGGGAGCTCCGTCGTTGCCGCCAGCGTCGCGTTATCCTGCGTGGCTTGCGACAGCAGGGCCGCGCTCAGTCGCTCCCGCTGCTCCTCGGTGACCACGGTGAGGCCGCTCACGGCCAGGGGCAGGACTCCGCAGGGAGGCACATCCAGCGAGAACCGGTTCGCGGGCAGTGAAGAATGGTTCGCCCCCGGCGGGCGAACCGCCTGGTGCGGCAGCGGCACGGGCCCCGGCGGCGGGGTCGCCGCGGATACCGCCACGGCGAGATCCGAAACCGTCACCTTGCCCGAGAACACGAGATCGCCCGAAACCTGCCGGCGCGTGCCGTTCATCACGAAAAGCCCGAGCTCGCGCCCGCGCTTCTCCAGCGGAATCACCGAGAGCCGGCTGTCGCTGACCTTGCAGTAACCCTCAATGTCCGCGAGTGACAGCATCGCCGTGAGGAAGGTCTGCCACGCCGAAAGCGCCTGGCTTTCCGCGCCCGCGGGCATCTCGTGAATGATCAACCTGCCGTCACCGATCGAGTGCAGCCGGTAGCGCACGCCGAGATCGATGTCCATCTTGCGCGACTGGGCCACGAGCAGCTCGAGCTCCGCGCGCGCCATTCCGGTGAAAAGCGTCGACCGCGGCATCACCACGGTGCGCCCCGAGCGCGCCCACGCGACCACCTTCTGCACGACCTCGCGGCTCATGATGGTGTTGGGATCGATTATGAGCAAACTCGCCTGCCGGTCCCGCGAGAGCAGCTCGAGCGAGGAAACCAGCCGCGGGGGGGGGG
>JAMPXZ010000210.1 GCA_023700925.1 Oligoflexia bacterium | reverse complement strand
CTCGGAGCTGGTCGGAAAGGATCAGCTGCAGAGCAACCTCGACGACTTCCTGCCGGAGCTGCCGGCGGGCGACGCGCGCGCGGCCGATCGCAAGGCCCTTCGGGAATCGTTGGGCGGCAGTCTGTCGTCGAGCTTCATGACGTGCTTGTCGAAGGCCAGGCCTGACGTGGCCGAGGACCGCAATCGGTGCACGGATGATTTTCAGAAACAGGCGACGCTTTCGCTGGGTGCTGCCGTTGGCAAGGCCAAGGCGGCGGAATACCTCGGTCCGGCGGCGCGGCCGGAGGTCACCGCGATCGAGAGCGCGCTGAAGACCTGCGGCGCGAAGGTTCCGGGCGGAAAGAAGCTCAAACCCGCGCTCGATGCGTGCATGAAGAAGTTTTCGGTGGATCTGGCGAATTCGATCGGCGTCCTGAAACTGCGTGCCTCGCTCGCCGATGTGCTGGGCACGAAGGGTTACGCCGAAGCGTCCGCGCGCGTGGAGAAGGCGCTGGCGCTCTACCGCAAGTGTCTTGATGGGCTTTCGGCGCTCGAGTTCGGCGAACGCTTCACCCAGGGAATCGACGGCTGTTCCAAGGAGCTGTACTCCCGGGCGCGCGGGATTGTTTTCCTCGCGATCGATAAAGGCATGGGGCATCCGGTGCCGGGTGCGGAGCCGCGGCAGAACGCGCTGGCCGCGCTCGCGCGAGCTATCCCGTGCATGGATTCGCTGGCGGGTAATCAACCCGAGAAGGACGTGGAGCGCGCGGGCGTGGACGCGCCCGGGCTGATCGACGCGCTGGTGAGGTACCTCAAGGATTACGTCGATTATGACCCGGTCAAGGCGAACCAGGATGTCGAGGTCGTGCTGGCGCAGCTGCGGGCGGACCTGGCGGTGCTTCCTCCGGGGGAAGCCCGCACGAGGCTCATCGATCTCATGATCAAGCGGGGCGCGCTGGACCAGTTCATCCGGGGCTGCGTCCAGGGCAAGATCAACGAGCTGCATTGGATGAAGAAGCTCGCCGCCAAGGGGCTCTACGGCAAGGAGTCGCTGGAGTGGCGGAAGGTTTCGGAAATTCCGGAAGGCAGGGCGGCTGAGGCGTATATCCGCGAGCGGATGGTCCTGCCGCTGCTTTACGGCAAGGAGCTCTCCGCGGCGGAAAAGCAGCGGATCGAGGCGGAGGCTGAAAAGAAGGTCACCAAGGCGGTGGAGGCTCATGGCGCCCTCCGGTGGCAGCGCTCCGGCCAGGGAGTCGAGCCGGTACCGACTCCGTGAGGCATTTGCCGGGTGTGTAAATGCCTGGCGTTTCGATGGGATTCAGGCCGCTCGTCGGGATACTTGGGGCGGGCCGGATCTCGGGTTATCATCAAGGAATGAAGCCAATCTCTTTGGGAGTCCTGGTCATCGCTTGGGTTTCGCTTTGCGGCCTCGGCGCGCCTGCGCCCGCTTGGGCCACCTCGACAGAAGCCGGTGGTCCGGCGAAAGCCGGAGTGCCGTGGGCCGGCAAGGAGTACGACGAGTGCGGGCAGAGGTGCGTGTTCGAGCGCGCCAACGAGAATATCGGCCTTCAGGCGATCTACCTCGTCCGCAAGATCCAGCGTCTGAAAGGGGTGGGGGACTCGGAGCGCCTGTCGGAGCTCGGTGATTTCTGCATGCCGACGGACGATGGCGACTCCTGCTTCGATCGCTACAAGACCGTACAGGTGCGGAACCTTTATGCCATGAGAAAGGCGATGATCGACAATAGCTTGGTGATCGCGGAGCTGTCGGGCAAAGGCAAAAAGCAGGCGACGGCGCTCGCGCGCTCGCGCGACGGCAAGCTCAAGAAGCCACAGGTCCCTTTCGTCATCACGTTCGAGGATCTCCAGAAAGAACATGCGACGCTGAAGACGTTGACCAGCGAGCAGTACCATCGCTACGTCGAGGAGCTGCCGCGGGAGCCTTCGCGCGATGAGTTCCGCAAAATCCGGGAGATTCCGCGGGATCCGGATAATCCCGAGGCGGGCAAGCTCACGGTGGTTGGAGACGTGGATGAGAAGGCCTATCAGCAGGCTCTGGCGAAATTCCGTTCGGAAACCGAGCAGCAACACCTCAAGGCGACGGTGGATCACTATCGGCGCAATCAACCTTCGCCGGCACGCAAGAGCATGCCCTCCGACGGTTCGGAGAGCCGGCAGGCGTTCGATGAGGCGCGCCGGGCCTTTGTCGATACGGCTAACGACATGATCGGCAAGCCTACGCGGCAATCGAAGGATCCCGCGCGGGTGGGCAAGAACGAGGGCGTGAAGATCGACGTCGCCTCGGGCGCCCAGAAAGCGGCCCCCGCGGCGAGTACGGGACGGAGATCCAAGAAGGGCGAGATCCTGGTCCATGACGTCGAGGCCAAGGCGGATAACCAGGGCAATAGCATGACCGTGACGGTGCATCCGGACGAGCTGCTGCAGATCATCCAGAAGCTTTGATCACATCTGTGAGAGCCAGATCACGACGCGGGTGCGGCCCTCGGGAATCGGGCGTCTGGATTTGTTCTTGAACCAGGTGAAGGTCTCCGTCATCGGCGAGTTGGCCTGCCCTTCGGGCGCCGGGGGGGCGATGCCCTGGAGCTGGCGCTTGAGGCCGGGGACGATTCCCTTGGGCAGCAGAAGGTCGAACTGAATACCGCCCGGGGCTTCGATGCCGCCGAGGCCCGGCGTGGTCGGGGCCACCTTGAGGCCGGTCAGGATGGAGACGATTTTGGCGCGGAACCGGTGCGGGCTGTCGGTCTTGACGATGAAGCGCCAGATCTCGGAGTTGCCGACGCGGACGTCGGACTGGTCGATGGCCGTGGTCGTACCCGGCTCGTTTTCGGCGGTGTCTTCTTCGTCGCTCACGAACTCGTCGGCCGCCGTATCGCCGGAGACAGCATCGCCTGCCTTGCCGCGAGCCAGCGGGAGATTGAGCTCGGCGGTACCGTTGCCGGCCTCGGGCTCAAAGACGTCGGAGAACGCCTGGTTCAGCTCCGAGAGGTTGCGTTCGATGCCGCGTTCGTAAAGCACGCGGAGCTTGGGACCAGCGGAGATGCCGGCGAGGATCAGCAGGACGATGGTCGTCGCCTCTATGGCTGTTCTCACGTACCAGGGAACGAGCTGCCAGCGTGACTTGCCGAGCTGCGCGGCGTCGAGGCGGGGGAGCGCGGCCGTCATCGGCTCGCCGCGAACCGGGATGGGGAGCGCCGCGCGGGGACGTGATTCGAGGACCGCAAGGATCTGGCGGAAGTGCTTGTGGCGCTCGCGGCAGGCTTCGCAGCGCTCGAGGTGCCCGTCGGCTTCCTGTTGGAGCGCGCCGATCAGCGTGCCGTCGAGGTAATCGGAGGAGCGGTTCTGCCATTCGAAGCAGTTCATCGGCTGATGTCCCAGAGCCATTCTTCCAGCGCGCGGAGCGCGAGCTGACGGCGGATTTTGAGTGAGCCTTCGGGGCTTCGCAGCGCCACGGCGATCTCGGGAAGCGGGACCCCGTACTTGTCCTTGAGCAGAAGCAGGATCTGGTCCTCGGCGGATAGCCGGTGAAAATAGGCGTCGAAGTTCTTCAGGCGCTCCGAGATCTCCTGGGCGGCGTCGAGCTGGATCTGCTCATCGGCCGAAAGCGTCCTGCCTAGGCGCGGGACCTTCTGCAGCAGCTCTTCGCAGGCGATGCGAAGGGTCCAGGCGCGCTCGTGGTTGCCCGAGGGGGCATCCGAAAGCCTGCGCTTCAGGGCTTTGAGAATGGAGCGGAAGGCGAGCTGGGCGTTGGCCGGGCTCCACAGTACCGACTCGCACAGGTCAAAGAGCAGATCGCCATAGCGTTCCACCAGTCCGGCCAGTCGCGCATCGGATTTTGAGGTGTTGGCCAATCCCCAGGTCATTCGTTCAAGGCTAGGTGGAGGAATCGTCCGGGTCAAGATCTTCATCCGGAGGTTTAAGTGTCTTTTCGAGTTTCAGATAAATCTTCCAGCTCGCGGGGGCCCGCGAGATTCCCAGCTGCAGGTTCGCGGTCGGCAGCCAGGAAGGTTGCCCGGGCTTGCGGATGAGGCGCATTCCGGCCTGCGCGGGAGTGCGTCCGCCCTTGCGTTGGTTGCAGGGCTTGCATGCGGTGACGATGTTTTCCCAACATTTGCGGCCGCCCTGGACGATGGGGATCACGTGATCCAGCGTCAAGTGTGTCTTGTTGAACTTGCCCCCGCAGTACTGGCACACGTGCTGGTCCCGAAGGAAGATATTGGTCCTGGAGAACCGGATCAGGTGCTTCTTGCGGGTCAGGGGAACGTAGGAGAGGAGTCTCAAGACGGCGGGGATCTTCATGGTCAGCCGGACCGTGCGGATCTCCTGTTCGGACTCCTCGATGACCTCAACTTTTCCTTGAAAGAGCAATTGGATAGCGCGTTGCCAGGTGACAATGTGGAGGGGTTCGAATGAGGCGTTGAGCACGAGTGCGTGGCTCATAGTTCTATTATAAGACCTTCTTTGGAAGGTCTGCAACTCGGGGTGGGTTATAACCGACTGGATTAATTGGGGTTAAGTGCGCTCAAAAAACTGCTGTGGGAATGAAAATGCAAGTCATGATAGGGGGTTATTTCAAGATGACTCAGAATAGGGCTTGGCTGGGCCTGGGGCTCGGCCTGGGGCTGACGGTAGCGCTGACTTGGATTTATTTTCTCGAGCACGGGTCTCAGAGGGGGCAGGAGGAGACCGGCCGGGTTGAGCTGGCACGTCAAGCGGCACCTCTTTTCAGGTTGAAGGACGCCGCGGGAAAAGAGCATTCGCTCGAGGGGCTCAAGGGCAACGCGGTGGTGCTGCACTTCTGGGCGAGCTGGTGCCCGCCGTGCATCGATGAGATTCCGGTTTTTCTGCGCCTAGCGAAAAGGCTCGAAGGCCGTCCGGTGAAGCTTCTGGCCGTAAGCCTGGACGGCACCTGGAAGGACGCGCACAAGATCCTGCCGTCGCGCGCCCTTCCCGCGAATGTCATCTCGGTTCTGGATTCGAACTCCGCGGTTCCGGATGAGTACGGGACGTATCAGTTTCCGGAGACTTTTCTGCTGAGTCCTCAGCTGGAAATCATCACCAAGTGGGCCGGTCCCCAGGACTGGGCTTCGGAGCCGATTTTCAAGGCGATCGAGAAAGCTACGCGAGACGCGACTCCCGCCGCTCCCGTTCGCCGATGAGCTGAATTCCGGCGAGTGCCTCCTCGACCAGCTCCTGCACCGGGAAACGCGCTTCCTGCTCCTCGGCCGCTTCCCTCGTGCTGCGAATCGAGGGGTGCCGGTCCGCGAACAGGGTGCAGCAGTCGAGGCCGGGACGAACCGAGGTCTCGAAGGTGCCCCAGCGCTTGGCCTGCTCGACGATCTCGACCTT
>JAMPXZ010000209.1 GCA_023700925.1 Oligoflexia bacterium | reverse complement strand
GACCTGGTAAGGATCTTCATCAAGCTCTCCAATAAAGGAGAGCCCGATCTCTATCAGGTTTTGCCGGGACCGTTAAGGTGGATTCAATCGGGATTTCGCTGCCGGGAAGTCCAGATCAGCCAGACACCGAGCCCCAGCAAAAGGACCACCCACCAAAAGCGCCGCAAATTCAGCGCGGCCGCTTCCAGGAACTGGGCAACCACCGGGAAGGCCAGCCACAGCCCCGCCGCGACGAGCAACAGGACCAATAGCTGAGCCGCCGCCCGAAGGCGCCGCTGACTCATCGCTTCAAATCACCGATGGGAAGCAGGATGTTGGACCCACCGCCTCCGCCCCCCACCACGAGAGGCGCCTTGCCGTCCCATTTCTCGACGATCTGCAATTGGATCAACGCTGGCGAATCACGGAGCGCCCGGCCACGGATCTCGATCGCCTGGGCCTCGCCCTTGGCGCGAATCACCGCGGTATTGGCTTCAATTTCGGTTTTCTGCTGGATGAACTTGGCCTTCGCGGCCTCCTGCTCCTGCACCATCTTGGCTTCGATCGCCGCCTCGAGCTCCTTGGAGAGCGAGATATTCTGGATGACGATGTCCTCGATCGCGAGCACGGAACCGACCTTCAGCCGCGCGGCTGCCAGCGCCTTACTTTTGATCTCCTCACGCTTCTTGACGATCGTCTCGGCGCTTTGCAAAGCCGTCACTTCCTTGATCGCCTCGTTCACGCGCGGCACGATCAGCGTATCAAAGGGGTCGCCGGCATATTCCTGGTAAATCTTCACGACAGCGGCCTCCGGAATCCGGAACAGCACCCGCAGCTCGACGTTCACCTGCTGCAGATCCGAGGAGTAGCACTCGGCCTTCATGGTCTTGGCCTGCTGCCGGATCGCCACGGGGATCACCGTGGTAATCAAGGGGGCCTTGAGCCCGAAACCTTCGGGAGCGAAGTTGGGAGAGACCTTCCCCATCGTTACGAGCACGCCGCGGTGCCCCGGCTCCACGATAAAGGAGCCCGAGAAAAGAAATACGATCACGACGAAGACCACCAGCGCGATCCCGATGTACTTCTTCAGATCGCCGATATCGGCTTGAAAATCCCTATTCCCGCGCATTCCCATTTTTCAGTTCTCCTGGTTACTTAGTTCGGCGAATCCGGATTGACGCCGATATTCAGCGACACGGCCAGGGCGAGCCACTGCAGCTCGACGAGCGCCGGCACCCAGGCCAGCGGGCTCGCGCCGAAGATATCCACCCGATAATCCGCCTTGATCTCAGTGCCCCGCGGATCGCGCGGAAGCGCCACATGCCAGAGACTATCACCGGGCTTCACGCTGAAGCGCGGGCCGTGGAAGAACTCCTCGCTTCCGAACGCGCGCACCGGCAGCCGGGCCATCTCCATGAACTTGAGCGCGCCCTCACGGGCGATCCACTCGCCTTCCCACTCGCCGATGATGACCGAGGGGCCCTGGCCCGCGCGGCCGCGGAGCACGTCGAGATTCGGATCACCGATACTGCGCACGGCATCCCATTCCTCAAAGACCTTGTTGCCCATCAGAAGCGTCGTCGCCGCGCAAACCGCGCCCGTGAGGGACATGGTGTGGGGCTCGACCTTCTCGAGCGGTGTCGTCGGCAGGACCAGCCGCGCGATGTCGTTTTCGCGCGCGCCGACGCCGGCAACCATGACCGGAAAGGCGCCGTTTCGCGCGCAAAGCTCAAGCGCCTCGAGCGTCACGGGCGTCCCGCCCCGGTGCGTGAACGCAAAGGCCCAGTCTCCCTTGCCGGGGGTCACCTCGTGACCGATGTCCATGCTGGAGCAGGCGACGACTGGGATCCGGGGACGGAATCGGTCACGAATCAGCGAATAGCCCGAAAGCTTCGCCGCGAAATGACTGCTCCCGACGCCGAAAAGCAGGATCCGCCGGGGTGTCTCCGGAGGAAGCTCGCGATTGGAAACCCCCGCGATGCGCTCCGAAATCTCGCGCCAGGACTCGCGCTGCTGTCTCAGCGCCTCTTCGACCAACGTCATTTTCGCCACCTTTCGGCCATCTCAGAGAACAGGTACACCTGGCCGAGCATCCCCTTGCGGAGATCGCTGACGAGGACGCTCTCGTTTTCACCGTGCGCATCGGTGTAGGGATCCTCGACGCCGATCAGAAGCGCCGGCGCGCCTCCCAGAGCCTGCGCGAACGGCCCGACGAACGGAATACTGCCGCCGCAGCCGATCTTGTAAGGCGCCTTGCCGTAGCCACGCGAGAGCGCCGCTTCGGCCGCGGCAAAGGCGGGACTCGCGGTATCGGTTGCCCAGGCCGGATTGGCGGCCTCGCTCTTGAGGTGCAGCTCCAGGCCCCACGGCACGCGTGAGCGGAGGAAATCCTCGAGCTGCTTGCGCACCTTGAGGGGGTTCATGTCCGGAACGAGCCGGATGGTGACCTTCGCCCAGGCGACGTCACAGATGATGTTTCCAGCCTGCTTGCGCGAGGACGCCTGGATCGCGTTCACCGTGAGGCTTGGAAGTCTCCAGACCTGCGCGCCCGGCGAGGGCCCTTCGCGAAGGAGCTGGGCCGAGGGGACCATTCCGACCTGACGGCGGAACTCTTCCTCGCTGAACGGGGTGCGCTTGATCTCGGCCTCTTCGGCGGGGCTGATCGGGCGGACCTCATCGAGGACGCCCGGAATGGCGATCCGGCCGTTCTCGTCGACCAGGCCGGAAAGTATCTTCGTCAGCGCCATCGTGGGATCCGGCACCGGGCCGCCCCACATGCCGGAATGCACCGTCTTGTGCAGGGCGCGAACCTCGACTTCCATCTCCACGAGGCCGCGCAGAGCAACCGTGAGCGCCGGAGTGCCGATATCGAAGTTTCCGCTGTCGGTCAGCACGAGCACCTCCGCGCTCAGCTTGTCGCGGTGAAGCTTGAGGAACTCCGGCAGATGGGAGCTGCCGACCTCTTCCTCCCCCTCGATCACGATCCGGACATTCACCGGAAGTTTGCCTTCCGCTTTCAAATAGGAATCGATCGCCGCCGTGTGCAGGACTACGCCAGCCTTGTCATCGGCCGCGCCGCGGCCATAGAGGCGCTCCCCGCCGGGCCCCTGACGCAGCGTCGGCTCAAAGGGCGGGCTCTTCCAGACTTCTTCACGACCGGGCGGCTGAACGTCATGGTGGGCGTAAAGCAGAAGCGTCGGCTTGCCCGGCGCATGAAGCCAGTCGGCGTAGACGTAGGGGTGCGCCCCCGGCACGTCCAGGATCTGAACGTTCTCGAGGCCCCGCTTCTTCAGGAGCGCGGCGACGGCTTCGGCGCTCCGGCGCATTTCCCTTTCAGGAAAGTCCGGGAAGCTCACGCTGGGGACCCTGACGAGGGTCTTCAGATCTTCAAGGTATTGTTGAAAGTTTTCCTGTAAGTAAGCGGCTGCTCGGGTGTCCATAATTTGCCCCCAGTCTGTCCCACGACCCGATGTCTTGACAACTAAAAAGCTTCCGGCGACTGTGCCTTAAATGGCCGCACCTACCACCCGCATCAAGCTGAATCCGTCGTACTGGCGGCACCTGAGCTGTGTCCCCTTTTCGGAAGACGTCATCCCGTCGAGCCTCTTCCTGAAGCACCGCCACTTCCTGGTGCTGGACATCGAGACCCAGAAGCTCGTCCAGGACGTCGGCGGCTGGGACCACATTGACAAGCTCGGCATCTCCGTCGCCTGTGCCTACGACAGCAAGAGCGATCAGTTCACGGCTTTCCGCGAAAACGAGCTCAAAAACCTCATCGAGCTCTGCGAGGAGCGGCTGGTAGTGGGCTACAACATCCGCGGCTTCGACCTTCCGGTGATGGTGCCTTACGGGCTCAACATCCAGCGCGTGGACGCCTTTGACATCATGTACGACCTCGAAACCCTGACCCGCCAGCGTTTCCTGAAGCTCGAGGCCGTGGCGCGCGGAACGCTCGGCGCCGGAAAGTCCGCCGATGGCCTCATGGCAGTCGAATGGTGGAAAAAAGGCGAAATCCAGAAGATCATCGACTACTGCATGCAGGACGTGAAAGTGACCCGGGACGTCTTCCAATACGGCCGTCAGAACGGCTTCGTGAAGATCCAGCGTTCCGAGGAAAAGATCGTGGAGGTTCCGGTTCAATGGAACTGAAGGGGCTGCCGCGCTTCGCGGCCTACTACCTCGGCTGGATCACCTTCGTGTATGCCGCGCACGGCATAGCGGCCTTTCCGGCCCAGGAGTGGCTGATCGAGCTTCTCGTCTCGATCGTCCTGCTACTGCCGGCACTGAGCGCGGTGCGCTTCGGGTTCACGCCTACCATCGCACGCACGATCGCCCTGGCGCTGCTTGCCCATGCGGGCTGGGACGCGCTTCACTGGCCCGGCGGTCCGATGGCGACGCCGATCGACCCCCGCATTCCCCGCTTTGAACCGATCGCCGATCTCCTGCTCGGGATCGGCGTACTCGTCATTTCATCACGATCCCTGAAGCCACGAACTGACTTACCGCTTCGCTGACCGCCTTGGGCCAGCCACGGTAGGTGCGGCAGCCCTGCTTTTCGACCAGGGCTCCATCCACGCGAACCAGCCTCACCCGCACCGGCGACAGACACCCTCGGAACGGCAGGTCCTCGCTGCCTTCGACGATTCCCGCCAGCTGGGTGAGCTGCTCACGCGCCAGCTCGCCCGTAAGAGGCTTGGCTGAGGCCGGAGCGCGAGTCGTGTTCACCGGCCCGTCCTCTTTCGAGAACGGGTCACCAAACAGCGGTGGCACCACGGTGACCTGCGCAGGCCCCTGGTCCTTCGCGACGACATGCATCAAAAAGGTCGAAGGCCCCGCCCACTTGTCCGCGGGACCGGTATATTCGAAAAATGCCTCCACAAAGGCGTTGGTCTTGTTTGAGGAGCCCTTGAGGCTCTGAAGCGCATCGTCAAGCGCGCTCTCGCTCTGCATGCTCATGCAACCCGAGAGCCCCAGACCCAAGCTCAGGACACCTGCGATCAGGAACTTATTCATTGCTGGCCCCCTTTCGTGACGGGCTCTTCACTGGCCACGCTCCGGTTCGCTCCCGCGGCCTCCATAACCACCGTACCTGACGACGCGGACGCCGCGAACGGCGCCTTCTTCAGGCATGCGACCACGTCCGTCCGGGTCAAAGCCGGCAGGGTGCAGCCCGGCGGTGCGATCGTCGCGGCGACCACCGACGACACGGCCCAGCCCGCCTCCGAGTACGTTCCCACGTTGCAGGCGCCGCTTTCCCTCACCTCCAGGCACTCGAGCACCGGGTCCCAGGCCTGCGCGGCCTGGAGCTTCTGAAGCTCGCACGGCGACCAGGTCTGCGCCACGAGACGAGCGAGCTCGAACTTGCCGCGAGCCGGTTGTTTTTTG
>JAMPXZ010000208.1 GCA_023700925.1 Oligoflexia bacterium | reverse complement strand
TGAGCACCGGCGCCACGGTGTCCACCGTCCAATAATAGGTGGCGACGGCGCCGAGGTTTCCCGCCACGTCGATGGCCCGGACCTGGAAGCCATGCGATCCATCGAGGACATCCGGGAGCGCGTACGGGGAGGCGCACTCGCGGAAGCTTCCGCCGTCCACCGAGCATTCGAAGCTCGCCGACTCGTTCGCGCTGAACGAGAAGGTCGCGGCCACCGAGCGGGTCACCGGCTCCGCGGGCACCACGGAGGTGATCCGGGCTTCCGGAGCCGTTTGGTCGATCGACCAGCTGAAGGTCGCTGGCGCACTGCTGACGTTACCGGCGGCATCCACGGCCGATACGGCGATGGAATGGGCGCCTTCGCCAAGACCGGTGTACGCAGCCGGAGATTCACACGCGATCGCGGGGCCTCCATCCAGGCTGCAGCTGAAGGTCGTCGCTGATGCGTCCACCGCGGCGAAGACAAGTGCGATCGATGACGAAGCGCTCACCGAAGGCAGGACCGCGGCGTTCAGCAGCTCGACGGACGGCGCCACCGAGTCGATGACCCAGGCGTAGGCCGCGCCCACTGTATCCGAGAGGCCGGCCGAGTTGGTCGCCTTGACGCTGAAGGAGTGGGAGCCATTGGCGAGGTTGGAGTAGATCTGCGGCGAAGTGCAGGGGCTCGGCGCGCCGTTATCCAGCACGCACTCGTAGCTGACCCCCAGCTGGTCGCTCCCGAGGGTGAACTGGATGCTGGTCGAGGAGGCCGGCGACGCCGAGGGTTCGACGGCGGAGATGAAGGTCTTCGGAGCCACCGGTACCGGCGGAGGCGGGGTCGTCGAAGTCGGTGTGGGTGATGGGGCGGGGCCGCACTGGTCGACATCGCGTCCGGTGACGGTCACCGAGGCCGCGAGGATGTTGACGCTCTTGCCGTGCAGGCTGATCTTCACCTCGCCCTTGTTCTTGAGGATCTTCGCCATCATCCAGTCCAGCGGATCGGCGCCGTTGAGGCGCAGCTTGTGGAGCTTGAACTCGCATTGCGAGGCATCCGTGGCGGGGTCGTAGCGGTTCACCTTATAGAATGGGAACTGGTCGGCGCCGTAGGCCTCGATGCCGTTCAGCGCAAGAGCGGGGTCAGCCTTGTCCTTCTTGCGGTCGCCCCGCAGAGTCAACGCAAGGTCGAGGCTCTGGAGCCGCACGGAGGGATCGAGCAGAAACGCGAGATCCGCGGACTCGAAATACAGGTGCTTGCCCCCGTCGATCCGTTTGGGCGAGAGCGTGCGCGAGAAGGCCTCCGAACACCCTTCTTCGACCGGAGCAGTTGGCTCGACGGTCACGGGCGCGCTTTGAGGCGCCGGAGTTTCCGACGGAGCTTCGCAGCCGGCCGCGACGGCGAGGAGCGCCGCTGACAGCGCCAGGATCAGACGAGGAGAATAGCGTGAACGGGCATCTGCTGAGACATCGACGTACCGCATAGCGAACGTGCCTCCGATACCCTAATTCTAGAGCTTTTCCCTAGGGTTTGACATTATGTCACCCCGTACACGGGGGGGGCGTTTTCACCTTTCGTTTCCATGCCACGCTTTTGTGTTTGATATGGCACGGTTAGCTGTGGGTTGTGTCGAGCGATTAGACATAATAGAATTTACAAGATTCCGCCAAGGAGGGCTGGACGCCATGAAATTAACAATTTTGAAATCGGTTCGCTTCTTTCCCCTCGCGAGCGTCGCGCTCCTGAGTGTTCTGTGGTCCGCCGGCGCCTTCGCCTCGGCATGGGGCCCTTACGTCGAGATGACGGCGTATCCCGCTTATACCGAGAGCAATAACCGTACGAGTCCGATGGGCGGCAGCATGGATGGCAGCGAGATCAAGCCGGATACCGGTTTCAGCTACGATCTGCGCAATACGCTCGGGGTGAAGCCCGTCGAGTGGCTCGTGATCGGTGGCTCGTTCAACTATGCGAGCTCGCCGATGAAGCGCAACGCCTCGGCCACGGTCGAGGCCCGCACCCTCAAGCGCAGCAATCAGGAGTGGGGCGCGACCTTGGGCTTTCTCATGGGCAACTGGCGCCTGATGGGGACGTATCTTTTTTCCGGCGCGAAGAAGTACAGCGATTACGCCGTGGAGATGAACGGAACGGTCCTCTCTGACGAGCGCTATGAGAACTCGTTGAAGTACGGCTATCAGTTTGTTCTTGGGTACAGCTTCCGGCTTTCGAGAGTATTCCAGATCGGCCCGACCCTCGTTTTCCGCAAGGCGGTCTACGACTCACAGACGAAAACGAACAATCTGGATCACCTGGCCGATTACACGGACCAGAAGTTCACGACCCGTCCCTTGGAGTCCAATCTCCTTCCCATGGTGACGATGAGTCTGAGCTTCTGAGGAGCCAGTTCCAAGGTTTAGGAGCCGGCGGGAGCCCCTTCGGCTAATGTTGGGTTTTGAGGCCAGGTGTTGGCTCTCTGGTTGTCCTTTACGCTGTTGGGATCGCCCGGTATAGGCGATATCGCTGTAATATTGGATGTTGTTCTCGCGTTCACTCATGGCAGGGCGAAAGCATTTTGGAGTCTTACTTCGGCCCGTGGACCTAAGTTCCGGAGATTGCAGAATAGACGCCCCATAAACCCAACAACGTCTTCCCTAAGCCGACATTAGCCGAAGGAGGGGGGGCGGGTTCAAAAAAAGGGGCGCTAAGGCCGCCTAATCCCAGAATTCAGCGACCTCCTTGAGGATGCTGGCGGAGACGAGCTCGCGCGGGTTTTCGTCGAACCAGTCCGCCGGCATCGATCCGGCGTAGCTGGGCTGGAGAAAGCGGTTATCCATCAGGACGATCAGCCCGCGATCGGTCTCCGAGCGGATCACTCGGCCGGCTGCTTGCACGGCCTTGGCCATGGCCGGAAAGGCGTAGGCGTACTCGAAACCTGAGCCGTAGTGCTTCTGATAGTAATCACGCATCTGCTCGCGCTCGAGATCGAAGTTCGGCAGCGGCGGACCGACGACGAAGGCGCCGATCAGCGTCTCGCCGGGATAGTCGACGCCCTCGGAGAAAACCCCGCCCTGGACCGCGAACACGACCGTCGGCGCGACGCGTTCCCGGAGATAATCGAGGATCTCCTCGATTCGGGCCGCCTTCATCTCGCGCTCCTGCTTGAGGGCGGTGAAGCCCTCGGGCGGGCGGAACACCGCAAGAACGCGCTCGAGAAAGTCAAAGCTCGGGAAGAAAGCGAAGTAGTTGCCCGGCTTCAATGCGGCGATCCGCTCGATCGTCTCGGCGATGCGCGGGTAGTTGCGTTCCCGCTCGGAGTATTTCGTCGAGATCTGCGGAATGATGAGGAGCTTTCGCCGCTCACGCGGGAAGGGCGAGGCAAACTCCTCGGTGCGAAGCGTCTCGGGATCGAGTCCCGACAGCTTGGCGTAAAAGTCGAACGGCTTGAGGGTGGCGGAAAATCCGACCACGTTCTCGTATTCATCGTAGCAGGCTTCGAGCATCTCCGAGGCGTCGCAGCAGGTGATCCGCACCGTACCGCCCGTGGGATGGGTCTGGAAGGTCGTGAAGAACTCCGTGTGCTCGGGATCGGTGACGTAGCCGAGCGCATCGGTGAAGGCGGACCAGTAAAAACACAGGCGCAGGACCACGTCGCGCGGTCGGATTTCGACGTCCGAGTCGAGGTAACGGGAAAGAAAGGCGCGGAGACCCGCGTCCTGCTCGAGGAACGGCGCGACCGGCGGCTCGATCCGCGTGCTGCGGGCGCCCTCCAGCCCGGCCGGGCGACACGAGAGGATGACCTGCAGGCAATCGTCGAGGAGCCCTTCGGCTTCGGCGCGAAACCGCACCGGCAAGGCTCGCAGGTCGTCGCGCATCTTCTCGAGCGCGACGCTCGAGAGCGCGGGGGAGTAGTAATCCATCGCGCGGCTCGGCAGATTGTGCGCCTCGTCGATCACCAGGTTCGGCTTGCCGTCCTGCCCGATGCCGTTGGCGTTGAGGCGTCCGAACGCCACGCGCGGAGCGAAGACGTAGTTGTAATCGCAGATCACCGTATCGACGTCGGCGGCGGCGTCGAGCTGCAGCTCGAACGGACAGACCTGAAACTCCTCGGCCACGTCCTGAAATGACTTCTTCCTCAGCTTCTTCTTCCGCCCCAGGAGGTCGAGCACGCCGTTGGCGTAGACCTTCGTGTAGTGGTCCCGCGCGAACTCACAGTACTGCGGATTGCACAGAGGCTCATTCTTGAAGCAGATCTTGCTCTTGGCGGTGAGGGTCAGGGACTTGACCTTGGAGCCCGTGTCCTGGAAGCGCGCGATCGCATCCTCGGCCACGGAGTGCTGGCTGTTTTTAGGAGTGACGTAGACCACGCGCTGACCGCGCGAGAGCGCCTCTTTGAGCGCGGGATAGAGAACGCCCGCCGTCTTCCCGAGGCCGGTGGGTGCCTGGACGAGGAGCCGCTGCCGGGCTTCCATCCCTTTTTCGACCGCCGCGATCAGCTCGATCTGGCCGGGGCGGGGCTTTTCGAAAGGGAACGGGAAGTCGCGCGCGATCTTCCGCCGGCGGGCCGAACGTTTTTCGCATTTTCGCGCCTCTTCCGCGAGCTCCTCGAGGCGCCGACGGAGCCAGCTTTCGTAGCGTTCCACGTCGAGCTTGACGTCCAGGTCGTCGGCTTCGCCGTTTCGCGATGAGACGAGATGAAAGCTGAGCTGGGGGATTACCTGGTGCTGCAGCCAGTAGAAATAGCCGTAGGTCTTGAGCTGGAGGCAATAGGGATGGTCATCCGGGTTCTCCTCCAGTCGTTTGGCGAGCTCGTGAATGTTGAAGCTGCTTTTGATCTCCTCGATGCGGGGCGGATCCGTATCGAAGAAGCCGTCCATCCTTCCGCCGACCCTGAAGCGGTAGCCCTCGTGCTCGAGCTCCTGAACGAGCGGGACCTCGGCCTGATAAGCCGCTGAGCTTTCAGCGCGGCGCGCCTGGACGCGCAGGTGAATCTCCTGGCCTTCGGCAGGCGCGCGGCCGTAGCCCGAATAGGCGTCGATGCTCCCCGTGCGAGGAACCGGCAGGGCGAAGTCGCGAATGGATAGGGCGATGAGAGTCATCTGTTGTTCCCATATCATGGAACCTCTCCGGGTACAGCCCGTGCACCCCACGGCTTGAATCAAGGAGCGTCGAATGTCCAAAAAAGTAACGAAATTCAGCTGGGGAGCGGCCGCGGTGGCGGTCCTCATGGCCGGTTGTGCTTCTTCGCAGCCAGAGCGAGGCGCATCGTCGGAGGAGGAGAAGCGAGCCGCGGCTCGCGAGAAGGAACAGCAGGCCGGGAAGGTGGAAAAAGAGGAGACCGAAGTGATCGGCCACGAGATGCCCGGTCAGATCGGTACCTCCACCATGTCACAAGGCCAGGCCACGATACCCGT
>JAMPXZ010000207.1 GCA_023700925.1 Oligoflexia bacterium | reverse complement strand
TAGTAGACGGCGTTGCCCCCTCCGCCTCCTCCACCGCCGCATCCCGCGAGCACGAACGCGAGAAGGGTGGTTGCCGAGATTGACTGTTGGAACCCGATTCTCTTCTTCATTTTTCTTTTCCCCCTGAGTGGTTGGACAGTGAATGGAACAAGACCTGAGTTCACGCAGAGCAATGAGCGTGCCGGACGGGTAAAGGGGAAAGGGTGAGTGAAATCAACTTTTCATACCGCAGCGATCGGTTAATCAAAATGGCCTCAGAGCCAGAAAGGCTCCCCTCAATAGGTCAGGGGAACGCGGATCAGCTTGTCGCGGCAGAGGTAATCAAAATAGTACGGCTGCGAGGCTCCGAACCATAGGGGAGTGTCCAGGGGCCGGCACTCCTTTTCGGATTCGTAGCGGAGCTTGGCCGGGGCCAGGAGCTCGGTGAGATTTCCGCCGGCGTCGTAGCTGGGTACGACCACGCGGACGCCGCGGCTGAACTTGGAGCTTTCGGGAGTGTAGAGGCCGGGGAGCTTTCCCCCCGCGCGAGTGCTGTCGTCGACCACGATGGGCGTCTGGAAGTTCGTCGTCAGCTCGTCCTGGAAGAAGGTGTAGCGCCCGAGGCTCGTCCGGGCCTCCTGCCCGCGGCCGAGATCGTGGAACTGGATCTCGCTGTTGGTGAGCGCGAAGGCCGCTTCGCCGCTCGGGCCGGAGAACGCGGCGCGGATGAGAAGGGCGGAGTCGGCTTGGCCGCGCAGCGCGCCGAGCTGATAATCGGCGTAGCGGCCATCCGTGCTTCTCAGGAGCGAGAGGCGCTGGCGCCCGAGGGTGCTCTGGCCGCCCCAGAAAGTGCCGTTGTAGCGATCACCCTGAGAATCGGTCGAAAGCGCCGGATCCACGAACGTGTCGAGCAGGTTGCGATACGGCAACCCATGCTCAAAGAGGTTGATCGACCTGAAGTTCACGATCCGGCCCTCGTAGACCTCCGCTTGCGCGAAGTCGAGGACGTAGGACGGCGCATTCTCGTGGCCACGGTCCTTGGACAAGAGGATCGGCACGCGTCCCTCGCGCGCCTGCTCGCCGGTGGGATTGAGCAGGTCGACGATCTGGTACCCCTCATGCTTCTGAAGGGCCTGAAGCTTGCCGGCCTCGTCCAGATAGTAGAAGCGGATGGTCGGGGTTTCCTCGAACGGCAGGGTGCCGGGCGCCGTCCATCGGTCACGAAGCGAGAGCTTGCGGTGCGGATCGTAGCCGTAGCCGATCCACGACGGCACGCGACGGGTCTTGGACTTGAGCCACTGCACCTGCATTCCGTTCACGTCGTACGGGATCTGTGAGAGTTCGCTGTCGTAGCGGCTGCTGCCCGTGAAACGGAACGCGGAGTCGAAATAGAGGAAGGTGATGGGAGAAGCCTTACCCTCGCTGTCCTGCGAGTGGTCTTCCATGACGCCGATGACGTATTCGCTTTTGCCGTCGAAGTCGAGGTCCACCCGCGCGAAGATCTGCTCACGCGCGAGCTCGGTCGGCGCGGGAGCCGCGACGCGCGCGGTGCCGGAGAGTCGGTAAGGGGAATCGAGCGCGGGGCCGGTGCGGTCCTGCGCGAGCAGGTGAAAGGTCCACTCGCTCTGACCGTATTCGATGAGCAGGTAGTCGTGGAAGGGGTCGGTGCCGTCAAGGACCGTATCGACGGGGAAAATCGAGTTACGCGTGCGCGGAAAATTTTCGAGCGGGATATGGCGCGCCTCGGGGCCCGCGTAGTCACGGTTGAGGGGGATGATGACCTCGGCGCGGACGATGAACACGCGCGTGGGTTGGTCCTCGGTCTTGATCTGCACGCGAAGCTCCAGGTCGCTCGGAATGCGCGAGTGCGAAGGGTCCGGAGAGTCGGTGATGCGGAGGAGCGCCTCGAAGTCGCGGATTTCACCCGTGGCCCAGGGGGCCTCGGTCGCCCCGGAGAGCTGCTCGAGCGCGGGGCGTACGGCGTTCGGCGAGGGGCGCACCACCTCGGCGGTGATCCGCACCGGCCGCGTTCCGGTCGCGGCCCAGCGGTTCCAGAGCCGGAACGGCAGGCGAAGCAGCGCGCTCTTGCGATCCCAGAGGACGGGGATCTTGGATTTCTCAAACGGCACGATCAGCGGCTGCGGCTCCACCGCCAGCGCGCGCGCCAGGTCGACGTTCCCCGAAAGGATGAACTTTCCACGGTCTTTTTCGCGAAGGCGGTGAGGAGCGGCCTCGGCCTCCTGCAGCTCATGAGGATTGGCGGTGAGGAACTCGAGGGGCTCCTGGAGGGGGCGGGCCCCAAGCACAAGGCGCGCGTAGGTCTCATCGGCCGAGTGACCGCGGGAAGCCAGCTCGGCGGCGAGGCAGGCGACGTAAGGAGACGCCTGCGAGGTTCCATGGAGGAACTCGTACCCCGCCTCGCTGCGGAAACGAAGCGGTCGCCGCTCGGTCGGCCAGGTGCTCAGGATGTTCAGGCCCGGCGCGGCGACGTCGACGCCGCTGCCGTAGTTGGAGAAGTGGGTGAGCGCGCCGTCGGGGCCGCTGGCGCCGACGCAGATGACGCCCGGGTAGCCGCACGGGCGGAGCAGCGCCTGCGTGGAGTCGTTACCGGCGGCGGCGACGATGATGATGCCGCGGCTTTGCGCCTCGGCGATCAGCGCGCGCATGAATTCGGAGTCTTTCGACTCAGGCCAGCCCATCGAGAAGTTGATGACCTTCGCGCCGGAGCGGATCGCGTAGATCATCCCGCGCGCGACGATGTCGCTCAGCTCCTGCGGCTTTTTGCGCTTGCCTTCGGTGGGCTCCAGGTCGGTCGAAAGCGGCTTGACCGGCTCGGAGGGGGCGCGGCCGATGACCTGGATCGGAAGAAGCTCCACGCGGTCCGAGCAGCCCCGCACGCCGAGGCCGTTGGAGGGGTTGGCGGCGATGATTCCCGCGACGTGGGTGCCATGGCCTTCGTCGTCGCCGAAATCGGGGCGCCCCAGAATCCCGGCCTTGTTGAGGCCGCCGAGCAGGCTCCAGCCTTCGCAGTCCATCGGATAGCCGTTGCCGTCGAGATCGACCTCGGGATTTTTCAGGTCAAACCAGATGCTGTCACACTGGATGCGCGACGAAGTCTCGAGGCAGGCTTGGTATTTTTGAAGCGCACGGCACTCGGACTCGTTGCGGTGGATCTTGCCGATGAGGTCGGGATGGCCTTTGTCCACGCCCGTGTCGAGGACCGCGACCAGGATCTTGTCGCCGGCCGGGTGAGGCGTCGCGGACAAGGCCGGAAGTCCCAGCTCTTCGCCGGGCAGGGCCGGGACCCAGCGCGAGGTCATGAAGTCCAGCTCCACCGACTGCGAGCGAAGCCTGTTGTGGATGGCCCATTGAAGGTCCTCATGCGGCTCCGCGGCCCCCGCGGTTTGCGGGAGCGCAGCGGCCAGAAGCAGCGCAGGGGCGAGCAGGGGGCGCAGGGCTCGGAGGAAGAGCGCGGTCGTTCTCATCGGAAGCTCCCGTTCGAGCGGTCGAGCTCGACCGGCGTGATGCCGGTCTTGTTGGCGTAGAGCTGGAAGAGCCCGTTCGACGTGTCGAAATCGCGAGCCGGGTCTCCGGAGGTGTTAGAGACGAACTCCAGGTCGCCGTCCTCATCCCCGGTGCGGAAGCCGTTGAAGCGCACGGAGAAGCTGTAGTTCGAGCGGTCGATATAGCCCAGGAGCTGGGAGAGCGGGATATTCGCCTCGAGCGTCCCGAGAAGCTCGGTCATCCACTCGGTCTGGGCGCGGCGATCCGAAACAGAGTAGGTCCGACGCATTCGGAGGAGGTCCTGCGTCCACGGCGAGAGGCACTCATAGGAGTTGCCGGAGATCCGCACCTGCGACGTTACGAGGCCGGCCTCGACCGCGCGTGCACGGAGTTCGGCCTGGCAGTTCTCGACGTAGATGCGTTCTCCGAGGAGGGCGTCTCCGTCACCCAGAAGCTTCATGAGGTCCTTGAAGAAGGCGCGGTCGCCCTTCTTTCCGGCGCTTGGCTGAAGCACCAGATCGCGGAGCCGGTCCATCCCGCCCTGCAGGATCGAGAGGTTCTGGGTGATGCGATAGTAGTCCAGCGACTGGGTGGTCGCGAAGAACTCCGGCTCGACGATCCGGTAGCTGCCGAGCTCGTTCTGCGGAATGCGCGCGGAGATCTCGGCGACGAGCTTCATGAGCGCGTCATGCTTGAGATTCCAGCCGCCCCAGACGTGCTGGATGATGCCGACGCTCGGATACGCGGCGTTGGGAGCGCCGGGCGGGCCCGCGTTCGTCGTCAGATCCGACTCGGTGTTCACGATCCGCCAGTAGGCTTTGCCGAAGGGCGTGTTCGCGGGGTTGGGATTGTCCACACGCGCGATAGTGCCGGGGCGTTCGGCCAGGCCCTCGACCAGATCAAAGAGGAAGCCGAGCAGGTCCCGGCCCACCAGCTCGCCTTTCTTGTAGGAGTAGAGCGTCACCTCTTCGTCCGCGGGGTTCAGCTCCGGATAGTCGGGATTGACCGGATAGCGGAGCTTGAGCTCGTGCGATTCCGAGAAGGTGTTCATCCTCTCGGTCAGGAACTTGAAGTTGAACGCGCGCGTCTTGAGCTCATGGTCGAGCTCGAAGCGGCGATCGGCGAACGCCGACTCAAAGAGCGAGCTATCGTTCTTCTTGAAGAGAAGTCGCAGCGCGGATTGGAGGTCCTGGCGGCGCTTGCGGAGCCGCTCGAGCTTAGGGTCGGGTTCTCCGCCTGCTGTCCGGTCGTCACCGGCGAGCAGTGAAAGATCGGTGTTGTAGTCGATCACGTACGCGTCCGTGGCTATGTCCGAGTTCGTGAGCGAGGCCCGGGCGTGCAAGAGGTTCAGGAAGAAGTTGGAATCGAGCTGCGCGCCGGCCGCCTGATTGGTCATTCCGCGAACGAGGACCTGAAGTCCCGTGGAGGTCTTCAGGAAAACGGTCTGGCGCAGGCCGACGAGGCTCGCATCGACGCCGACGGAGAGCGTGTTGACGAAGTTGAGCGGCGCGAGGCCCGCGAGCGCGGAGATCGGTGACATGCCCTGGAGGTTGGCGCCGCCGGCCAAGGTGTCGGTGATGGTGAAGACCTCGCCTTCCTTGAGGCCCGAGAGGAACTCATCGAGCGGATGCCGTCGCGGCTCTTCGCCCTCGCCGGGGGCGGGCGCGCCCGGCACGGGCGGCTCCTGCTCGAGGACCTTGCCGAGGTCCTTCATGAACTTGGCGACGAAGAGGTTCTGCCATTTCTCGCGCGCGCCTTCCTCGATCGAGGCGATGGGCCGCACGTGGGTATAGCTGCGAAGGAGCGTGACGTTGCCGCCAGCCGTCGGCATCACGTTGGCGTAGCCGTCGAGGGCGCGAAAGTAGCCCAGCGAGCCGCTGATCGTGAGGTCATCGATGAGC
>JAMPXZ010000206.1 GCA_023700925.1 Oligoflexia bacterium | reverse complement strand
TGCTCGTCCATGCCAGTAGCAAAGAACGTATTTTTTCCTTGCAGTTTCAAGCTTCTGACCAGCCAGTCCGCGCCCAGGCACTCCCAGGCCCACCCAACGTGGATTCGGCTGTTCGGATAGACGATCGCTGTGGTGACGTAGGTAATTTGACCCATAAGCAAGCAATTACACTCAAGTATCCCCTCCCCGCAAGCCGATAAGAGAAAAGAGGGAGAAGCAGGAAGTGCCCGCGCGGCGCGCCTGCCAAAGGCTTTTGCGTTCAAAGAAGTTGGGAAAAATATTTTTCATCGTCGATGAGCGGCTCTCGCGTGAGAAGTCCGCGATCCTGGCGCGTCAGGTCCAGGCCCTCCGGGCCGTGGCCGACCTCCAGATGATCGGGGGCTCGGTCACGGAGGAGGAGCTTTTGAAAAGGCTCGAGGCCGAGGTGCCGCAGCTCGTCCTGGCGCCGTGGTACCGCTACCTCGCCTGGAACCGGGTCGAGGCGTTTTATGGACTCACCCGCACGAGTGGCCCGACCTTCGCCGGTTACTTCTGCGAGCCGATCCTCGCCTATGAGCTCGGGGACCAGGCCGACCACCTCCGCGCGATCCTCCTGGACTTCGGGACCACGCGCCCGACCGATGTCGTCACGCTCATCAAGGCGCTGCTCGTCGATCACCGCCGCAGCGGCGTGCTGCCGCTCCACCCCGCGGCGACGCCCGTCTACTGCGAGAGCTGGTACCTCGGTACGGGGCTCGGCGCGCGCATGGATACCGTGCTCGCTCTTCCGGAGGTCCGCGAGAACGACTGGGCCAGGCGCTCCAGCGAGCTCCGGATCTGCCTCAGTGCCTTGTGGGGACTCGTCTACGAGGAAGGCCCCGGCAAGACCGAGTTTCATCAGAAGATCACCCAGAACTCGGCGAAGGCTTCGTTCCAGGTCGCGGCGAGCTCCTCGCTGCTCACGCTCCGGCTCTGCTATTCCCTGCCTGGCTGGGGCCCCAAGGATGCGCTCGCGGCCTTCTGGCCGCGACGCGAGCTGCCGGTGACGCCGGCGCAGCTCCTGCTCTGCTATGCGGATTTCGCCCGCGCCCACTGGATCGGGGACAACAACGATCTGGAGGTCGTCGTGGGCTTCCTCGCGTCAAGCCCGGCGGGGCGAGAGGCCGGCACGCTTCGCACGCTGTGGGTGGAACCGCTCGCGGCAAACCTGGTTTCCGAAGTGCCCTATGAGACCCCGCACCCGAATCTTCCGCACCTGCGCGTCCTGCCCGGTGCGGTTCCCGCCGCGGAGGTCCGCGCCCGTGCCGAGATGGCGCCGAACGCGGCGCAGGAGCGCTTCGTCCTCGACGCGGCCGTCAAGATCCGCGATCTGAGGAAGCTCGTCGCCGATCGCGAAACCCAGATCCGCGAGCTGCGCTCGGGCGGTGTCGGCACCGCGCAGCCGCTGCCCCCTCCCGACGCCGAGGCGCTGCTCGAAGCTTTTCAGGAAAAGTTCTTCGAGGCCCGCTTTCAGATCCGGCAGTTCGAGCTCGCCATCCAGGAGCTGGAGCGCAAAGGCGCGACGCCGCAGGAGATCGAGGCCCTCAGACTGAAGATCACCGCGCTCGCCGCGCGCGAGCAGGAGTGGATCCGCAAGATCGCCGCCACGCTGGAGGCGTCCCGCGGAAAGGCCGGCTGACATGCGCTCGCGAAAGATCGATGACTACATCTCCGCGCGCCTCTCGGACCTGAAACCCGGCGAACCCCTGCCCTGCGACATCCATCTGTACTTCTCCCAGAGCGCGCACCTGATGCTCTGGAGAGTCGAAGGCGATCTGATCACCGAAACGTTCATCGACCGCAACCGCTCCAAGGGGATCGAGCATTTCTGGGTCTACGCCCCCGACTCGCCCCGCTTCGACGCCTACACGCACCCCGCGGAAACGCCGCCCCCCGCCCTCGACACCATCCAGGAGCTGGGCGCGCGGATCGGCGATACGCTCAAGCTCGATGCGCTCGCCGAGCCCGAGCGCGCCGACCAGATCGGCAATCTCGCCCAGGAGCTGCTCCGGCATGGGGCCCAGCCCGATACCCATCACTCCCAGAACGAGACGAACCGGGCCTTACGCGACGCCGTCTCCGAGCTGCTCGAGGATCTGCTCGAGCGCACCGGCCAGACCGCGCGCAATCACATCGCCGAGATGTGGAAGCTCGCCTCGCTGGACCCGGAGTTCGAGCACGCCGCGAACGTCTCGACCTTCTCCGTGCTTTTTGCCATGGCCTTCGGGCGGATCGACGCCTCGCTGCTTTCGGATCTCGCGCTCGCGGGCCTCCTGCATGACATCGGCGTGACCCAGATCCCGCCGCGCGTGGCCTCGCTCCCCTGGAAGTCGCACCAGTCCGCCGACGCCCGGCTTTACGCCGGGCATGTCTCGGCCACGCTGGAGCTCATCCAGCAGTTCGCTCCCGAGGTTCCCTCGCGCGTGAAGACCTTGATCTCCCAGCACCACGAGAAGTTCGACGGCACCGGCTACCCGCGCGGGCTCAACGGCTTCCAGATCGACGACGTTGCCCAGCTCCTCACCATGGCGGACATCCTCGACTCGTTCGCTTCGGGCCAATGGGACGGCAAACGAAGGACCCTCAAGGAAACCTTCGCGATGCTCGAAGGCCTGGAGAAGGCCCGCACCTTTCCGGAGTATTTCAATCCCGACGTCTTCGGAGCCGTGGTGCACTGGATCCGGAGCGAGGCCGCCACGGCGGCTCGCAATGATGCCCTGAGTCTGGTGGAAACCCAGGCGCAGCACCTCCTCAAGAAGTCGGCCTAGCCCGATCTCCCTCTCTCCAAGTCCCTCTTGCCGACAGCCGGGAGGGCAAGTAGGGTTAATCTCAATACCTTTTTTCAGGAGAATTTTTCATGAAAGCCCTCGTTGTTTCCGCCTCGATTGTTTCCGCGCTGCTTCTCTCCTCCGTCGCGCTCGCGGCGGGGGCCGATACGGTTCTGCCTCATTATCTCAAGATTCAGCAAACCCTCGCCAAGGACTCGCTCGACGGCGTCGCCGACGCGGCCAAGGCGATCGTCGGCGGCACCAAGGACGAGAAGATCGCGCAGCCCGCGCGGGCGCTCGCCGAAGCCAAGGATCTGGACGCGGCCCGCAAGGCCTTCAAGGCGTTGTCGGTTCCGATGACGACGTGGGCGTCCGTCGCCAAGCCCGCCGAGGTACAGACGGTGTTCTGCTCCATGGCCAACGCGCGCTGGCTGCAGAAAAAGGGCGGCATCAGGAACCCCTACTACGGCTCCGGCATGCTTGAATGCGGCGAGGTGCAGAACTGAGCGTTCTCCTTCAGCTGGCGCGCGCGGGCCTCTGGGGCGCGAATCGGCAACGGGTGGGCCTCTGGTACCACCCCGAATACGATCCGCCCGGAATGGCCGCCGCCTTCCAGCTCACCGGCCTGCTTCCGAACCGGAATCAGCTCCTGCTCGGCAAGCTCCTGGAGAAGCGGATCATCCGGCGACGCCACGTGCGCCCCAGCCCCCTGGCGAGCTTCGCCGATCTGTCGCTGGTCCATCCCGTCGAGTACCTCGAAAGCATCACGCGTCCCGAGATGCTCGAACGGGTCTACGGCTACCCGGTGAACCCGGATGAGGCCGAGCAGCTGCTCTCGGCGCAGCGCCGCGGAGTCGGCGGCACCGTGGCCGCCGCGCAAGCCGTGGCCTCGGGACAGCTCGAGGTCGGCATCAATGTCGGCGGCGGCTTTCACCACGCCGAGGCCGCCAAAGGCTCGGGCTACTGCGTCTTCAACGACGTGGCCATCGCCATCGCGAGCCTCCGCCGGAGCGGGTACCTCCGGCCCATCGCGATCGTTGACCTGGACTTCCACCAGGGCAACGGCAACCTCCGCATCTTCGAGCGCGACCGCTCGGTGCTCACCTACTCGCTTCACGGCGTGGTGTGGGACCCCGACGCCGCCGAATCGGACTTCGGATCGCTCCTGCCTCCGGGCGCCTCGGACGAGGAATACCTTCGAGAGCTGCGCGCCACGCTTCCCAAATCCCTGGAGCGCCATCGCCCGGGCATCGTCTTCTACATCGCGGGCAACGATGTTCTGGCGGGGGACCGGCTCGGGACCTTTCAGCTCTCGCCCGCGGGGGTTCTCGAGCGGGACCGGCTCGTTCACCGGGCCGCGCTGGACGTCGGCGCGCCGCTCGTCGTCGCGCTGGGGGGCGGGTATTCTCCCCTGGCCTGGCAGTGCACGGCCAACTTCATCTCCTGGCTCAGAACGGGATCGACCCGCGCCCGCGAAAACTGGGAGCCCGATCTGCGAAGCAAGTTCTCCGAAATCGCCGAAACGCTCACCGCCGAGGCGCTGCGCGACTCTCCGAAAGCCGAAACGCAGCCCCTGGTCGACTCGCTCACCGAAGCGGACGTCCTCGGTGACCTCGGACGACTGGCGCATCCCCGGCAGTTCCTCGATTACTATTCCTCGCAGGGCGTGGAGTTCGCCTTCGAGAAATACGGAATCCTGCCGAAGCTCCGCAAGCAGGGCTTCACCGACGCGCATCTGGTCACGGACCCTTCGGATCCCGCGCGGCAGACCGTGCGCATCATCTCCGGCCCTGAGAAAAACATCCTGCTCGAGCTCGTCGCCGGAAAGGTCTCCGCCGCTCCGCCGGCCTGGAGCGGCCTCTCACGGGATCTGCAGTTCCTGAACGTCAACTGGCTGCTCCTGCAGCACCCGAGCGCGCCCTTCGGGCACCATCGCCCCGCGCTGCCCGGCCAGGCGCACCCCGGCCTCGGCATCGCCGAGGACGTCATGGAGCTGCTCGTGCAGTCCTGCCGCCGCACGGGGCTCGACGGGATCCAAAGCGTGCCGTCGCATTATCATGGCGCCGCGGTCGCGTCGCGCTGGGCGCATTTCCTGGAGCCGGAGCGCGAGGGCCGTCTCCTGGCCATGCGCCACGTGCTGTTCCGTTTTCACCTCTGGGCGGCCTCCGAGGTCGTGCAAACCGGCGGCCTTCTGCTCGAGGACTCGAGTCCCGTGAAGTGGGAGCCCGCGATTCAGATCGTCCCGGTCAGTCCCACGATGAAAACGTACTTCGAAAGCTCCGCCTATCACTCGCGCGCGCTCGAGGAATGCCAGCGCCTGCTCCGGGCGGGGCTTCATGTTTCGGCCTTGTCGGAACAGGCGCGGCCTTACTAGGCTGGAGCTCGACCGGTAGTCGGTTTGAGGTTTGGGTTTGAGGTTTGGGTTTGAGGTTTGGGTTTGGAGTTTCAGTTTGAGGTTTCGGTACGGTCACGGTGGACTGTATCCACTTTGATTTCCGGGCTCCGGGTATAGTATTGATCTCCGACAAGCCACGATCCTGTTTACCTGGGGTCGCGCTACCGACAGCCGTGACCATACCGAAACCTCAAACTGAAACC
>JAMPXZ010000027.1 GCA_023700925.1 Oligoflexia bacterium | reverse complement strand
TCGGGCGAAAGCCCGGCAGTCTGCGCGGCGACCAGAGCGCAGGGGCGCAGCGCGAGCTTCATCATGTCCATCAGGTCCTTGGACATGCCGCGATTCTCGCTGCAGCTCTCCGGGATTCCGGGTCTTGGAGAATACGCGAAATTCAGCTCGCCCGCTTTGCATTCATTCACCTGTAGCAAGAGCTCGGTTCTACCGCTCGAGTGCCGGAAGGGTGTCGTTCGGGGAGGCTGGATGACGATCTGGTTCTCGCAGACCGTTTTTTCGTTTTGGGAGATGAACTCGCTCAGTTCCTGGAGAAAAGGCTCATGTCCGTAGATGACCGACCAGGCCGGGCTTTTGTTTTCGGCTTGGCTGAGTTGAAGGTCGCGTTCGTTGGGGCCTGTCGCCAAGGCCGGTGCCCCCGCCGCGAGTAGGCCCAGCAAAGCGAGAAGCGCGATAGCTCGAAGCAGCGGTCTAGGCTGGTGTATTAAACCCTCAACGGGTTTCATTGAATGCCCCTCTCCCCTTTCTCATAGTTTATGATGGATTTTTCATCCTCCAAAACGAAAGAGAGTTAAGACGGCTTAGTGTTGTTTTTGCACGGTTTTTTGCTGCTCAAGAGGGCGTCGTAGGTCCGAAAGGCGTAGGCCGTCTTGAGTCCGAGACGTCTTTGAATTTCGTCACGATTTATTCCTTCAGCAAGCCATTTTATGACCACCGAGTGGCGGAAAATGCGTGGGGTCAGTTTTGGGAAGCCTAACCTTGCTGCATGGTGACGAACCAGAAGCTCCACTCCCCGCGAGCTGATGGGCTGACCGAGCGACCCGAATTTGTTGAAGCCCTGGAAAAGGCTGGTGGGATTCTCCGCGCCAGAAAGTCGTTCCAGGCGCTCAATCGCTTCGGCGAGCTCGCCGGAGATCGGAACCCCTCTGGCGGCCTTGCCCGGGATATTGACCTGCCGCCCTTTCCAGTCCGAGCCGCGCAGATGCGCGATCTCGCTCACCAGGCATCCGGTCTCGGCAAGCGTCCAAAGCAGAGCCCTGTTCCGGGCGTCCAGGAGTGTTTCGGACGGAAGCTGGCGGATCGCTTCGATCAGCTTATCGGAGGAAATGGTGTCAGGAATCCGCTCGATCTTGTGCGGCGTCGGGAACTTGCGGGCCAACGTCTCATCGACCTTTTTCCGTTTGGAAAGGTAGGCCAGAAAACGTTGGATGGTGAGCAGCTTGCGGCGGCGCGTGTTGGTCTTGAGGCCTTGCGTACGCAGCCGTGCGTGGAAGTGCTCCACATCCTCGGGGGTGACGCGCGCGAGGTCTCCCCGACCTTTGGCTGAGGTAAGATAGGCGTGGAACGAGAGCAGATCGAGACGGTAGTTCTTGATGGTATGGGCGGCCTTTCCGGTGCCCTCCAGGTAGCCGAGGAAGCTGCGGAGCGTGTAGGCGAAGTCCCTTTGGGAAGTCGGAGTTTTCGGCTGGTTGAGCTTGGTCACGTTCCGATCTTACGCCCGGTTATCCGGGTGTCTAAGCGATTTTTCTGATTGACACTCAGAGGGGAATCGAGCAAAACGTTTGAACCCTCGTTGTTTTCTTAAGCTAATTCTTGGTCGCTGGTTTCGAAGCGGCTTCTCCCTGCGGGGATGGTGGAATTGGTAGACACGTACGTTTGAGGGGCGTATGCGCAAGCGTGGGGGTTCAAGTCCCCCTCCCCGCACCATGAAAAAACCCAACGATCCACGGGATCGTTGGGTTTTTTCATTTTTGCGGCCGTTCTAAGTTCATTTCGAAAGTTAGCCGATAGGAATAAGTCACGAACTTGGGTCGAATCATGAGGGGGCCGCATGGTTGGAAAATTGATCGGTACGTTGGGGCTGGCAGCAGTGATCGCATTTCCGAGCGTGGCTCTGGCGGCGAAAGACGTCGTCAGGGAAGGCGTCGCCGAAGTGCTCACGATGGATAATTTCAAAGAGAAGAAAAGTGAAAAGGTGGTTTACCTCCGTGAAGAGCGCCGGGCCACTCGGCTGCACCTTAACGAGGATCAGCTCAAGACGCTCAAACCGGGCTCCCGGATACGTGTGACGGGAACGGAGTCGGGCGGAGCTCTTCAGATCAGTGGTTTGCAGGCCATTACCACGGATACAACGACAACGAGCACTACGACGGGTACCTCTTCCAGCCTTCAGCCGCTTGTTTCCGGAAACCAGCGGGTCCTGGTGATGAATATGAGGTTCATCCAGGACGGGATCGTTACCGAGTCGTATTACACCAACTCGGAACTGGAGTCGGCGGTCTTTGCCGGCGCGGGCTCGGTCAACTCGTTCTATCAGAAGAGCTCTTTCGGCCTGGTGAGTCTCAGCGGTGATGTTGTGGGCCCCCTCACAGTGGACATCTCGGGCGCCGGAGCCTGTGACCTGGGTACGTGGATGCTCCGCTCGGATGCAGCGGCGACCGCCGCGGGGATCAATCTTTCCCTCTATCAACACAAGGTCTATCTGTTACCGAGTAACACCAGTTGCCCCGCCGGCGTTGCGGGTTACGGCGGCGGCGGCAAGGCGCTGATCTTCACTCCTTGGGGTACCAACCAAACCATCGTGGGTCATGAGCTGGGTCACAGCATGGGCATGGGACACGCGCGCTCGGGCTATGATGAATACGGTGACAACTCGTGCATCATGGCGCACCCGGTGCCGGCGTCGATGAACAATGCTCCTCACAAGATCTTCATGGGCTGGATTCCGCAAGAGCGCGTGCAGACGGTCACCTCCCCCGGCGTCTATCGAGTGGCGACCTCGGACGCGGACCTGTCTACGACCCAGGCCCTTCGGATCCCTGTACCGAACTCGACGGCCGGCGAGGCCTACTACATTTCGTATCGCACTTCGCAAGGCTTCCAGTCGCGCGATTATGCGAAATACTTCGGCAAGAAAGTGAGCGTCCATCTCTGCAAGTGGAATAGCTGCTCCGGCACGGACCTGGTGAGTTTCTTCGGTCTGGGCGGCGTGTACTCAGACCCACAGGGCCTGATGCACATCTCGGTGGACAGCCTGGGTTCCTCGGACGCCAGCGTGAAGGTGTCTTTTGGCGCGGATACCGAGCCTCCGAGCGCTCCCACCGGGGTCTCCGTGTCGATCGCGGCTAAAGGCAGATCGACCGGGGTGACGGTCCGCTGGACCGCGGCCTTGGATAATCTCGGAGTCGCTAAGTATCGGGTCTTTATCAAGAGCCCCTCAGGCCTGGTGAGGGAAATGGAGACGACGCAGACGAGCTATACCCTCGGTCTGGCGCTCGAGACGGGCACCTATGAGGCCTGGATTGTGGCGATCGACAGCTCAGGGAACGAGAGCGCCGCATCCATTAGCGCCTCAGTCACTTATTGACGCGAGTAGATCCGATATCGGCGGCTGCTGCAGCCACGGTGCGTGGCGGCCCCCTCCTTGGAGTTGGTCAGGGTTAAGATTTTCTGCTGAGGATATCCGAAGCTATCGAGCTGTGTTCCGATTTTGGGTACTCTTTTCTTAAATTATTAAACCTGAATCAGGTAACTTTGAATCTGGTCTTGACTCTCTGCACCATTTGGACAATGATCCTCTATCTCTCCGAACAAAAAAGAGGAGTTAAACAGGGTATGTCCTTCCAGGCCGAGTACCAGCAGAAGAGAATGTCGCCAGCCGATGCGCTCCGGCACGTGAGAAACGGGGACACCATCGTGGTCCCGGCCGCCGTGGGTGAACCACCGACCCTGCTGAACCGTCTCTCAGAGATCCGTCGCGAGCTGCGCGACGTGAAGGTGGCTCAGATTCTTCCGCTCAGAAAGTTCGGCTACTTCGACCCGGCAACCACCGAGCACGTCAGGCACCTCTCCTGCTTCTTCGGTAGTCCGTCGCGGCCCGGAGGGAAGGAAGGCTGGATCGATTATGTCCCGGCTTACTTCTCGGAGCTCCCGACCTTCTTTCGGCAGGGGCTGATCCCCACGGACGTCGTTTTCTCCATGGCCTCGCCCATGGATGAGCACGGTTACTTCTCCCTCAGCATGGGCGTCGACTACACGATGGCCGCGGTCAAAAAAGCCCGGGCGGTCGTCCTCGAGGTCAATCCCAATATCCCCTTCGCCAACGGCAACTGCCACGTGCACATCTCGCAAGTCTCGGCGCTCGTCGAGAGCGAGGAGCCGCTCATCGAGGTGGCGCTTCCGAAGATCGGCCCCGTTCAGCAGGCGATCGGCAAGTACGTGGCTGACATGATTCCCGACGGCGCCACGCTTCAGATCGGCTACGGCGGGATCCCCGACGCCGTGGTGACCCAGCTGGCCCACAAGCATGACCTGGGTGTCCATACCGAGATGATCGGCGATGGCATCATGACCCTGATCGAGGCTGGCGCCATCACGAATCGCAAGAAGAACTACTTCCCAGGCAAGATGCTCGCGACGTTCGCGCTCGGCTCGCGCAAGCTCTACCAGTTCATGCACCGCAACCCGACGCTGGAGATGCATCCCGCCGATTTCACCAACGATCCGTACATCGCGGGCCAGAACGACAATCTCATCGCGATCAACGCGACCATGCAGATCGACCTGATCGGCCAGTGCGGCTCGGAGACGCTCGGCACGATCCCGTACTCGGGCACCGGCGGTCAGGCGGACTTCGTTCGTGCGGCCAACCGCTCGAACGGCGGCAAGGCCTTCATCGTCGTGCCGTCGACGGCCAAGAACGACACGATCTCCCGGATTGTCCCCGCGCTCAGCGCCGGCACTCATGTGACGACGAGCAAAAACGATATCAACTACGTGGTCACCGAGCACGGTGTCGCCCAGCTTCGCGGCAAGAGCGCCAAGCAGCGCGCCGAGGCGCTGATCGCGATCGCGCACCCGAAGTTCCGTGACGAGCTTCGCGAGGCCGCCCGCCGCGCGAAGCTGACCTGAGCGGCGATTGCCTCAGGCGGCCTTGCTCACCGTTCGCAGGTAGCGCCCGATCAGGACCGCCTCATCGAGGATGTGCCCCTGGATCTCACGCAGGAGCTCGTCCTTGTGCGCGCCCGGCGCCAGCGTGACCTTGCGGTCCAGCGCATACAGGTGAAAGAAGTAGCGATGCCAGCCATGCCCACGCGGCGGCATGGGTCCCTGGTAGCCGATCAGGTCGTTCGTGTTGCGTCCCTGGCTGAGGCGGATCGGAAGCTCGAGGGCGGGCTTGGAAGGAAGCCCTTCCGGCAATAACGTCGTATTTGCCGAGATGCCGTAAAGCACCCAGTGCACCCAGGGCTCGTTGCCCGGGGCATCCGGATCCTCGCAAAGCAGCGCGAACTCCTGGGTGCCCGGCGGAACGCGCGACCATTCGAGCGGCGGCGTCCGCTCCTCGCCTTCGCCGCTATAGGTCTTGGGGATTTCGCCGTTTGCTGCAAAAGCCGAACTCGAAAGTTTTAGCGCCATGATTGGCCAGAATGCGAATGCCAGACCGAAGCGCCGGTCCCAAGCGGGGTGTCAAAGAACTTGACGGTCCCGGGGGCAGTGAACAAGCCCGGAGAGAATTCCAGGCGAACGGGCCTCCCCTCCTTCCGACCGAGAAATCCTCGGCAAGGGTGTGAAAACAAGCAGTTTCTTTGACGCCCTCCGGGCTCGAATCGCGTCGCTGTTTGCGCGCCAGGCTGCTGGCACGCGGCTTGGAATCACTTGAGGTGAGAGATCCCTGAAGGAGTAGCCATGAAATCCATGACCCGCAAGTTCACCTTTGTCTTTGTCAGCCTGCTTCTCGCCTCCCAGCTTGCGCTGCCGGAGACCTCCGAGGCGCGCAATCGCCGCGACTCCGAACGGGAAGAAACCGAGGAGCCCAACTCAAGCCCCTCCTCCCGCCGCCGGATCTTCACTTACGCGGACGCCGCTGAAACGGACCGCGACAATGGCGCCGCGATGGTCACCGGCTCGGTCGTCACCCAGCGCATCCTTCTCGCCCGAAAGGTCCGCGCCGCCGTGGATGAGCAGCTCGGCACCCCCTTGCTCGAGCACGAGTTCCGCCCCCGCGTCCTGACCGACCACGACATTCGCCGCGCGGTCCGCATCACGCGCCTGAAGACCCATCTGAAAAACGGCTCCACCTTTCCCAAGCTCGGCCCCGTGATCGAGATCGAGTTCGATGAGGCCCATTCGCAGCGGATCCAGGCGCAGGAAAACGCGCTTCGCCTGCAGCAGGGCCCGAAACCCCCCGCGGATGCCGACCTTCCTCCTTTCCGCTCGGAACGCAACGGGATCATGGGCTATCTGGAGAACGGCCTTTCCAACCAGGGCGACGAGCTGCGCCCCGGCTTCAAGACCAAGAAGCTGCACCTGCTCCAGCACGGCAAACGCGGCTTCGCGCAGCTCGAGAACGAGCTCAAAGCCCTGCGCGCTGACGGCGCGATCGTCCGCTCCATCCGGCTCAAGAACACGACCGCCAACGTCCTCGGTCGCGCCATCGGTGTCGTAGGGACCACCTCGTCGCTCGGCCTGCTCGGCGCCGGCGCTTCGCGACTGATCAACGCCATAACGCTGTACGGCAGCATCTTCTCTTCGACCGATGGCGAACTTGCGCAGCAGGAGTACCTCACCGAAAACGACGAAAAGCCCGGCCTCCTCGATGTCCTCGGCTCCTCCGCCAAGAGTCGGGCCTATGCGATCGAGCAGGAAAACCAGGGAGGAGCCGGCACGGCTCAGTAACCCGGCGTCGAAAGCGGACGTTGCTCAGCGACCGGCGGCGCCGTCCTTGCCTCCGCAACGCTCGACGAGCGTCTTGCGCGCCTTCAGGTAACCGGAGAGAGCTCCCTCGAGCTTCCGCTCGAATGCCGCACCCGAAAGTCCCTGGCCGACCCAGCGAGACTGCTCGGCGTGAAACTCGACCTCGACTCCCGCCGCCTGCCGATAGCAGGTCAGTGCCGCCCGGTCGTCCAGTTCGCTTGCCAGGACCGCGCGATCCACCCGCACGCGCGCCTCGGCGAGAAGTGGATTGAGTTCCTTCGGGTTCTCGAGTCCGAAGATGCGCACGATCGCCGCATCATCGAGTGCCAGGGCGCCCGCCGCGCCTTTCAAAGCCTGAAGCTCGTCAAGACCCCTCATCCAGCCTTCGGTCGCCCGGAGCGCTTCGAGATCCCCGAGCTCTCCTTTTGTCCAGGCGGAGCGCACCTCGGCGAGCCTCGGATCGCTGAGAATCAGCCGCCACCGATCCAGCTCCGAAGAGAGCCGAAGCCGCTTCCCGTCGCCGAACCGGTCAAACTCGAATTTTCCAGAATACTCCGGGATATCCGGCCGATCCGCCGAGGAGAGACGCGCCGGCGGCAGAACGTTTCGGGCTGAGTCGATCTTTTTCTCGAAGGTTTTTTCGCGGCCGGCCTCGGAGGCCATCCTGTAAGCCGAGCCCAGGGGAAGTCCCGAGTTCAAGAGCTCGTGAATCCGGGCCAGCGGCGTGTCGCCCTTCGCACGCATGATCCTCAGCCCGAGCGCCACATCGCTCAGACCCTCGATCCTGGCCAGCGGCCAAGGATAGGTGGCCAGCATTTCCCGCACCGGCTCGGGAAACGCGCCGAAGGCCGGATCGTCCTCGATCGCCTGGCGAAGCGTGAGAAACGCCTCTTTGCCCTTGAGCCCCTGTTCGTGGACTTTGCGCGCGTGCGCATCGAGCCGGCGCAGCGGCGCCTCGGGTATCCCAGCCTCGTGCCGGAACGCCTCGGCGCGTGGCAAGAGCAGGCTTCCCGCCTCGGCGGCTTCCCACTCCCGAAGTTTCGACCGATGGGTCTCGATCGCCTCGGCGCCTTCCATCGGCGTGAGCGCACCGGACTGCACGAGAGACCAGAGATAATCGCCGCCGGGCAGCTCGCCTTTTACCGACAGGGTGTGCAGCAGGATGCGGTCTTCGACGGCCTCGGAGGCGCCGGGAAGCGCCACATCCACGAGCAAGCTCCACAGCGCCATGGAAGCCGGGAGGGAAAGTTTAGTGGGACGGTTCAGGAGCGTTGCGTACGGGTTGAACGGAACCTCGATCAGAAGGTCGATGAGCTTGCGCGGAGTCTGGTTGTCCCGCGGCGCAAAGACAAGACGCTTGGGCGAGCGGCGTACCTCGCTGACATAGGTGCGAGTCGCCTCGGAGAGCGCGCGGCCCGCCTCCCGCGCGGTGGCGAGGACACGGCGACCTAAAAGCTCAAAGCGCCCCGGGCAGGGATCTTCCCCCGCGAAACTGGCATCGCTAAAGGCCAGCAATAACAAGAGCGTGAAAAAGAGCCTCCCGGGTCTCATCCTCTCTTTTTCGGAAATTTTCCAAAAAAACTGAATACCCGCGCCGCTTTATGCCACGTGCAGCAGGAAGGACTGATAAGGGCGGGCATCGCGGGGAAGCTCGATGAAGAACGTGGTGCCCTCGCCCGGGGCGCTTCGAAAGTCCAATTGCCCCCCTTGGGCCTCGACGAGCCCGCGGGAGAGAACGAGCCCGAGGCGCCACCCCTGGCTGCCAGCCTTCGGCTCGCCCTTGCGGAAGGGCCGGAAGATGCGTTCGCGGACCTCCGGACCCGAGCCAAGCGCCGGGCCTTCGTTATGAACGCTGATCCGCACCTTTTCGGCCTCGGGCGAACTCCCGGGCCGGCCGGCGAGCTCCAGCGCAATGGTCACGGGGGTACCGCTTTCCCCGTAAGTCAGGGCATTGCGAACCAGATTGCGCACGGCCCGGCGGAGCTCGGCTGGCGCCCAGTAACCTTGAAGCTTGGGCGGCATCCGCAGCACGATCCGCTCCGCATGAAAGGCACTCACCTCTTCGCGAATTTTCGCAAGCTCGCTCGCCAGATCACACTCGGACACCAGCAGCGCGAGCCGCTCTCCCGCATGAATCCGGCTCGCGTCCACGAAGTCCTGGATGCGCCCCTCGGCGCGGTCCATGCTCTCGAGGAGGCTAGCGAGCAACTTCTCACGCGCCGCCGCCCGCTCGGGAAAGCGGAGCATGAGCTGCACTCCGGATCGCACCGCCGCCAAGGGGCCCCGGATATCATGCGAGACCATGCTGACGAGCGCGGCGCGCGCCCGGCGCTCCTCATCCCGTTCGTCCCGCGACGACTGAAGCACCTGGCGAAACACCTCGCTCAGCACCCCAAAAACCCCCTCGGTGATCCAGACCGAAAGCTCCGGCGAAAGCGACTGCCTGGCCGCGAGCGCTTCGACGATCGCGCTCGCCACGGCGCCCAACTCCTCGGGCAGGGTGAATGCGCGCCCATCCCAGTCAAGCTGTCCGGCCCAGGTGCGGGCCCACTCGATCACCCGAGCGCGCGGCTCCTGCTCCTCGCTCAAAGCCTCGCTCACCTCGTCGATCAGGCCGTCCAGATGCGCCTGGAGAGCGCTTCCGGGCGGCAATCGCCGTCGGCACTCCTCGAGCACGGCTTGGCGGTTTGTCTTGAGACGCTCTCCAACGGCAAGGGTATTAACGCGCACCACAGCCCACGGTCGTTGCAAGGACCGCGCTTTTGGCATCGGCGGCCCCTAGTACCGCGGCAATTAAGTTTTTTCCGTTAGCGCTAGCGCACCAAGGGATTCAGGTGCAGGACCGCGGTCGAGTCGGCCGAGATCAGATTTCCGTCGCCCTCACCGGCGACAAAGTTCTTGGAGGTCCACCACATCAAGTGGTTGAACTGGCACTCGGTCCGCTCGGGACAAAAGCTCGACCGCCCGTCATAACCCGGACAGGCCGCACGACAGGCGGAATCGCTCTCCCAGCAGGAGCGGACGGTGATGTAGCGTCCGATCGACAGGTTCTGCGTCTGGGTGCAGATCGGCGTATCCGGAATGAAGTCGTGGCGGCGCCCGCTGGACTCGCTCGGATGGTTCAGACCGAGAAAATGCCCGGTTTCATGCGCGATCGTGATCCCGATTTCGTGAAAATCGCGCTGCTGCGCGGCCGGCGGGCACTCTTCTTCGCCGCAGAGAGGATTGAAGATATCGAGCTTGTTGAAGCTGGAAAAAGCCAGGCCGCTCGCGGCGGTTCCATTGACCATGGGCCCAAGGATCCCTCCCGAAACTCCGAGAAAGGTGAAGCCCTGCCCGGGCTCCTCGCCACGAAGCGAGGAAACCATGAAGAGGTTCACCGAGCGCCCCTCGCCGTCGGCCGGCAGCCGGGCGCTCCCCACGGAGAATAGCCGCGGCAGCTCCGTGAGCTCGATATCGGCGTACGCATCGCCTCCCTCCCCGCAGTCCCATTCCACCGCGCGCACCTCGCCGAGCGAAATGCCGCTGCCCGCGTAGCTCGCGGCCACCTGATCGAGGAGCGCGTCGAGATTGCGCTGGCCTTTGCGCGTTCGCGAGGCCGCGACGTTTTTCTGACCGACGAGAATGAAGTTGAGGTCAAGACGTCCGCGGCCTGCCGCACTCTGGCGCTTCTTGAGCACGGTGACCTTGAGATTGGCCGCTGCCTGGGGCGTCTGCAGCGACTCATCAGCGATGAGTGCGTACTTCAGCCGGTACGGAGTCCCCCCGCGCAACTTACCGCCCGGGAAGAGCCGTGCATCGGCGATCATGCACTCGGGCTCTCCGCGCGACCAGTCGCACGTCGGGAACCGATTCACGCTCAGGGTGCCGAAGTCGCTGAGCTGATGCTGCTCCCAGTGCTCACGGCTGGCGAACATGCTGGGCTGCGAGATCACCCAGCGCTCGTTCGGCGCGCAGCTCCGCGTCCCGCAGCAGAAGAGCCCGGGTTTGCCGCAGCCGCCCGCGCCCGCGGGCTCGAGCTTGACCAGCTCGTTTTGTCCGTCGTTGAGGGAGATGAGGAAAGGATAGGCCGGATACCCGGTGACCTCCGCGATGAAGGACACCGAACTGCCGGGCCCCTGATCCGCGGGCATCGGCACCGTGAGCTCAACCGGAATGGGGGCGCTTTCAAGTCCACTCACTGCTCCGGTCACGTTGATTACGCTTCGCTCGACCCCGTTCGGAGGGCCCGAAGGGCTCCTCCTCGCCGGTACCCAAGGACTCCCCTCCGAGGCGACGCACCCGGCCTGGGCAAGCGGAGGAGGCCCAACCCCCTCTGAGCCTCCTCTACCGCAGGACAGCAGCCACGCCGCGGCCAGCCCTCCGAGGAGTCCGGCGAAAACAGCGCGCGCCCCGGTCACGCCGCGCGCCGGCGATCTTCACTGCTGGTGGTACTCCTGCTGATCCGCCTCCTGCTCGCGATCATGTTGTAGACCGCCAGCACGATCACGGCACCCAGTGTCGCCGCCACGAAGCCAGCACCCTCATTGGGCTCGTAAAGCCCCAGCGCACTGCCGATCCAGCCGGCCGCCAGCGCGCCCAGGATGCCCAGAACGGTGGTGCCGATCAAGCCCAGCGGATCGCGGCCAGGCATCACAGCGCGGGCAATCAGACCCACCACGAAACCAAATAGAATCCAGCCTAAAATACTCATGAAGGATTCCTCCTTGAAAGCGGCTTGTGCAACCGCTATGCCCCACGGAGCGGACGGAACCCTCAGTTGCAGCGGCGATTGAGGAAATGACTGACTTCGGTCTGCGCCGGGCCGCGGACTGACCGAGCGCGCTGGCGCCGCCGCGAATTTTCGCAGGCGATCTCCGTGATCTGCTCAAATTCGCGATAGAGCGCCACGGGATACGGGGTACGCCCGGTCGACGAGAAGAGCACGGGCGCTTCAGCGGATAAAGACAGGAGCTTTGCGTTATCGCTTCCGAGCAGTCTCGCCAGCTCGGGTCGCCATTTGCCCACACGATAAAAATCCCGGGTCACCTTTTCGACACTGACCTCCGTCGAACCGGGCGTCACGTAATGCCGGCAGCGCTCCAGTGAGCTGCCCGAGAGCGCGGCCATCTCCAGACCTACCCGGCATTCCGCAACGACCGCCTCGACCTCGCCCCCTTCACCCTCGATCGCGACGCGGATGTACTCAGCGTGCGTGAGGGACGGATCATACGGATCCCAGGCCGGACGTGATACGGCGTGAACCAGCTCGTGCGCCAGATCCAGAACGAGGTCTTCCAGGCGCTGCTCAGTGCGCAGGTAGATCACCACCCGCCGCTCGCGATGCTCCTGGCCGGTCTTCGGATTGAAGTACCGGGTGATCACCGCGTCGGTCTTGGACTCGCCCCCCCGGCGCAGATGCTCGAGCAGATCCGATGTCCCGCGACTCCCCCAATGCTTGCGGGCTTTGGCGAGAAGCTCTCTCCCCGAAGAGACGCGTTCGAGGACGCCCAGGGCCTCACGGAGCCGGAGCGAGCCTTCCTGCCGCGCGAAACGGCCCTCAGTTGCATCGGACGCACGCGCGGGCACCGGCCCCGCGGCGAACGCCGCCAGAGCAAGAGTGAGTGAAAGCAGCGGGGAAACCCACAGGCGCATACACCCGTATCGGCAGCCCGGAAGCCGCTCTGGAGGTGCATCCCGGCCGACACAGGTGTCAAAAGAGTTGACACAGCGACGAGCCCCGATGCCTGAACGCGAACCGATTAATCCCTTGTCTCGCAAGGACTTTCAGTGGCGCCGCGCCGCCGGAGCCGAGGCACGATGTTTGCTCAGTACCCATTAGAGCCGACGCACCTCCCACAAGAGGTGCAGCAGTGGAGTGAAGCGCGGGAAAAGAGATTCGCAAAGGCGGTTGAAGAATATGCGTCGCTCATACCTCAAATCGATTCTGGCTGGCATGATCAGCGCTACCGCCCTGGTAGCGCTGGGCTCGGCCCCACCCCGAGGCATCGATGCGCCGCTCGGCATGACCTACAGCCAGGTCAAGCTCAGCGCCACCCTCAAGAACTGGGGCCTCGTCAACTCGCGCGAAAAATCCCATATCAGCGCCCTGGATGCCTGGAAGATCGAGCAAGGCTCGCGCGACGTCATCGTCGCGGTCATCGATACCGGCATCGATCCCGAGCACAAGGATCTCAAACAGAACATCTGGAAGGATCCGGCTGGCGGCAAGCAGGCCGTCTTCGGCTGGAACTACGTCGTCGACCAGGCTAACCCGCTGGATGACCACGGCCATGGCACCCACGTCGCCGGCATCGTCGGAGCCGTCACCGACCCGACCACCGGCGTGAGCGGCGTCGCCCGCCGCGTGTCCATCATGTCAGTGAAGTACTACTCCGACGCCAACCCCGGCTCGGTAAACCTCAAGAACACCGTGAAGGCCATCAACTACGCGGTCGACCATGGCGCGCGAATCATCAACTATAGCGGAGGCGGCCCGGAGTTCTCCGAGGACGAATACCTGGCCATCAAACGGGCCGAGTCGCGCGGCGTGCTCTTCGTGGCCGCGGCCGGCAACGAGCACGAGAACACCGACCTCGTCGAAAACTACTACTATCCCTCGGCCTATCGCCTGTCGAACATCCTCTCGGTCGCCGCGACGGACATCCGCAACAACCTGCTGCCCTCGTCCAACTGGGGCAAGACCAAGGTCGATGTCGCCGCGCCCGGCGAGAACATCTTCAGCACGCTGCCTGGCGGGCGCTACGGCTACATGTCCGGCACCTCGCAGGCCACGGCCTTCGTGAGCGGCATGGCCGCGCTGCTTCTGGCGAAAAATCCTTCGCTCACCCCTCAGCAGCTCAAGGAGATCATCATCGCTTCGGTCGATCGCCTTCCGCAGCTCAAGGACAAGATCAACGCCGGAGGCCGGGTCAACGCTTACTCCGCGCTCCTGGCGCTTCAGAACAAAGGCCAGGGCGGTCTGATCGCGCAGCGACCAACCTCGCTCGCCAATCTCCTCGCCTCAACCGGCGCTTCGGAGTGACAGCCGCAAGGTTCCAGTCTAAGATGAGCTCTCACGAGCTCTATGATGAAAAGATCCCCTGACTGGCTGACGCTGCTTTCAGCTTTCCTCCTCGTTGCATCCTTCCCGCCGTGGGACTTCGCTTTTCTGGCCTGGTTCGCGCTGGTACCCTGGCTTCTCGCCGTGCACCGCGCCCCGCGCATGAAGGAGGCCTTTCTTCAAGGCATCTGGCTCAGCTTCCTGATGGGGCTGGGCGGCTTCTTCTGGGTCGCCTCGGTCTTGCACCAGTTCGGCGGCCTGCCCTGGCCCCTGAGCATTCTCGGCCTGCTTCTTTTCAGCCTGGCCTGCCAACCTCAGTTCCTGCTGTTCCCCTTTCTCATCCGACTTCTGGAACCCGTTCGCAAAGCCGAAGAACGCCTCCTGGCACGCCTGGCGTTCGCCATGCTCCTCGCGCTCGCCTATACGGGCCTGGACTGGGGACTGCCCAAGCTCTTTGCCGATACGCTCGGACACGCCTTTTATGAGGCGCCGCGCCTTCGCCAGCTCGCCGATCTCGGCGGCGCGCACCTGATCACCTTCCTGGTCTTCCTGGTGAACGACACGCTCACGCACCTCGTGCGCAAAGCCCGGACACCGGCGTCGGGCATCGCCGGGCCGGCCTCCCGCAAGCTGCTCGTCCTTGCGCCTGAGGCACTGCTCTCGCTCGCACTCTGCGCGGCCGGACTCGTCTACGGTCAGCTTCGCGGCGCCGAGATCCGCGCGCTCGTAGCCTCCGCTCCGGTGAGCGCCCACGCGGCGGCCATCCAGGGCAACATCGGCGACTTCGACAAGATCGCCTCCGAGCGCGGCGTGCGGGGCGCCGCCGAGAAGGTGCTCGCCACCTACTTCAGTCTCTCCGATCGCGCGCTGTCGATGGAGCACAAGCCTGACTTTCTGGTCTGGCCCGAGACGGCCTATCCGTCGACGTTCCGAACGCCCAACACGGCCGACGAGCTCTTCCGCGACCAGAAAGTCGAGGCATTCATCCGCGATCGCAACGTCCCGCTGCTTTTCGGCGGTTATGACCGCTGGCAGGGCAAGGACTTCAACGCGCTGTTCGTCCTCACTCCCAAGGCCGAGCCCGCGCTCGCAAGCCTTTCGTCCTCGGGCGATCTGCAGATCTACCGCAAGAACGTCCTCCTGCTTTTCGGCGAGTACATTCCCGGCTCCGAGTACATCAAGCCTTTGCGGGACGCGTTTCCCCAGGTCGGCAACTTCGGTCGCGGCCTGGGACCGGAGCTGGTGCAGGTGCCGGTCGAGCGGCTGCCGGGCGGCACGCTCAAGACCGGGCCGATCATCTGCTATGAGGCGCTCTTCCCGAGCTACGTGATCGGGGCGGCGAGAAAAGGGAGTCAACTCATTCTGAACATCACCAATGACTCCTGGTTCGGTCCCTTCGGCGAGCCCCAGCTCCACCTTGCGCTCGTCACGTTCCGCAGCCTGGAGACCCGCCTGCCGCAGCTCCGCTCCACTAATACGGGCATCTCGGCCCTGGTCCTGCCCGATGGCACGATCACCGAGCCCACGCCTATGGGCGAGCCCGCGGTCCTCAACGTCGCGATTCCGGTTTACGAGCCCATCCCGACGCTCATGAAGACTTGGGGCGATTGGTTCGGCGCATTCGCGCTGCTCGCGACCGCGGGCGGGCTTCTCGCGATTTATCGGGCCCGCCGGCGCGCCCTCGCTGTGTCGGTAGACACCCGTCAAAAGAAGTGACAGCGCTCCGGGGCTAAACCCCAAGGCTTTCAATCATCTCGCGCGGCACGTCGTTTGCTCCTTCTAGGGGTATAACCCCTGTTACTGCGAAAGAGGAACGAGCCATGAGAACCCTATCTTCCGCTTTTCTACCCCTGATCACGATGGCCGTGCTCCTCAGCTCCTGCGCCCCGATCGGCAGGACCTATGTGCCCAGGGCGGGTGAAAGTTCCTTCAGTCGCGCCTCCGCTCTTGGCGTCATCGACACCGAGAGCTCCGGCGATTTTTCCTGCCCGGGCTCACCCAACGTCGTTCCCGACTATGACTCCGAGAACGACGGCAGCGGGTACTTCACCGTCTGCGCCTCGCGCACCGACAACGCCAAGCTTTTTATCCGCGGCCAGACGGCGCGCTCCAATACGATCTGCGTCTTCCCCGCGCAGGTCGTCGACTCGCGGCATACCTACTGGAAGCCCGAGCTCGGCACCGGTCTTCCCTGGAACCAGTGCGTGAGCGCCATCGAGGACGTCGAGGGTGCCCTCCTGACCTTCGCCGGAATCAACTTCAACGCCGTCTTCATCGTCGAGGAGATGGATCGCGATCAGATGCAGCTCTGCCTCGGCAACGGCAACTACTACGGCTGCCCCGCCTACAGCTTCGGCCGCTTCCGCTGAGCCCTCAGTGAACGACGCGCGAGGCGGTGCGGGACTCGGCGTCTCCACCGACCTCCTGCTCCCCTCGCCGGTAGCGCGCCACGAGCTCGGGATCCCGGGTCGGAAACGCGTCGACAATCTCGATCTGCTCCTCCTGGACCAGTTCGCGCGCGACGATCACGTACCAGACGCCCGGTTTTTCCTCGGGATAATGCCGGATAAAGTGGAAGATTCTGGGTGCATCGGGCTCGCCGTTGAGCGGAATGCTCCAAACCTCATCCGGCTCCTGAAGAGTCTCCTCGACGCAGCCCTGATAGAGCTCATACTCCTGAGCGGGAATATCGTCAGAGCGACGTCCTTGTCCGATCTGAGCCCGGTAAGTCTCGTCCGCGGTCCACGAGTCAGCCAGTCGATCGCTCGGACCGATCTCCTCCTCCTCGGGGCTCACTCTCCCGAGCGTTCCCTCCTCGCGCGGAAGGCGGGTCCCGTCGCTCGCGGGACGGGTCCACTGAACGCGCTCGCCCCGGCGGTAGGAGTTCGCCATGGCGGCGTTACGGGTCGGAAAAGCCAGATACAGGAAGCTCGGCTCCCCCCGCAAAAACAGGCAGATGCACACGGACCAGATCTTCCGGCTGGCCGGCTGAAACTCGGAGATCAGCGTATAGCGATAATCCCCGGTCAGGGTCTTTTCCCGCCAGACCTCGTCGGGCTCCTGAAGGGTGATCCACCTGAGGTGCGCAAGGCTCTCGCGCTCGGTCGCCCCCAGATCGCTCGGTGAAAGTTTCCGATAATATTCTTTTTCCAGACGCTCGATTTCAGGGGTGAAAAACCCGCCGATACAGTCCTCCGAGCAGAAGATCCGGCCGAGCTCCTCCTCGACAAAAAGCGCCCGCTCGTTGCCCGTCAGGTCTTTTGCGCAATGCGCACAGCTCTCGGCCGTCACCTGCGACTTGGGCTCGGCGCGCGAGACCGGCTTCTTGCGACTGCGGGTTCTCTTGCGCCGTTCGATGCCTTTTTTTGACGAGCTCCGCTTCATACTTGAATTGTACCGGGCCCTTCTGCGCGGAGTCAAATCTGTCTGCGTCAATTATCACACACCCGCCGCGCCGGTTACCATGCTTGCAAGTCGCCAAGGTTCCTTCTATCCTGATATCAAGGCATTGCGCGCACGTTCGACATGGAGGTCGACAATGGAGATCACGCCCACCCGTCCCCGGCCGCTCCTCCCCCCCGCACAGCAGCAGGCTCGCGAAAACGACCCCTCGCCCGAACGAGAGGCCCTGGCCCGCGCGCGCGAGGCTGAGCGTCGCATCGCCGAAACGCAGCGCGAAGAAGAGGTTCGTCTGAGCCACCTGCGCGACACCTACGATCAGCAGATCGCCAAGGAAAACGAGCGAGGCGACCATGCCGTGCAGACGGAAAAAAACAACGGCTATGAAACGCTGAAGAACCTTCAGCGCGCCCAGCAGGCCGAGCTCGCCAAGGCCAAACGCGAGGGCGAGGCCGAGCTGGCGCGAGTGCAGAACCACTACAAGACGTCAATCGAGCGTGCCGAGCATCGCGGCCAGCAGCAGCTGGACCACACGCAAAGACAAACCGCTCAAGAGTACGACTACGAAAAGCGGGCCGCGGACTTCGCCATGGCCGACATCCGCAAGCAGAACGAACAGCTCCACAACCAGGCCAAGGACCTCACCGACACCAAGGCACAGGAAATCCACGAGACCTCCCAGGCCGAGCGCGATCGCCTCGAGACGAACGCGCTCGAGACGACCGAACGCTCACGCCAGAACTTCGCGCGGGAATTCCAGGAGCAATCCGAGGAGCAGAACCAGGTGCTCGACGACCTGCGCTCGCGCGCGGGCGGCAAGATCAAGGAGATCCGCCAGGACACCGCGGCCAAGCTCGCCGCCTACTCCTCCCGGCAAAAGGACCCATTCTACCGAATGATCGAGCTCGGCGCCACGCTGGAGGACGAGGGCGATCACTACGTTCTCACCGCCACGATTCCCGAGCACGAGCAAAAACACGTGAACGTCTCGATCAAGGGCGACCACATCGTGCTCTCAGGCTACCGCCGCAACGAGGAGAAGCTCGAGCTCTCCCCTGGCCGCACGAAGGGCACGGCGACCTATCAGTCGTTCCACGAGAGCTTCCCGTTGGAAGTCCCGGTCGAGGCCAAGCAGCTCTCGCGCGCTTTTGACGGCGACGAGCTCGTCGCGCGCGTCCCCAAGAAGAGCCACGCGGCCTACAAACAGCACCAGGCCAAGAAACCGGAGCGAGCGCGAGTGGAGTCGCCGAGCTTCCCCGAGAATCTGCCGTTGGCCAAACAAAACGAGCGCGACCCCGACGAGGAGCCGCGCTCAAGCAAGAAGACGATTGGAAGTCGGACGCTCGGCTGAGCCGGGCGGGCCCGGACTTACTTCACGAGCTCTTCGAGCTCCTGCAGCATGAAGCGCAGACGCGAGTGAAGGTCGTTCAGGGTCTTGAGATTTTCCTTGAGGCTCTCGATCGCCTCGTTACGCTGGGGCGCGAGGTACTCGGGGCGCTCCACACGCTTGCCGATGAAGGCGGGAGGATTATAGGCTTCAATCCGCGGCTGCGGGGCCGCGGCGGGAGCGGCAGCGGCTGCTCGCAGCTCTTCGGCCTTAAGGATGTTGCGGTTGGGCCGGGCCACGAAAGGCAGGGACTCGATCTCCTCGGAGTTCACCTGCTCCTTGCGGCTCTCTTTGCGATAAAGCTGGTAAAGATTGGTGTACACGAACATCGCTTTTTGATTCTTGTCTCGGGTGGCTGACATCGGGAACTCCTCTTCTCATGCGGCTTCTGCTTCTGCTCTACTTGGGTGCCCTTCACTTGGCGCCCTCATGACCCCTAAGAGAGCAATCGAGGTGCCAAAGCGCGCCCCGAGACGAAAAAGACAGCCCCGTTACTTACCCCTTTAATCACAGCAAGTTACGGAGACCACCCCTGTCCAATCCTCAACGAGTCGGGCCGTACTGTGTCCAAGCCGTAGACACCTGTCACGGCGGACCCAGGTCCCACTCCCTAAAACGCCGCACCTTAGGTATCATCAGAAGCCGAGGCCCCAATCGCCATGAAAGAGCATCAGAGCTTTTCGAAAATCCTCGCCGAAGTGCACGCCGGGCACCTGCGCCGGCAAGCCGACCCCGCGCGCCCCGGCCGCGGCTTCTTCGAGATCCCCGTGGAATTTTTCGTCGCCCGAATCGACGTGAACATGCCGGCGCTGCCGGCGATCGCCTTCTTCATCCATCGCGAAGGTGCCTTCGAAAAAATCCGCGACGCGGACCAGCCGTTCTCGCCTCTCGTGCTCAGCCTGCATTCGTCGATCTGGATCAGCGACGAGCACATCGCCTCGCTGCGCGACTACGCCTCGCAGGTCATCCTGGCCACCACGCCCCTTCCGGGTGGCGGTTTCCCCATGGAAACGCGCATGGAATCCCTGCGCCGTTCCGCCCTGCTCGTGGTGGACGATCTGTTTCAGGATCCTTCGCCCCAGAACATCGACAAGAGCGTCAAGGTCGTCAGCTCCTTCGTGCACGTACTCATGAAGGATCCCAAGGCCTACCTCTTCCTCGCCAAGCTCTCGAGCCATGACCCCTACACCCTCCAGCACTCGGTGGGCACCTCCGTCAACTGCATCATCCTTGGCCGCAAGATGGGGCTGCATGACGACGGGGAGCTGCTCGAGCTCGGACTGGCGGGTTTGCTGCACGATATCGGCAAGGTGAAGGTCCGCAAGGAGATCATCAACAAGAACGGCCCGCTCGACGAGGCCGAGTGGGAAGAGATGCGCCAGCACTCACTCCATGGCTACGAGACGGTGAAGAACCATCCGGCGATCTCCGAGCGCACCAAGCGCGCCATCCTCGAGCATCACGAGGACAAGGTCGGAACGGGCTACCCCCTCGCGCTCCGCGAGGAGCAGCTCCACCCGTTTTCCAAGATCGTCTGCATCTGCGATGTCTTCAACGCGCTGACGACCAATCGCAGCTACTCGACGGCGCGGACGCCGTTTGACGCCTTCCAGCTCATGAAGGACAAGATGAAGCACAAGTTCGACGACCGGCTCTTCCGCGAGCTGGTACTGGTCTACGGCGGGCACCTTGATGCCGAGGGCAACCTCCGAAGCGACGCGCCTCAGGCCTGATCGGGCGTCGGCGGGGCCTCCTCGCGCTCGCGAGGCTCTTTCTTCTTCTTCGGCTTGACGCTCAGGCGGACGGTGAACTCCAGGTCATTGCGGTTCAGGAACTCCTGCATCATCGCGGAGGGCTCGACCTTGTCGACCACCCGACTGAGCACGTCCTGGGACAAGGTGCGGAGAAACTCGTTCTTGGTCTTCGCCGCCGAGTCGAGGATTCCGTTGAGCAGCTCCTTGGGGAGCTTGAACTCCGCGACCAGCGCCCGCAGGCTTTCCTCCGTAAGAAAGATCGCCCCGACGCCGACGGTGAGCACCTTCTTCATCAGCTCGGCCGCCTTGCTCTGCAGGTCATCCGTGCCCATACTTCTCCCGAACTCGCTTCTCGAAGCTCTTGACCATCGATGGCAGGTTGCCTTTGACGAGCCGATTGAGAATCAGCCCCGGCACCGGTATCTTGAACTCGACCTCGAGCCCGTAGTGCACCTCGGTCTTGCCGGCCCCCGCGCTCTTGATGCGCCAGGATCCGTTATTGACCTTGAAGAAGTCGCTCTCGACCAGCTTCCAATCGATGGTGCCTTTTTCGGCGTTCTCGGTGAGATCGAGCGTGTAGGTCACGTCTTTCATCATCGACACGTGATAGGTCACGCGCGCGCGGCCCGGGGCCGGGCGCTCCACCTTCACCGAAGTGCAGCCATCGACGAACAGGGGGTAGTCCTCGTAACGGGTGACCACCTCGAAGAATCGGTCCTTGTCGACATTCAGGATTTCCTTGATCTCGGCGCTTGCCATCTTCTCCTCAGTACTTGGGTTTGCGAGCGAAATGGTGCTCGGCTTCGATGTAACGAACCGTTCCCGACGCTGACCGCATGACCAGTGAATGCGTGAGCGCGCCCCCGCTGAAATAGCGCACGCCGTTAAGCAACGTGCCCTGGGTGATGCCCGTCGCGCAGAACATGACGCGTCCGGCGGCCAGGTCGTCGATCTTGTAGATGCGATCCAGGTTCTGGATGCCCATCTTGGTCGCACGCGCTCTCTCGTTGTCGTTGCGGAAGACGAGCTGCCCCTGGAAGTCGCCCCCCATGCAGCGAAGCGCGGCCGCGGAGATCACGCCCTCGGGCGCGCCGCCCGTGCCGATGAGCACGTCGACGCCGCTGTCGCGCTTGCAGGTGGCGATCGCCGCCGAGACATCGCCGTCGCCGATGAGCCAGATACGGGCGCCGGCCTTGCGAACCTCCGCGATCAGCTCCTGGTGGCGCGGCCGATCAAGAATGACCACCGTCAGGTCATCCACGTAACACTTCTTCGCGCGCGCGACGTTCTTGAGGTTTTCCGTCGCGCTTGCCGACAGGTCGATCGCGCCTCGGGCATCGGGGCCCACCGCGATCTTCTGCATATAGACGTCGGGGGCATGAAGGAAGTTGCCCTCCTCGGCGATCGCGATTACCGACAGGGCGTTGTTGCCACCGTGCGCGCAGATCGTCGTGCCCTCGAGCGGATCCAGCGCCAGGTCCAGCTTGGGTCCGTCGCCGCGGCCGACCTTCTCGCCGATGTAAAGCATCGGGGCCTCGTCGCGCTCACCCTCCCCGATCACCACCGTGCCTTCGAAGTTGATGTTATTGAGCATCTTGCGCATCGCTTCGACCGCGGCATGGTCGGCGGCCTTCTCATCCCCGCGCCCCATCAGGCGCGAGCTCTCGAGCGCCGCGGCTTCTGTCACGCGGACGAATTCCATCGCATAGTTTCGATCCATGATGTCTCCGAGGGACTTCCTCGGGTACCCCGCTAATTTACGTCTTCATTCACCGGCGATACCGTGCGGGCGCACCACTTTTTCAAGTCCTGAGGAAGGTTAGAACTCAGGAGCAGCGCTTTTGCAATCCTCAACTTCGCGGGATCAGGCTGGGCATCGTTGTGCATGAGCAACGTTTCAAAGCGTACGACGCCCCAGATTTCATCTTGCGAGCTGGAAGGAGAATGGGATGACTCAGTGCGGCCCGTCACCAGGCCGAGCTCCTGCTCCCACTGCACGAAACATCCTAGGACGTAAATAGTCAGTCTTCGATACTGCCCATCGACGCCGCGAACCAGGATGACGTCGGTGCCCGAGGGGCCATGGTACCAGAGCGTCGCGCCATCGCCCGCCGGAATCGGCTTGATCTCCTTGCCGAGAAACTCAGGGCTCAGGAACTGCTCCACCGCCGCGCGCGTATCGCTCGGAAGATCGACGAACTCGCAGCCAACCAGATCGATGCCGAGCCGGCGCACGCGCGCCTTGAGCGGGAACTTGTTGCCTTTGAGGTTGATGGTCCCCGCAAGCTCCATCGTGATCGGAAAAAGGAGAAAATCGTCATGATCGAGGACGCGAAGCGCCATTCCTTCGCTCGAAAGATCGATCACCGAAAAGATCTTTCCGTTGGCGGCCAGCCGGAACTGTTCGGCCGCCAGATTGAGGCGCGGGCGTCTTCGCCGCTCACTGGTGATGCCCGGGGTTTTGGGATTTTCGATGACCAGGTTCGGGTTCTTCCCGTTCGATTCTGTCACAGCGCGCCCTCCTAGCTGTTCTTTTGTGACTCGATGTAGGATCTCATGCGTTTAGCGGTAAATTCAAAGACTATTTCAGCCCCCCGCTCGATGACGAACTTAGGGGGCCAGTGCTCGCCCTTTTTGAAGCCGCTCATATAGACGGCCGTCCCCTTTTCTCCCAGGGGCTCAAAAAGGATCTCACCCGTCATCCCCTGAAAATGCCCACCCACGAACTCATAGCGGATCCAGCGCTCACCTTGCTCGTAAAACCGAACCTGCGAGCTCAGCCGGAACTTCCAGAGGCCTCCCTCGACCGCCAGAATCCCGCTCTTGGCGTCGAAGGCCGCCCGCTCGATGTAAGGAATCATCTTGGCATAAAGTTGATAGTCAGTAAGCACACGTCGCGTTACCGCCAGCTCCGCGCGGACCAGCATCGCCGCGTAGTACGAGTAGCTCTCGCCCTCCTTGAGGGAGGCGTGAACCATCACTTCGCGTTCTTCGAGCATCCGGCGGTAAACAGCGGGCTTCAGCACGCTGGCGATCGCATGAGGCTGCTCCGCGGACGGCACCGCGGCCCCTGCCGCAAGGCGTTCCGCGGAAGCGAGACTTCCCGCAAGAAAAACCGAGAAAAGGAACAGAAACCGGAACTTCATCCCAACAGGATAAGCCGAAAACGCAGAACTTTCCCTAGACAAAGGGACTGACGGGGCACTAAAACTCAAGGAACATGACCGAACCCAATCCCCAGGCGCAGGACGAGCTCACTTTCACTAATGCGCCTAACATCTTGACCTTAATACGCATTACATTCGTCCCTCTTGTCGTGGGGCTGCTCTTCATCGGTGAGCCGAACTGGGATGCCATTGCAGCGGTCGCGTTTGGAATCGCGAGCATCACCGATTTCTTTGACGGGTACCTGGCGCGGCGTCACCAGCAGGTCACCATCTACGGCAAACTCATGGATCCGCTGGCCGACAAGTTCCTGGTCGTCTCGAGCGTGATCATGCTGCAGCACCTTGGCCGCATCCATCCGGTCGTCGTCATGCTCCTAGTCTGCCGCGAACTCGGCATCACGGGACTCCGGGCGCTGGCCAGCGCCGAGGGCGTGGTCATCGCCGCTTCCGAAGGAGCCAAGTGGAAAACCGCCACTCAGATGATCGCCATCCCCTTCATCATGGCTGGCGATGCCTGGCTGGGTCTTCCGCTTTACCCGATCGGTATCGGACTCCTTTACCTTTCGCTGGCGCTGAGCCTGTGGTCGGCCAAGGACTATGTGGTCGGATTCTTCAAAGGGCTGCAGCTGGCGCGCAAGGAGCGCAACCTGCAGCGCCGGCATGCCCGCGAGGCGCGCCGCCTCGCCCGGGCCGCCAGGCTGGCCGCAAAAGCGGGCGACCTTTCCAAAAAGACTTAAGACTGAAATAATTCTGGTTTGGAATTGAAATGGAGCGGGTTAAGGGGTTCGAACCCTCGACCTCCACGTTGGCAACGTGGCGCTCTAGCCAACTGAGCTAAACCCGCATCCGAGGAAAACTTAACGAACGAGGCATGTTTATACACTGCTTCGAAAACGGGTCAAGGGACTTTTTTGCGATCCTCGATCGCTTGCTTTCCAGAAGCGGAGCGGATTACCCTGAACCGACCCGAGGGAACATCGCATGAAGCTTTACACGAAAATGGGAGATGCCGGTGAAACCAGCCTCTACGGCGGAAACCGGGTCCCCAAGGACTGCCTGAGAATCCGCACCTACGGCACGATCGATGAGCTCAACGCCTCGCTCGGCGTGGCGCTCGCGGTGCTGCCGCCCTCCGCTCCGATTGCGGGCGAGCTTCAAAAAATTCAGAGCGAGCTCTTTCAGCTCGGAGCGGAGCTCGCCTCTCCGCGCGGTCAGAGATCCGGAGCAGCGCTCATCGAAGACGTCCATGTCGAAGCACTCGAACGCGGGATCGACGCCATGGAAGCCACGCTCACTCCGCTCACCTCCTTCGTTCTGCCCGGCGGCTCTCCGGCCGCGGCCCACCTGCATCTGGCACGCACCATCAGCCGCAGGGCCGAGCGCGAGTTCGTCTCGCTCAATCGCAGCGAACCCCAGCGCGGAATCCTCCTGCGTTACATGAACCGGCTCAGCGATTACCTCTTCGTCGCCGCGAGATTCGCCAACCACCTCAGCCATATCCCGGACCTCCCTTGGAACACTCGCTGATCCGTCGGGCGCTCGAAAAGCGGATACTCGTGCTGGACGGCGCCATGGGTACGGCAATCCAGCAAAAGGGACTCACCGCCCGCGACTTCGGGGGCGAAGCGTTCGAGGGTTGCAACGAGCACCTCGTTCTGACTCGCCCGGACGTGATCGAGGAGATCCACCGAAGTTACCTGGACGCCGGCAGCGACATCATCGAGACCAATACCTTCGGCGGCACGCCGCTGGTGCTGCACGAGTACGGGCTCGGAGCCCAAGCGCATGCCATCAACCTCGCCGCCGCCCGCCTCGCGCGGCAGCTGGCCGACCGCTACTCCACGGAGGCGCGACCGCGCTTCGTCGCCGGCTCCATGGGCCCGACCACCAAGGCGCTGTCGGTAACCGGAGGCGCGACGTTCGAGCAGCTCGAAGAGAACTTTCATGCCCAGGCTTCGGCCCTTCTCGAAGGCGGAGTGGATTACCTGC
>JAMPXZ010000205.1 GCA_023700925.1 Oligoflexia bacterium | reverse complement strand
TGAGTTCGGTATAGAGCCGCGAGTTCTCCACGGCGATCCCGACCTGGTGGCTGAGCGACTGCAGGAGCCGGCAGTCCTCCTGATAGAAGTCGGGCCACGCGTGGCGCGAAGACTTCGGTGACGTGCTCGGCAGCTTGTTGATGGCCTGAAGCACGCCGATGATCTTCTCGCGCGCCCGCAGCGGCACGCACAGCATCGTCCGCGTCTTGAAGCTGCCCCGCGTGCCGGCCTTGCGATTGTGACGCGGATCCGCCGCGACGTCGTTGATGATCAGGCTCTCACCCGTCATCGCGACATAGCCCGCGATCGAACGATCGTCGATCGGAAGGCGAAAGCTCCGCTTGAGCTCCTTGCCCACGTCGCCGAGCGCGGTTTCCCAGTAGAGCTCCGCCTTGGCCTCATCGACGAGAAAGAGCGACGCGGTCTCGCAGCGCAGGAGCCGGCACGTGGCCTCCAGCGCCTTCTCGCGGACCGTCTCGGTATCAAGGGTCGAGTTGAGGATCGCGGAAAAATCGTTGAGGTGCTCGAGCTGCTGGACCTTCTCCTGCATCTCGAGGATGACGTGGGAGATCTCCCCTTCGACGCCGCGGATCTCCCCAAGCGCGTCGAGCACCGCGCCGAGATTCGGATCCTGCGTTTTTTTAAGGGGTTTAGAGGACATCTTTGAGGTGGCCTCCTGCCAGATGTCGGAACTGGATCAGGCTCATCCTGAGCCCGAAATAAAGATGCCTCAGTGATCCGTCTTCCTGACTTCACTGAGGCCCGCGAGAGCTACTAACCTGTCTCCCAGAATCCTTCCGTGGATTCTTTCCACAACCACAACTTTGAGTCTACGTTGCTTCATCGGATCGTCAATAGCTGTTTGAATTTTTTTTCCCCGAGAGCTGCAATGCCCTTTCGTAAACCTCTTTTTTCGCTGCGCCAAAATGTTGGCTTACCTGCCTTGCCGCTTCTGAAGCCGGAACCCCGGCATCCAAAACACAGCGCAAAGCCTTAACCCAATCTGAACACTCCCGCACTTCCGTGGGCTTCTGCGCGAGCAGTACGGCGAAGCACCATTCGCCGCGCGTTCCCTCACGAGCGAGCTCCTCCTCCACCTGCGCGCGAGCCGCCTCAGCCCCCTGGACCCAAACTTTCTCGTGCGCTTTGGTCAGCTCCTTGGCGACCGCCACCCGCGCTTCGGGCAGCATCCCGGCGACCGCGGCCAGGGACTCGAGAATGCGGTTGGGACTCTCGAACCAGACGAACACGCGCGCCACCTCCGCGTCCCGCGCGAGCGAGAGCTCAGCTTCACGATCCCCTCTTTTCCTCGGGAAAAAACCGCGAAAGACGAAGGAAGTCTCTCCGAAGCCCGAGACCGAAAGCAGGGCGGTCACCGCCGAAACCCCCGGCACCGCCGTGACGAGCACGCCGGACTCCCGGGCCAGCGCCACGAGCCGCGCGCCCGGATCGGAGATCGCCGGCGTACCGGCATCGGTCACGAGCGCGAACGAGCTTCCGGCGAGCAGCCGCTCGACGAGCGAGCCAAGCCTCCCTTCGGTCGCGTGCGCATCGACGCGCTCGAGCGTCGAGAGCGGGCGCCTGAGGCCCACGACCGCAAGGAGCTTGGCCGCCTGCCGCGTGTCCTCGCAGAGAATCGCGTCCGCCGCCTCCAGCGCCTCCCGGGCGCGCGGAGTCAGGTCCCCGATGTTCCCGATGGGAGTCGCCACCACCCACAATCCACCCGGCAAATCTTGCCTCTTTTTATCACTCATGACCGTGAGGATAATAGAGAAACGAGGCGCGAAAGAAAAGCGCCGTCCAAGAGAATTCTCATTCCGGGAGGAACGGCCATGAAGACCCAGTTCAAGAAAAGCGGCGACGCGATCATCGTTTCGATGGACGGCAAACTCGACTTCGAAACCAACCTCCCCTTGCGCGACGATCTCGCCAAGCTGCTCCGCGGCGCCGAAGCCGATGTCGCAAAGAAGGCGCACACCGACTCCGCGCCCAAGAAAATCATCTTCAACCTCGAGAAGCTCGAGTTCGTCGGCTCCAGCGGCATCTCCTCGTTCGTCCAGACGCTCAAGGACTTCAACACGAGCGCCCCGGTCAAGCCGGTCTACTGCAACGTGAAGAGCGAGTTCAAACGGGTCATCAAGGCCTTCGACGACGCCGACGCCTTCGAGTTCTACGACAACGAAGACCGCGCCCGCAAAAGCTACGACCAGTGATCCGCCCCGCGCGGCGAGTCCGTCCGCGGGTCAGAGCCAGACGTTGCGTGCCGTTTCCCAGCTCCGGCCATCCCAGCCCAGGATGTCCACGCGCACGCTCGCGGCCCCTCCCCGGTACTGACAAAGAAACTGGGCGATCGCCCTCTTGAGCCGCTGTCGTTTGGGGAACGTGACACTCTCGATCCCGCCGACCCAGGAGCCTTCGCGTCGGCAGCGCACCTCAACGAAGACCAGCTCCGTGCGCCCCCCTGCAAGCGTTTCTTCAAGAACGAGATCGATCTCGCCGGACTTGCAGCGGAAGTTCCGCGCCACGCAAATGCGCGAGACCTCGGTCAGCAGATACTCCTCAGCTAGCCGCTCGATGCGGTGGCCCACGCTCAAATGACTTTCGACTGGTCCTGTCATGGGAGACCGGAAATGCACGAGACACGCCGCTCAGAGCAGCGGAAGGGTCTCCAGGGCTTGGGTGGAAATCGCGGTCACCGCCGCGACGGGGGCGAAGCTGCGCCGATGGACCGCGCAGGCGCCGAGAGATTTGAGGGCCTCGAGGTGGGCCGGCGTTCCGTAGCCTTTGTGGATCGCGAATCCATAACCCGGATATCGAGCGTCGAGCTCGGTGAGCAGACGATCGCGCCAGACCTTCGCGATGATGGAAGCGGCCGCGATGCTCAGGCACTTGAGATCGCCCTTCACGATCGCCGTGGAAGGACAACGCAGCGCCTTAGGTATGGCGTTGCCATCGACCAGGACATGCTCGACACGAACGCCGAGAGCCGCCACAGCGCGCTCCATGGCCAGATGGGAGGCATGATAGATGTTGATCCGGTCGATCTCCTCGACCGTGGCGTGCCCAACCGCCGCGCCGACCGCCCATCCCTCGATCAGAGGGGCAAGCTGCTCGCGCGCCTTGGGACTGAGGTTCTTGCTATCGGTGATATCGGCGAGCCAGGGATAGGCCGCGTAGTCGATCACCGCGGGAAGGATAACGGCGCCGGCGACGACCGGACCCGCGAGGCAACCCCGCCCGACCTCATCCACGCCTGCCACAGACAGGCCGGGATAGCCGGCACGGGTTTCCCACTCAACTGAGGGAGCTTGCCCCACGGATCCGCCAATCGCCTATCAACGCTTACTTGGTCTTCGCGGCGGGAGCAGCGCCTTCAGCGCCATACTCACGCTCGACCCGGGCAGCCTTGCCTTCGAGTTCGCGCAGGTAGTAGAGCTTCGCGCGGCGAACCTTGCCGGCCTGGACGATTTCCATCTTGGCGACCTTCGGGGATGCCTCAAGGAACGTGCGCTCCACGCCGACGCCGTGGGAAATCTTGCGCACGGTGAAGGACTTGCTCGCGCCCTTGTTGTTCTTCGCGATCACGATGCCTTCGTAGGCCTGAACGCGCTCCTTTTCGCCTTCCTTGATGCGGACCTGGATGCGAACCGTGTCGCCCGGTTTGTAGTCGGGGAGATCCGTACGGAGCATCGCCTTCTCGACGGAGGCGAGACGCTCAGCGAGACCCTTGCCGGGAACCTGCGCGCCTTTGGAAGTTCTTCTGTATTTTGTTTTGGTGGTAGCCATTGAACCTACTTCTTTTTTGATACGGGTATACGAATCCTGGCCAGGTGACATCCCCTTCCCGAACGCCGGAAAAGAGACCGGTTACAGTCCGAACAACCGATCGAGAATGATCCCGACAGCAGCTCGAACAGAGAGATGATTGTACCCTCGGTACGGAATCCCCTCTCGTGGCGCGCCTTCCGGCCCGTACACCGGAGCCAGGATCCGGTGAACCTCGGGATAAAAGACGTCCGAAACTCCCCAGCCCGTCCCGAAGCAGATCGCCACGGGTTTGGTCAAACCGGAGTCCGAGAGCTCGCGGCGATAATCCGCATAGCTCACGGCGTTCGGAGACGGCCGGGCATCGGTCAAGACCACTTCGGGATCCTCACCACACTCGGCACGAATCGCGGCTTTCACCTCATCGAAGGACCGGGCCATCCGAACCAGGGAAACCGCCTCAACGCGGTCCGGATGGTACTGGCGAGAATGATCCGAACGCCAGTGGGCCAGGATCCTCTCGACCAGCTCATGCTGGTCCTCGATCGGAGTGACGAGAAAATAACCCTTCGCTCCGTAAGTCCTCGACGACCGGGCGATATCATGGATGTCCATGTTCGTCACGGCCGTGGTCACGAGCTTTCCATTCCGGTTCACGATCGGATAATGCAGCAGGACTACATAATACGGCCGCTGGGCCGAAACCGGGTCAGCTGGTGAAGACACGAGGTTACTGGCAATACCACTGGTAGCCGTCCGAGGGCAACAGATTTACCTTGGGTTTTTCTTAAGATCCGGCCGTTTGCGCGCCGTTCGCTCGAGCTGCTGATCACGCCGCCATCGGGCGATGGCGCCATGATCGCCCGAAAGCAGCACCTCGGGCACGGGTAAACCCATGAACTCCCGCGGGCGGGTGTACTGGGGGTACTTCAGCAGATCCTCTTCGAGGCTGTCCCGCGCGACGGATTGTTCGTTGCCGACGACACCGGGGAGCAGCCGCGTAATGACGTCGATCATGACCAGCGCCGGAAGCTCACCGCCCGTGAGGACGTAGTCACCGATGGATACCTCGCGGTCCACGCACAGCTCGATAAAACGCTCATCCACGCCCTCGTAATGGCCACAGACGAGGATCAGATGACGGTAGCCGGCCAGCTCCTTGCCCATCTGCTGGGTGAAAGGCTTGCCCTGGGGCGAGAGCAGGATCGTCGCGGAGCCCGCCGGGGCGGGCCGCTGGCCTCCCGCCTTTTCCCAGGCGCTATAAAGCACATCCGGCTTGAGCAACATCCCCTCGCCGCCGCCAAAGGGCGTGTCATCGACGGTACGGTGCTTGTCGGTGGTGAAATCGCGGATCTGGTGGAGATCGAATGACACGAGCCCCTTTGCCGCGGCCTTGCCAACGAGGCTCGACTGCAGCACGGGGCCAAAAAGCTCGGGAAAGAGCGTCAGAACTGAGAAACGCAGCTCACTCAATGATCTCAAGAACCGTGCGTTTCCTCAGCTTGGTGGAAGCGCCGTTAAGAATCGTACGAACCGCACGGGCGGTACGCCCTTGCTTGCCGATAATTTTGCCAAGATCTTCCTTGGCGACTTTCAGCTCGACGACCGTGGTGTTCTCGCCTTCGATCT
>JAMPXZ010000026.1 GCA_023700925.1 Oligoflexia bacterium | reverse complement strand
CGTTTTCATTAACGATCTTCTAAGGCCCGCTTGCTTGACTTGTTCGCTCAGCATTTAATATACTTAAATGAGAGGGGTTGGGGTCAATTTTTCCGGTTTCCTTGCCGATAGAGCAAAGGAACCGCCGCTGCCTCATGAGCGGAAAGGACCAGGCGCTTCATGCTCGCTGACGAGCGGAGCTGGTGGCCGGGTCGAAAAGGAGTCGTGACTATGAAACCGGGGACTTTCTTCAGAGCGCTTTGGGACGACGATCGCGGGCAGTCCACGACCGAATACATCCTGATGCTGTCGGTAGTCGTGATGATCGCCATTCGTTTCAAGGGGATGTTCCAGAAGACGATGGAAAAGGCGGTCGGCCAACTTGAGTCGGATATCACCGGCGCGATGAGCGGCGGCGAATAACGCTTCGAACGGGGATCGGAGCAAGGGGGTGGGTCGCCCGCGCGGTTCGCGGAGCGGCACTCGTATGGGGGACGGCACCAGCACTTCGGCGAGGGGCACGCCGGATTGTAAATATCACTTAAATAAAATAGGCAGGGGGCTCGCGGCGCTCTGGCGCGACGACGGCGGCCAGGCGACGCTCGAGTACATCCTGATCCTGACGTTCACGGTCGGCGCCGCGGCGGCGCTCGCCCGCGGACTGCTCGGCGCGCTCAACAAGGGTGTGCTCACGCTCGGCGCGCAGCTCGAGCGCAATCTGAAGACGGGGAGGGCGCCCGCCCATGTCTTCGTCAATTGACCACGGCCTCAGCGCGACGCTTCCTTTCGCGGCTTTCACGCTCGGCTGCGCGTTCGCGGCAATCCTGGATCTGCTTCGCGGCCGGATTCCGAATGCCTTCACGGTGCCCTTTTTCGTCCTGGGGCTCGGGATTTCCGCCACCTTCGGCGGGGGGGCCGCCGTGGGCGACGGACTGCTCGGCGCGGCGCTGGGACTCGTGCTTTACGGCTGGATGTTCTGGCTCGGCTTCATGGGCGGCGGGGATGTGAAGCTCCTCATGGCGCTCGGAGCCTGGGGCGGCGTGCGCTTTTGCGCGGAGGTCGCCGTTTTTGCCGTGCTTCTCGGTGGGGCCCTCGCGGTTCCGCTGCTGCTTTTCAAAGGGACGCTTCTCGCGTTTTTCCGCAAGCTTTATCGTTTCGTTCTTTCGGCGGCGATCAAGGATCTCGCCCTCGAGGTGCCTGCGATCGACCGGCGTCAGACGATGCCCTATGGCGTGCCGCTCGCCGTGGCCGCGGTCTGGAGCGCGCACTCGCATCCGCTTGGGTGGCTTCTGCGCCAGCTGGGGGTGCCGCTATGGTTCTGAGGAGCCGCAGTGGCCAGGCCATGACCGAGTACATGATCCTGCTCGCGGTGATCGTCGCGGGCTTCGTGCTTTTGTCGCGCGGGATCGCGAAGGCGCGGCTGACCGAGCGGCTCCTCGAGCCCATTCACAAGGAGTTCGCCGCCGCTTACCGGTACGGGCATCCCGAGGCGAAGGGCTACGAGGATGGGGGACCGAGGAATCATCCGCGGGCCAATACCGGCTCCGACAACAACTTCCGCATCTTCATCACTCCGGAGGCCACAAGATGATGACTCGGATTCAGCGTCGGCGCCAACGGAGGGGGGAGCGAGGCCAGTCGACCGTGGAGTTCGCCCTGTCGCTGCTGCTGATGATGGGGTTCGTCCTGTTCTTCGTGCAGCTGAGCCTGCTTTTCGCCTATGGCAACCTGGTCCACTACGCGACCTTCATGGCGGCGCGGGCTTACCAGGCGGCCGGGATGACCGACCAGGACCAGGTGCGCAGGGCGCGTGACACCATTGTCCGGCTGCTGAAGAAATCCCAGGGCGAGCCGGGCCTTGAGAAGTACCGGTTCATTGCCCAGGGCGAAGGCGGGGATGGCGATGTCAGCGGTTTGACGCTCGGGCCAGGCCCCCAGTTCGATCCCAAGAACATCGACTTAAGCTGGATGCAGGGAGTCCGATATAGCTTTAGGGGCAAAGTCTCCATGGTGCCGATCGGGGCCGCTGGCCGCCCGAACTCCAACTCGGTGACCTTGACCTCTGAAAGCTGGCTGGGGCGCGAAAAGAGCTTCGGCGAATGCATGACATACATGCGAAAATTGGGAGGGGCCCTGATTGACAACGGTTGTTAGGCCGACCACACCAAAGCGCGAAGGGAATTCCGGGCAGAGCATCCTGGAATTTCTCCTTATGCTTCCGGTGATGATCGGACTCACCGTTCTGCTGGTGAAGGTCAACACCGCGATCCAGATGGCGATCGTTAACCAGCAGTATGGCCGCGCCCAGGCACTCTTTCTGACGACGCAGAGCCCGGTTTATCCCCGCCTCGGTCTCCGCGCGGACCTCGAAAAGTTCCAGTACAACCAGATGCTCATGGGCGTCTCCGAGAACGCGCCGGGAGCCGAACGCAGCAACCCGCGCGCTTCCGTGGCGAAGATCACCAACAAGGCGGGAGGCAGTGTTGCCACCGGCACGGACGACGTGACGGAGCGTTCCGACGTACGGATCCGCAATACCGTCACCTTATGCACGCAGATCAACGTGGTGGATGTCGGCGGCTCGAAGAAGCCAGTGCTCCCGCTCGATGCGAAATGGCAGCCCACGGGGAACTGGAACATCCACCAGAAGACGGCCTTTGACTACTGCTCAAGCCCGTTGAGGTATCTCTGATGAATAACAAGGCGCTGACCTTATCGATTCTCATGGCGATCATCGCGGTCTTCTTCGTGGAGAGCTACGTCTCCAGCATCGAGGAGGAGACCAAGCGCAAGTTCGGCACCGAGGTCATGGTGGTCGTCGCCAAGAAGGACATCAAGGAGATGGACACGATCAACGAGACGATGGTCGAGTCCAAGCTGATTCCGAAAAAATTCCTTGAGCCCTCGGCGATCCATTTCGAGGGCGGCAAGGAAGACAAGGAATTTTCCCGCAGCATGCGCGAGCTCGTCGGCACCGTCGCGGTGGTGCCGATCAAGAAAGGCGAGCAGATCTCTTTCAACAAGATCAGTGACCCCAGCCTGCGGACGGGGCTGGCCCCGCAGATCGCCCCCGGCAAGCGCGCCGTCGCGATCCCGGTGAGCGAGGTCACGGCGGTGGGCAAGCTGGTGAAGCCCGGCGATCGCGTCGACATCATCGCGATCGTCGATCCGGGCGGGGGAAAGGACCAGAAGATCTCCAAGACGGTCCTGCAGGACGTGGTCGTGCTCGCCGTCGGCAAGAACGTGACGAACAACGCCGCCCGCGTGATCGAGGTGGATCCGGCCAACGGCAAGGACCGCGTCCGCTCGCTGGCGGACGATTTCAGCTTCGGTTCGGTGACGCTCGAGGTGGACCCGCTTCAGGCCCAGGCGATGGCGCTGATCATGGCCGGCGGCGACAGCACGATGATGATTTCGCTTCGGAACAACGATGACGGTGAACGCTTCAACCTGAACAGCACGACCTTCGGTGACCTGCTCGGTGCCGACGCGGCCCGGATCAGAATGCCCGCGAGCGGGCGAAGGTGATGGAGAGACGATGAGACTTTCAGTGACGCGATCGCAGCTGAAGGAGGGTACCCGGCGATGGGTCATGTTCGCCGTGGCGCTCCCGCTCGTGATCGCTTCGCTGGCATTGCCGCAGACGTCGGCTTTTGCCGAGCCCGAGGAGGCGCCCGCGGCGCCCGAAGCGGGCTCCGGTCCCGCCGAGTCGCCCTCGGCCGCCGCGGGCGTGCCCGCCGTTTCGGGCGAGACGGGCACGGCCTCCGAAGCGACGGAGCCGGCGCCTCGGCGTCGCAAGGTCCCTTTCCGCCGGTCCCGCCTGACCCGGGATGAATCCGAAGGCACGGCCGACAAGCGCAAGCTTCTCCTCAGCACCGGCGAGGACAAGGCGGTGGACGTCGACTTCGATCTGAACGCCGATGCGATCGTGATCGGGAACATGCAGGTCGTGGCGACGACGGTGGTGAAGATCGGCGAACGTCGCCAGCTCGTCTTCAAGCCCCTGAAGTCCGGCGATACGACGGTCACCGTGCGCGACCAGGCCGGCGATATCCGGCTTATTTTCACGGTCCGGGTCACCGGCTCGAACCTGCTGCGCGCGGCTGGGGAGATGCGCAATCTCCTGCGTGACATCGAAGGCATCGACGTACGCGTCGTCGGCCAACGCGTGGTGGTCGAGGGGGAGGTACTGGTCCCGGTCGACTACGAGCGGCTTCTCACCGTGGTGCAGGACAAGGCCTACGGCGATCTGGTCCTCAATCTCACGACCCTCTCGCCCATGGCGATGCAGGTGCTCGCCCGCAGGATCCAGGAGGACATCAACGTCTTCGCTCCGAACGTCAAGACGCGCGTCGTGAACGGACTGGTCTTCCTCGAAGGTACGGTCAATAGCAAGGAGGAGTCGGACCGCGCGGTTCGGCTCGCCCATCTGTATCTCCCGGAGCTCAAGCCGGGTACGGCGCTGGATCGGGACTCGGCGACGCATCGCCTGCCGGGGCGCAAGCCGATCGAGAACTTCCTGCTCGTGAATCCTCCGCCCGCCAAGAAGCAGGAGAAGATGGTGCGGGTCACGGTCCATTTCGTCGAGCTCTCCAAGGATTACAATCGCCTCTTCGGCTTCAAGTGGCAGCCGGGCTTCACGGCGGACCCCAAGATCGAGTTCGGAACCAACCAGAGCGGCGCGGTGGGTTCGGGCGCCTCGAGCGCGGCGACCTTCAGCGGGACGATCTCGAGCCTGCTTCCCAAGCTGCAAAGCGCCCAGAAGGCGGGGTATGCGCGCATTCTCAAGACGGGCACGCTCATCGTGCGCAGCGGCCAGCCCGCCAAGCTCAACGAGTCGACCGAGTTCCCCTACACCGTACAGGGCCCCAACGGTCAGGTTCAGGCGGCCAAAGCTCCGGTGGGCCTGATCGTCGCGGTTACGCCGCTGATCCTCGGCCAGGGCGAGGACGTGCAGCTCGAGATCAACATGAAGCAGATCAACCTCGTCGGGCGCGCGCCGACGGGCGCGGCGCCGGTGACCTCCAATCACGAGGTCGAGACCCGGATCTACGTCAAGAACCGCGAGACGGCCGCCGTCGCGGGGGTGACCTCCAGCGACGTCGGTACGGACTTCAACAAGGACGATCCCAATCCTGGGGCCTTCGAGGGCGGCGACACGCACGCGCTGTTCAGCCTGCTGCGCTCGAAGAACTACCGCAAGAAGAAGTCGCAGTTCGTGATCTTCGTCACGCCGGAGATCGTCGAGAACGCCTCGGACGGGACCGAGGACCTGCGCAAGAACTTCCGCGTGAAGGTGAAGTAAGGGAGAAACCATGGCCGGGCACATCGTTGCGGTTGCAGGAGGCAAAGGAGGGGTCGGCAAGAGCGTTTTCGCGGCCAACCTCGCCATCGCCTACCTCCAGGAGTTCAAGCAACGCCCGCTCATCGTGGACCTCGACCTCGCGAGCCTCGGCGACCAGAACATCATCCTCGGCCAGAATCCCGCCAAGTCCATCGTGGATGTCACGAAGCTCAACGTGCCGACGATCGACGTGAAGGCGCTCAATCCCATCATGGTGAACGCGCAGGGCGGCTACAGCTTCATCGGGGCGCCGCGCGACCCGATCCTCGCGCGGGATCTCGATCTCGACGGGCTGGGCCGGTTCCTCAAGTCCATCACCAACACGTTCAGTCTCACGGTGGTCGACTGCGGCAGCGGCATGGACCCTTGGGCTTTGAAGGTTTTCGAATACGCGACGTGCATCTTCGTCGTGGCGACCTCCGATGTCATCGTGATCAATCAGACCAAGCGGCTGCTCTCGAAGATCCAGGAGCTGCTCTTTCCGCCCGAGATGGTCCAGGTCATCATCAACCGCTACTCGGCGACGAGCATCATCAATCCCCAGATGGTGCAGAAGAACCTCAATCGCGCGGTTTTCGCGGCGGTTCCGGAGGACGCGGCGGCCTGCGACGGCTCGCTGGCCAAGAGCGTTCCGGTCTGCATCGCCGCGCAGGGTACGCCCATCGCGCGCTCGTATCACGACATCGTTCGCCGGATCCAGCAGGTGAACCTGTTCGAGAACCTCGCGAAGCTCAAGAAGCCCACCGGCGTCGCCGCGAAAGCCCTGGCGGGCGCCCAGGCGATCGAGACCGGCAAGGACGGCGGCAACCCGCTGTCCCGTTCGTTCGGGCCGATGGACCCCTGGACCATCATGAAGCTCCGGATCCACAAGTCGCTCGTCGAGAACATGGATCTGAAGAAGACCAATACCGACACCAATGATCCGCGCCAGCGGGCGATCCTGCGGGAGCGGACCCAGAAGGTGATCTTCGACGTCATCAGCAATGAGGATACCGCCGCGCTGCTCTCGACCCGCGAGCTCAAGGCGCAGATGGTGAAGGAGGTCCTCGACGAGGCGCTGGGCCTCGGACCTTTGGAAGACCTGCTCGCCGACGACTCCGTGACCGAAGTCATGGTGAACGCCCGCGACCAGATCTATATCGAAAAATCGGGAAAACCGATGATTTCCAAGGTCAACTTCTCGAGCGAGCAGCAGATGATGAACGTCATCGAGCGTATCGTGACGCCGCTCGGGCGTCGCGTGGACGAGAAGCAGCCCTATGTCGACGCCCGTCTGCCCGATGGCTCGCGCGTTCACATCATCATTCCGCCACTCGCGCTGCGCGGGCCGACGATCACCATCCGGAAGTTCCCGAAGAAAAAATTTCAGTCCAAGGACCTCGTCGCGTTCGGGACGCTGACCGAGGAGATGGCGGATTTTCTGCGCTCCTGCGTCGAGGCGAAGTTGAATATCATCGTCTCGGGCGGCACCGGCTCCGGTAAGACGACGCTGCTCAACGTGCTCTCGGGTTTCATCCCGGCGAGCGAGCGCATCATCACCGTCGAGGACGCGGCCGAGCTCCAGCTCAGTCAGGACCACGTCGTGCGCCTCGAGGCGCGCCCCAAGAACATCGAAGGCGAAGGCGAGGTCTCCATCCGCGACCTGGTCAAGTGCTGCCTGCGTATGCGCCCCGACCGCATCGTGGTCGGCGAGTGCCGTTCGGGCGAGGCGCTCGACATGTTGCAGGCGATGAACACCGGTCACTCGGGCTCGCTCACCACCATTCACTCCAATAATCCGCGCGAGTGCCTGGCGCGCCTCGAGACCCTCGTGATGATGTCGGGCCTCGGGATCCCGTCCAAGGCGATCAAGGAGAACATCGCGTCCGCGGTGGGCGTGATCATCCAGCAGAGCCGTCTCACTGACGGCTCCCGCAAGGTGACCCATATCACCGAGGTGACGGGGATGCAGGGCGATGTCATCAGCTTGCAGGACATCTTCGTTTTCAAACAGGAAGGGCTCGACAAGAACCGTAAGGTGATCGGCCGGTACATGCCGACCGGCTTCGTTCCGAAATTCGTCGAGGAAATGGAGGCCAAGGGCATGAAGATCTCCCGCAGCCTCTTCACCGCGACCGCCGCGCCCGCGCCCGCGGCGGCGGCCGGAGCGGGACGTCCGCGCTCATGAGAGGTTTTAGGCCATGCTGACGATGAAGCTGGTAGGCTACCTGATCCTGGCCGGCGCGGTCTTCGGGATCTCCTACCAGTACAACAAGAAGTTCCTCGACTGGCTCCGCTTCCAGTCGCTCGGCACGCGCGACTACATCGTCGAGAAGCTGAGCCAGATGTTCATCGATATTCCGCCGCAGCGGATCCTGCTCGGCCTGTTCGCGCTCAGCTTCGGTCTGGGGACGTTGGTTTTCCTCGCGTTCCTGCCCCGGCTGTTCCCGGGCATCCCCTTCGCGATCATGACGGCGATCGCCGGCTGGAAGGCCCCCAAGCCGATCGTCGACATGATTTACCGCCGGCGGGTCAAGACCTTCACTCTCCAGATGGTCGATGCGCTCGGCCTGATGTCGAACGGCCTGAAATCCGGCCTCTCCATCGTCCAGTCCCTCGGTCTCGTCACCCAGGAGATGCCCAACCCGATCCAGCAGGAGTTCAACCTCATCCTGAGTCAGAACAAGTTGGGCGTCCCCCTCGAGGAGGCGTTCACCAATCTTTCCAAGCGGGTCCAATCGGACGACGTCGAGATGTTCGTGACCTCCGTCAATATTTTGAAGGAGACCGGCGGAAATTTGGCGGAGACCTTCGACACGATCGTCACGACCATCCGGGAGCGCATCAAGGTGGAGAACAAGATCTCCGCGATGACCACCCAGGGCTTCTACCAGGGGATCTTCGTCATGGCGATCCCGCCTCTGCTGGGCGCTTTTTTCTACCAAAGCGATCCGGAGTTCATGCGGCCCCTCTTCACCACGGCGATCGGTTGGGCCATCGTGATGGTCATAATCCTATTGGAGGCGATCGGTTTTTTTGTCATCATGAAGGTGATCAAGATCGACGTCTAATTAGGAGAGCTTATGACCCGTTCACTCGGCCTCAGTCGCCTGGTTTGGATTTTTTTCGCGTTTCTGCTGATGCTTCCGCCCGCGTTCGCGAACGTCAGCTTGCGCAACGGCAACTTCTTCGTCGGCTACACGGATATCTTCTATCCGGGTGGATTCGATCCGAAGATCGAGCGGGTCTACAACTCCAAGACCGTCTTCAAGGGGATGTTCGGCTGGGGTTGGGGCAACGAGTACGAGGTCTACCTCAAGGTCTCCGCTGACGGCAGCGTCGTGGTGCACGAGTACGGCGGCGGCGCCGAGAACCGCTTCAGTCCGACGGCGTTCAAGCCCGAGGAGCTCGCAAAGGCCGTCGAGACGATCTCCCAGACGGCGCAGAAGGCCGGCGCGCTCGGCGGGCCCGAGCAGGTTTCGGCTTATAAGAAGAAGCTCACGACGGATGCGTCGTTTCGCCACCAGGAGTGGGAGAAGTACCGCACGTCGGGCAAGCTGCCGGTGCGCGAGCTCCCCGACGGGACGCAGCTCGTCTCCAACAAGTTCAGCTTCCAGAAGCTCGTCAAGGTCGCCGGCGGTTACGTCCGTACCTTTGACAACGGAAAGACCGAGAAGTTCAGCAGCGTGGGCAGGCTTGTCCGCATCATGGACAAGAACAACAATTACATCGACCTTTCCTATACCCGCGACGGCAAGCTCGAGAAGCTTACCGACAACTTCAATCGCCGGATGTTCTTCAAGTTCAACCAGAAGGGCCTGCTCGAGGCGATTGAGGGCGAGAACGGCAAGCGCTCGCAGTACAAGTACAACGAGCGCGACGAGCTGATTGCCAGCAAGGACGTCGACGGCAACAGCTATGGCTACCGCTACGACACCGTCGGCCGGCATAACATGATCGAGATCGCGTACGCCGACAAGACGACGATGGCGATGGCCTACTACGACAAGTCGATGAAAGAGAATATCAAGAGCGTGAAGGATCGCGACGGCACGGTCAGCGAGTACAAGTACGAGCAGGACGCGGCGGACCCGGGGCACTTCAGCGTGGCGGTCGCGGTCAAGGGGGTCGACGGCAAGAAGATCTCCGACAGCAAGTACGAGTACTACCTCAAGCGCAAGGCGGACGGCGAGGAGTGGCAGTACAAGATGGTCACGACCGTCGACGGCGATCGCACCGAGACGACTTACAACGAGTGCTGCGGACTGCCGCTGCTGATCAAGCGGGGCGGCGAGGAGACGGCGTTCGAGTACGACACCAAGGGCCACGTCACCAAGAAGATCACCCCGACCGAGATCACCACGCTCGCCTATGATCCCAAGGTGGGCAAGGTGAGCAAGGTCATGCGCTACTCGAAGCTGGACAAGAAGCAGGTGAGCTGGTCCCAGTTCCAGTATGACGCCAAGGGCAACCTGGTCTTCGCGAAGAACTCGGAGAACAAGGGCGTCAAGCTCTTCTACGATACCAACGGCCGGATCAAGACGATGGTCGACCAGAGCCAGCGTCAGATCAGCTTCAAGTACAACGAGAACTCCAAGCCCGTGGAGATCACCGATCCGAAGCTCGGCACGATCACGGTGAGCTACTCCAACAGCGGCGAGATCAAGAAGGTGGAGAGCTCCGCCGGCCGCAAGATCGCGCTGCAGGTGACGTCGGCGTTCCAGAACCTGCTGGACATCATTCGTCCGGCGGGGGTGAGCCTGTCGTTCTAACTGATTGGGCTTAAAGGCCAAATCGCTCCGGTCAAGCCGGATCGGGTTTCAGCCGATAAGCATTTGAAGAGTGTCGGGGCAGCTTTGCCCGCGCAAAAGGAGATCCAGATGAAAAAACTTACGATGATCGTGATGGCAGTCTTTGCGTTGAGTTCCGCCGCGGCGTTCGCCGCCCCGGGCGACCGGGTCGTGAAGAAGGAAGGCTCGGCGGCCACGGGCGAGACCTGCAATGACCCGAACGATCCGAAATGCCCCTGCGAGGCCGTCTCGAGCAAGAGCGAGTCCGGCGCGAGCGCCACGATCTCGGGCGACGCCAAGAAAGAAGAAAGCTCGGCCGGCAAGGGCAACTGAGGCTAGTACTAGGCGAAGTCGTCCATGATTCGCGGGCGGCCGTTCCAGATTTTCAGGCTGCATCGCGGTTTGCCGTCGAGGTACTCGATCAGCGCATAGCTGCGCAGGATCCGGTGTCCGAGCGTGGCCATGTCCAGGCTCGTGATCGGAATCCAGGTGCCGGTGTTGATATACTGCCGTCCGCCCGGGAAGAGCCGGGTCGCGGCCTGGTGATTGTGTCCCAGGATGAGCGTGTCGAAGTCGAGGCTCTCGGAGCCGGGCCCCGTCAGCAGCTCCTCGGCGATCCGCTCGAGTGACGGGCGGTGGAACGCCTCGGCCATCAGCAGCAGCGTCTTGCGGAAGTTGGCGAAGCGCCGCGGATGGGTGATCAGGCGCATCTTGAAAAAGAACCAGAGGGCCTGCAGCCCGTTGGTGAAGAAGAAGACGGGATCGAGCAGCAGCGAGAGCCGCATATAGTTCCGGAACGGGTGCACCTGGTTGATGAAGTTGCGCCGGCGCTTGATCCGGTTGAGGTAGCCCAGGACGAAGAAGCTGCCGAAAGGCAGCGCCTGGATGCGCTTCACCCCGTGGCGCGTCTTCTGGTCGACGTACAGATTTTCCTCGTCAAAGGCGTTCAGGGCCTCGAACTGGTGCCCGTGATCGATGCAGATGCGATCGAAGACGTAAGGTTTCTGCTGGAACTCGAGCTGCTCGGGCCGGGGCGGCGAGAGGAGCTCGCGCAGCTCCTCCTGCACCTTGGGCCAGAGGATCGCCGCGTCGTGATTGCCCCAGCGCATGATGATGCGTTTGCCGCGGCCGAGGAACTGCTTCATCGCCTCGAGGCTCAGGGGATGGCCCGCGCAGATCGTGCGGATCTTGGTCACCGCCGCGGACTCGACGACCTCGAGTGGGTACTCGAGCGCCTCATCGTTCTTGTTGCGCTCGCCGAGGGGCACGACCGCGAGCGGGTCAAAGAAGTCGCCGTTGACGATCAGCTCGACCTCGGTTTCCGCGTATTCCCCGGTGCTGTAAAAATCGAGAAATTCCTGAAAACGCTCGTCCTGGTGGAAGTCCTCGAGCGGATTTCGGGCGCCGTCGCGGAGCCACTTGCCGCGCGAGAGATGAAAGTCGCTGATGACCAGCTTGATCCGGGACGTCATGGTTCTTGTTTAAGTTTACAGGCCATTTTCGCGCGGTTCTAGCAAGGAAGTGGGTAAGGGCCGGGCGCTTGATTAAAACAATCGGATTTGCCAGTTCCCCGGGGGTTTGCTAAGACGGCAAGCCATGACTCAGGATCGGTCCCATCTTCCGCCTTTGCCGGCCGGTGTGCCTGGCAGCATCACCAACGCCTGCGATCCGCAGCGCGAGCATGGGTGGCTGGCCGAGCCCATTCCCGTGAGCGAGGTCGAAACCCCGCGCACCCGCGAGCGGAGCAAGCTTCTCAAGTTCGTTCCCACCACCCGTGCCGAGATGGAGGCCCGTGGCTGGAAGGAGCTCGACATCCTGCTCATCAGCGGGGATGCCTACGTCGATCATCCGAGCTTCGGGATCCCGCTTCTAGCGCGGCTTCTCCTGCGCGAGGGCTATCGGGTGGGGATCATTGCGCAGCCGGTTTTTCCCGGCTTCACGGGCCCGCGCACCGGTAAGGGGTCGCGCCCGGCGGCGACCGAGGTGGAGGCACTCGCGGACTTCAGGCGGCTCGGCGTTCCGCGCCTTTTCGTCGGCATCGGCGCGGGCGTCGTCGATTCGATGATCAATAACTACACGGCCAACAAGAAACCGCGGTCGGACGATATGTACTCGCCGGGCGGCGCGGGTGGCTACCGGCCGGATTATGCAACGGTGGTGTACTCCCGTCTCGCGCGAAAGGCGTTCGTCGGCGTGCCCGTGATCGCGGGGGGCGTCGAGGCGTCGCTTCGGCGGCTCGCGCATTACGACTACTGGCAGAACCGGATTCGTCCTTCGATTCTCGTGGAGCTGGAGTGCGACCTGACGGTCTTCGGGATGGGGGAACGGCAGGTGCTCCGGATCGCGCGCGGGCTGGCGGAGGCGCGTGAAAAGGCGGGGCCGCGGGCAGGAGCTGGTGCTCGGACCGAGGGGCCGGGCGCGCAGGCGACGCCGAGTGCTGAGGCCGGGCTTTGGTATGAGAACGCTCTTCGCGAGCTGCGCAATGAGCGCGGCCTCGCTTATGTCACGGGCAAGGAGGCCGCTCGCGCCCTCGCTCATCGCCTGACGCTCCCGTCGTTCGAAGAGGTGCGCGACGACAAGCGCAAGTTCGCGCGCGCCGCCTATTACATCGAGCTCGAATCCAATCCCTACAACGCCAAGACGCTCGTTCAGCAGCATGGCAATCGCATGGTCGTGATCAATCCGCCGCCGCTGCCTTTGACGACGCCGGAGCTGGACGCCCTCCATGCGCTGCCTTTCGCCAAGGAGGCGCACTGGTCCTATCTCGAGGCCGCCGAGCGCGCTTACCCGAAGGACCGCGCCGCCGCCGCGCAGGCCGCGAAGATCCCGGCCGCTGAGATGATTCGCTTCTCCGTCGCGGTCAATCGTGGGTGCTTCGGCGGCTGCTCGTTCTGCGCGATCACGCTCCATCAGGGGCGCGTCGTGCAGTCGCGTTCCGAGGAGTCGGTGGTGCGCGAGCTCCGGGAGCTGCGCGAGGTGCCGGGCTTCACGGGAGTGGTCTCCGATCTCGGTGGGCCCACGGCCAATATGTACATGCTCCGGTGCAAGAGCGAACGCGTCCAGAGCGTCTGCCGCAAGCTCTCGTGCGTGGCGCCCCGCATCTGCCCGCACCTTGTGACGGACCATTCGCGGCAGACGCAGCTCCTTCGCAAGGCGCGCGCGACGCCGGGAGTGAAGCGGGTCCTGATCGCGAGCGGGCTACGCTATGATCTGGCACTTCTCGACAAGGAGTACCTGCGCGAGGTGCTCACGCATCACGTGGGCGGGCATCTCAAGGTCGCCCCCGAGCATACGGATCCGGAGATCCTGGCCCTCATGAAGAAGCCGCCGTTTGAGACTTTTTGCGAATTTCGCGAGGAGTTCGAGCGGATTTCACGCGAGGCGGGCAAGGAGCAGTATCTCGTTCCGTATTTCATCTCGAGCTTCCCGGGGACGACGGACGAAAAGATGGAGCAGGTTTTCGACTGGCTTCAGGACGAGGGCTGGCGCCTGCAGCAGGTGCAGGGCTTCATTCCGACGCCGATGACTTTGGCCACGGCGATGTACTGGAGCGGGATCGATCCGGCGTCCAAGAAGCCGCTCCACGTCGCCAAGGATCTGGTCGCGCGCAAGGTGCAGCAGGCGCTGCTCCAGCCCCAGAAGCCAGAGCATCAGAAGATCCTCGCCGAGTACCGTTCGCGCAAGAGGCGAAGGGAGCAGGAGAAGAAGCCGGGGCGGGGTGGCAGACGGGATTAGATTACTCGTCCCGGGACGAGTAATTCCTCATAAGTCATTGAAATTACACCTACCACTACCGTTCCGTGCGACGCTGCTCGCGGAGCTGATGGATATTCCGGCAGAGGCTATTGATTTCGTTATAGACCATCACAGTCAATTCAGCGCAATGCATCTCATCAGTATGCGAATCACACTTCGTGACTCTGTCTGACAGAAAGCGCCCCGAGTAGCCGTAGTCTTCTCCTTCGAGCTCCGCCGCGCGCAAAAATTCGTGGGTCGAGAGAATCAGCTTTTCCCTGCAGCTCATCGAGTCCCAGCGGCTGTAGGCGAAAAGGACCGTGTGATTGGACTTGTCGTAGTGCGCGTCCTCGCAATAGGTCTTGCCGTACACCGGCTCGGTCTTGCAAAGCTCGTCCACCGGAACGACTTTCACGTCCCGGATGCTCTCGAGGATGGACGGGAGGTTCAGGCTCGGGTCGCCGAGGCCGAGGATCTCGATCGCCGCGCGGCCGACGGTGGCGAATTCGGCGGCAAAGATGTTTCCACCGCCGCCTTCTTTTTCCAGGGCGAGCGCGGGAAGCGCCGAGAGGAGCGCGAAGCCGGCGGCAATCATGGATTTCCGAGTTTTCATGGACGGTTCTCCTTAATGTCACTGAGTGGGTAAAGTGAAATGGCTAGCTGGTAAACCTGGTCTCTTTTTTCGCCGCGACTCAGGAACTGCGCGAGCTCCCGGCGAAACTGCTTGATGCGCTCCTTGGCTTCGCCCAGGCGTTCTGAATCGATGGCCATGGTGATGGAGGTCTGGTCGCGTCGGGCCACGGGCACATGCTCGAGCGCGTAGATGGCCTTTTCGAGAAGCTGCTTCTGATGCTTGCGCTGGGCGTCCGTGAAGTAGGGCTTCACGAGGTTGGTGGAGACCTCCGAGAGGTCGAGCCATTTTCCCTCAGCGGTGATCTCGAGCAGCCCGGAGCGGACCATTCTTTCGACGGCGAAGTTCACCTCATTGACCGGAATCCCGAGCGCCGAGGAGATCCACCGCGAATCGGGCCGGAACGAGTCGACCCGGATCAGCTCGAGGATCGCGTAGTGGTGCCAGTCGGAGATGATCCTGAAAGTATCGAGCGTGATCTGCTGGTACTCAGGGACGCTCGCGCCGCGCGAAGGGGCGCGGCTCCGGGCATGCTCGCGCGCATCCAGGAACTCCCGGATCTCATCGGGCGCAAGGCCCAGGGATTTTCCGAAGCGGGAGATCAGGCGCGGACCCAGCGGGCGATCCCCTTTGAGGAGCTTGGCCAAGGCCGAAGGGTCGACCTCCAGGAGCTTGGCGAACGCCCGGAGAGAATAGCTGGAATTCTCCTTGGCGCGTCGGCTGAGCTCGGACTGCAGATAGAGCCGGAAGTCCTGGGCTCTTGCCTGACGGGGTCCGCTCTTCAAGGGCTTTGAGTGTTGGATCGGCTGCTTTTGCACGAGGACGGGATTACTACCGACCTTGCTGTGGCGCAATGTAAATGTCCACGAGTGTGGACATTTGGAATGTCCAGGTTCGGTAGTCCGCCTTCTGGCCCGATTACTCGCCCCGGGGCGAGTAATTTGTTGTAAGTTGTTGAAATTGCAGGAGTCGGAACTTAAGTTTTCCGCCTTTCCTGACGATACGCAGGAGTGAGTTTCCGACACTTGGCAGTGGTTTTCGCGCTCCTCATCGCTGTCGCCCTCCCGTCGCACTCGTTTGCCGCGAGCTGTGCGGAGCTCTTTCAGCGCCTGCAGGGAATCCATCCGGATCTCGGGACGGCGTTCGAGGAGGTGCAAAAGCTCGCGCCGGAAGTCGTCACTGGCCAGCGGATACCGCGCTGGAAGGACTTCGATCAGCTCGATCGGATCCTTCACTCCGTGCGGGCCGGCAAGACTTCGGCGGGGCAGGCAGGAAAGCTCAAAGAACTCGATGCCGCGCTTCATGAGATGGCGTCTTCGATCGACGAGAACGCGTCGCTTGCGACCCTTCGCGACGCGGTCAAGACGGCTCCCCGAACGGCGCGCCCTTCGGAGGGCCGGTATGCGCCCACGGAGTATGCCCTCAAGCGCCAGTATCAACATCTTCTTTGGGAGCTGAACAAAGAGCTGCCCCAAGGTCTCAAGATCCGCAGCGTTCGTATTCCTTACGACACGCGAAAACCCCAGCTCCTCGCCCAGGCGCGCCAGATCGTGGCGAACCAAGAGAAGCGCTTCGAGCCTTATTTTCCGAATTCGGGCTTTGAGGACCGTGACCATCTGAAGACGGCGATCCGCTCGTTCAGTGACGACGCCCGCCGCCTTTACGACAGACTGGAAGCTGAGCAGGTGGAGCTCGCGATGAACCGGCCCGAGGAGGCCCGCTGGTGGGTGCCGCGCGTGGGGTTCCAGAATCAGCGGATCACAGGGACCTCCAAAGGCAGCATGGATCCCGAGTATCGTGACGAGGTCGAAGCCGCCATGAGCGGAGCCGTGGGAGCGAAATACGCGGCGCTCGACGCCGAGCTCAAGCCTAACTATGGTTACCTCAAGCCTCCCCCCGGGGAGGGGCTGAAGCAGAGCACCGCAGCTGATCGGTACGGGAAGGATATCTACATTTTCAAGAAAGCCCGGGTGCGGGACCGGTTGACCTGGACGGCGGGAGATTCTTTCGGACCGGTTTCCCATGCCGGAGGCCCCGATATGCCCGGGCCCGAGAGTTGGCAGGGCTTTTTCATTCCGTGGAAAGACCGCGCGCTCATGGTCCCTGATATGCTTCCCAGCGTTCAAGAGGAGCGTATCGGGTATATTGCCGGATTGGTCCCCAGGAAGGGAGCGATTGCTCCGCCCATGCCCCCATTGCCCCTTGAGCCAGAGCCGCCGAAGGTCCTCTACCCGCCGAGGCCAGTTGCCCCGCCCGGGCCCGTGCTACCGGAGCCAATTCCGCCTCCGATGCCCAAGCTTCCCGACCCACCCGTTGCGGAAGGGTTGCCCATTCCGGGACGCGGGGAATCGCTTTCGGACTTCAGAACTCGCTACAAGGAGAGCGATTCCTACAAGCGTTTTCAAGAGAGGTTGATTAAATACACGCGGAAAGTAGAAAGGATTGATGCGCAGTACCGGGCCTCCGAGGACTACCAGCGCTATGAGGCCGAGCTGGCTGAGCATAGGGAGAAGCTCGCCGAACTCAGGGATGCCTATGTGACTGGTGATGACTATGGCCGCTACCGCGAGCAACTGGAGCAGTATGACCTGAAGTCAAGGCGCGCCTATGAAGACTACCTGGCCAGTGCCGAGTACAAGCGCTACCTTGAGGATCATGACCGCTATCTGGACGAGGCCAGGGCCATCAAGATGGCCTACGAGAAAAGTGCGCCCTACAAGAAATACCTGGAGGAGGTAGAGAAGTTTCGCGGGAGCTATCTGGGCGTGGGGCATTACCAGGGAACTTCGCTTGAGCCTTTTTACTCGGCGGGGCAACCTGGTTACATGGAGCTCCAGTACTGGGGCCCACTCGGTCTCGATGATGTCGAAATCTTTGAGTTCCGCGGCCAGCCGCCTGCCGAGGAGTTCCTCCGCGAGCTGCAAAAACGCGGGATCAAGATCAGGGATGGAAGGGTGGATCCGGCTGTGGAGTGGACGCCGCCATGAGCTTGCGCGTGCTGGGTCTTCTTCTGCTTTTGGCGCTCTCTCCCTCTGTGGTCTCAGCGGCCAGCTGCGCGGATCTTTACGCGCGCCTCACCGCGATCCACGCGGATCTCGGGACCGCTTTCGAGGAGATCCAGAAGCTCTCCCCCGCGGTGATCCGAGGCGAGAAGACTCCGAAATGGCAGGATTTTGACCAGCTCGACCGGATTCTTGAGGCCGTACGCAAAGGCAAGGCTTCAGCCGCGGAACAAGGGAAACTCAAAGAGCTCGAAGATGCGCTTCATGAGGTCGAGCAATCGATTGCAGAAAATGCCTCCTTCGCCGCGCTCCGCGAAGCCTCAAAAGCCGCGCCCAAGGTTGCGCTCCCGGCCTCGGGGACGACCTACGCACCCACGGAGTACGCGCTCAAGCGCCAGTATCAACATCTTCTTTGGGAGCTGAACAAAGAGCTGCCCCAAGGCCTCAAGATCCGCGGCGTTCGCATCCCCTACGATTCGCGCAAACCGCAGCTCCTCGCCCAGGCTCGCCAGATCGTGGCGAGCCAGGAGAAGCGCTTCGATCCTTACTTTCCGAACTCGGGCTTCGAAGATCGTGAAAGCCTGAAAACCGCGATCCGCTCGTTCAGTGACGACGCCCGCCGCCTTTACGACAGGCTGGAAGCTGAGCAGGTGGAGCTCGCGATGAATCGGCCCGAGGAGGCCCGCTGGTGGGTGCCGCGCGTGGGGTTCCAGAATCAGCGGATTACAGGGACCTCCAAAGGCAGCATGGATCCGGACCACCGCGACAAGGTAGAAGCCCTCATGACCGGAGGCGTGAAGGCGAAATACGCGGCGCTCGACGCCGAGCTCAAGCCTAACTATGGTTACCTCAAGCCTCGCCCCGAGGATGGGCTGAAGCAGAGCACCGCAGCCTTTCAGTATGGGAAGGACACCTATATTTTCAAGAAAGACCGGGTGCGGGATCGGCTGACCTGGACGGCGGGAGACTCTTTCGGGTCGGTTTCCTATGCCGGAACTCCGGAGAGGCCGGGGCCAAAAAATTGGCAAGGCTTCTTTGTTCCCTGGAAAGACCGCGCGCTCATGGTCCCTGATATGCTTCCCAGCGTTCAAGAGGAGCGTATCGGGTATATTGCCGGATCGGTCGCCAGGAAGGGAGCGATTGCGCCGCCCTTGCCGCCCTTGCCCCGGGAGCCGGTTCCGCCTGAGCTGACGTATCCGCCGAAGCCCGTCCAGCCGCCTCGTCCCGTGCTTCCGGAGCCCGAACTTCCGACTTTACCGAAGTTGCCTGAAGCCCCTGTCGCCGAAGGGTTGCCTATTCCGCGCCGGGGGGAATCGACCTCGGACTTCTTGACTCGCTACGAGGTAAGCAAAGAGTACAGGCAGTTTCAGGAGCGATTCCAGAAATACGAAGAGGAAGTCGCGAGGATCCAGGCGACATTCGAAGGGTCCGAGGCCTATCTGCGCTACCAGGCCGCGCTCGAGGAATATAAGGCGAAGTCCCGCGTCCTGGATAAAGCCTATGACCTGAGTGACGAGTATAAGCGCTACCTTCACGAACAGAGAGAGTACTCTCAGAAAATGGAGCGTTACTATAACGAGTACAAGGAGAGCGCGGAATACAAGCGCTACCTGGAAGAGTATGCCCGGTATAGGAGTGAGACCCAGGCTGTAATAAAGGCTCATAAGGAAAGCGCGCCCTACAAGAAGTACCTGGAAGAGACGGAGAAGTTCCGGGCGAGCGGAGGCGGGGGTCGTTTGGGTCCCGGAGATTACAAGGGGACGGCGCTCGAGCCTTTCTACTCGCAGGATCATTATGGTTACCTGGAACTCCAGTACTGGGGCCCGCTAGGACTTGATGATGTGGAGATCTTCGAGTTCCGGGTAACGCCGCCGAGCGGTGAGTTCCTCCGTGAGCTTCAGAAGCGGGGAATCAGGATCAGGGATGGACGAGTGGAACCCGCGGTGGAGTGGGTGCCGCCCGCTTCGGTCCCCTGAACTTACTCAAGTCCTGGAGCTGCGATGTCGAAAAGACGGCGTGGCCTTTTGTCGCATCTTCGCCATCTTATCGCTCCTTTTGCATCTCAGCTTCCCCGGCGCGGGTTGGGCGGCGAGCTGTAGCGAGCTGTATTCGAAGCTTGCCGCGATCGATCCTCAGCTCGGTACGGCGTTCGAGGAGATTCAGCAGCTTTCGCCCGCCGCGATCCGGGGAGAGCGTACGCCATCGTGGCAGGACTTCTCCCAGCTTGATCGCGTCCTTCATGCCGTGAAGGCGGGTAAGACCTGGGCCGCGCAGCAGGGGAAGCTGGCTGAGCTCGATCAGGTGCTGCACGAGCTTGAGGCTTCGATTGCGGAGAACCCGTCACTCGCGGCGCTTCGTGAAGCTTCTAAAGCCGCGCCCAAGGCCGCACGCCCGGCTTCGGGGACGACCTACGCGCCCACCGAGTACGCGCTGAAGCGTCAGTACCAGCATCTGCTTTGGGAGCTGAACAAGGAGCTGCCCAAGGACCTCAAGATCCGAGGCGTCAGGATTCCCTACGATTCGCGCAAGCCCGCCCTCATCGCGCAAGCGCGGGAGTTCGTTGCCCGTCAGGGAGCCAGGTTCGACCCCTATTTTCAGAACGCGGGCTTCGATGATCGCGAGAGTCTCAAAAGGGCGATCCGCTCGTTCAGCGACGATGCCCGTATTCTCTATGATCGCCTCGAAGCCGAGCAGGTCGAGCTGGCGATGACTCGGCCGGAGAGCGCCCGCTGGTGGACCCCGCGCGTGGGTTTTCAGAATCAGCGCGTGACTGGAAGCTCCCAAGGGATGCTCAACCCGACTTATCGCGATGAGGTCGAGGCTTCGCTGACGGGCACCCGAGCCGGGATTTACCATGGCTTTGATGCGGAATTTAAGCCGAATTACGGATATCTCAAGCCACGCCCCGAGGATGGGCTTGAGCAGAGCGTGGCCGCCAACCATTACGGCCTCGACGTTTATATTTTCAAGAAAGAGCGGGTCCGTGACCGGCTCACCTGGACCGCGGGCGACTCCTTCGGCGTCAAGGAGTATGGTGCGGCCGATGTCGCGTACGGCGCGGCCAGCGATATTCCACGAGCTACTAGCTGGCGCGGGAATCTTATCCCATGGAAGGACCGGGCTCTCATGGTGCCTGATCTCCTGCCTAATGCCCAGATCAACAAGCTGGGCTATGAGGTGGGAATAGTTGAGAGGAAGCGGCTCCGTCCGCCGCCCATGCCGGCGATGCCGCCGGAGCCCGTGCCTCCTCCGCGGCCACAGTTGGTCAAGCCAGTCGCTCCGCCACGGCCCACACTCGATCCTCCTGTTCCGCCGCCCGGGCCGTCACTCCCTCCTCGGCCTTCGGCGGATCGGCTTCCGTTCCCGGCTCAAGGCGAGGATACGGAGGACTTTCTCACGCGTTACTGGAAGAGCAAGGAGGTCCATCAGTACCAAGCTGAGGTCGATCAGTACAAAGCCAAGGCCTGGGAGTTGCTTCAGGCCCATCAGCGCACTGAGGCCTATCAGACATATGAAAAACAGGCCACTCGGTGGCGGCACGAAACTGGTCGGCTGAACCAGGCCTATGACCACAGTGAAGCCTATAGCCGCTACCTGCGCGAGCTCGACGAGTACCAGCAGCTCCGCGTGGAGACTATCCGCAGATACGAGGCGAGTCCGGAGTACAAAGCCTACGAGGAGGAAGTCAGGCGCTATTCGGAAAAGGTCTCCGCCTTGCGGATGAGTCACTTCAGCAGCCCGGCGTACAAGAGCTATCTGGCGGAAGAGGAGCACGCTTATGAGATCGTGCCGCTCGGGATGGGCAGATACGGGGGGACCTCGCTCGAGCCATTTTCCTCGCCCACCAACGTTGTTGACTATCTGGAACTCCAGTACTGGGGTCCGCTCGGCCTGGACGACGTCGAGATCTTCGAGTTCCGCGGCCAGCCGCCTGCCGGTGAGTTCCTCCGCGAGCTGCAAAAGCGCGGCATCAAGATCCGCGATGGCCGGGTCGAGCCGGCGGTGGAGTGGGTGCCATGACGCTATATCGTGTACTCCTTACGCTGAGCCTGCTCACTGTATCGCTCGCGGCGTCGGGCGCCGAAGTCATCTCCACGGGCTCGCCCTACGGAAGGCTTTATCGCGAGATCGCCACCGACCTCGCGCATGACGTCGAGGAGATGGGCGCGGGCAAGACGGAGGCGGCGCGGCTCAAGGCTTTCGAGGCGGAGTGGAGAAAGTTTCTCTTGAATCCCGCGGCACCCGATCCTACTCGCGATCCCGCCTCGCCGGCCCATGGCGCATGGCCGCCGAAACCCGTCGTGGCGGCAAGTGTTGCGCCCACGAGGATCCGGCAGGTGAGTATTGCGCCCGTCACGTCCGGGGCGCCCCATTCGCTCGTCGAGCCGCGCAAGTATGTCGAGCAGCGTTTCGGGCCGTCCCTGGCCAAGGCGCTTAGCGAGGGCAAAGCCAGACTCGAGATCTACGGCGGTACGACGCGAAGCCTGCTCGCGGATCCTGCCCGCAAGGGCCAGCAGCTCGTGCGGATTCCCTCCCTTTATGAAAGCTGGGGAATCGAGAAGTTCCTCGACGTGGCGCCCGGGCAAGCGGACGGAAAGCCGCGCGTGATAATCCGTGTGCCGCCCATTGAGGAGTACGTGTATCATTATGGCTCGATGGGGCGACTCCTCGGCGCGGACGTAGAGCGTGTCGCAATCAACGAGGCCGATCGCGCTGGACTTCGCGATACCATGCGCCGCTCGGTGCGGGAGCTGTATGCGCGTCTTCCGGCCAAGCCGGATTACGTGGCCCTCGGGTACGCGAGCCAGTGGGAAAAAGCGCTTCAGGCAGACGGAGCGCGCTGGAAGTTGCAGTCCGCTTCCGAACTCATCCGAGACGAAGGTGGCGCCTGGGGCAAGGTTCTTACCTTGAGCAATGCCCGGGATCCCAAGCGCACGGTCCGCGTGCTCACACTTGGGCACGACAAGACGCTCTGGGGCGAGGCCGCGCGCTTCCTGACCGAAGGGGTTCTGGAGCAGGAGCCGAAAGGGATCTTTTTCACTGGCTCAGCCGGGGGAATTTCGGAAGGCCTGTGCGTTTATGATGTCTCCATTCCCTGCAAGTTCGCGACTCCGAACCGTCTCGTCCCGATCGAGAACCGCCTGGAAAAGCTCAAGTCCGCCGCCGCCGATCCCTCGCGGCTCCGGTTCACGCCGCTTCATGTCGCTTCGCGCACTCCGGCCGAGCAGACCAACGCGTATATAGGTCGCCTGCTCTCGGGCCGGGTCGGTACGATCGACGTCGAGCAAAGCCTCATCGCGGATGCTGTGGCTGAGCACAACCGCGTGACCGGCCGGGACGTGACCTTCGGCGCTGCGAACGTCGTCACGGACAAGCCCTCGGCCGCCGTCCTGGGCGGTGCTGCCACGCATGACCTGACCAGGGTTGATCTCGCGAAAAAGGGTCAGGCGCAGCTCACCGCGGTCGAATCGATTCTTGAGTCGCTCGACGACGCGGAGGACTGGGCTGCGGTCGCGGACGCCAAGCGCAAGGCGGCGATTCATTCGGCACTTCCCTCGGTGAGCCTCGAGCGCATCCGCCTTCAAAATGGCCAGGGCAAGGTCGACGCCGATCCGAAGAACAAGCTTTCCTACTACCTCTTCACCGCCGATCCGTCCTCACCCTCGAGTCGGACGCTGGCGATCCCCATGGCCACGAGCCGCTTCGATGCGGAGAACTACCAGACCGATGAATGGTGGGATGCCCACAAGCTCGAGATCGAAAAGGCACGCCGAGAGGGAACGCCCGTTCCTCGCCAGGATCGCGAGGAGGTGCGGCGCTGGCTGCGCCAGAACGGCCTTTCGGTCAACCCCGATGTCGTGTCCGTCGATCCGCGGACCGGCGCGGCGACCAAGAAGGAGCTTCGGGAGTTCCTTCTGGATGAGTTTCTCGAACGCTTCACCGAGGGCGATTCCGTCGTGCTGTATCGCGGCGCTGAGAAGGCGGGCGAGCTCGATGCGTGGAAGAGCGGGACGATTCCCCGCGGAGTGCGGTACTGGACGCCGGACGCGAACTACGCGTGGCGGTACGCACGCAAGAGTGAGACCTTTCTCGAGGAGCTCGTCGAGGATCGCGCGCCCCTGCTCAAGTTCAAGGTGCCTCGCCAGGAGTTCATCGATGGAGTCCAGCGGGGCCATATCGTTCTCGGCACGGAGCTGACGAAGAACGCGCATCAGAGCTTCGAAAAAAGTGGTAAATTCCAAGACCACCTGGCCAATGGCGCGGATTACCTCGGTGAAGGCAAGTATGGCCTCGAGATCGAGGTGCGTCCCCGCCGGCCATCCCGCATGCAGTTCAACCGCTACTTCGTCGGCGCGATCTCGGTCGATGAGCTGGCGCAGGCGCGCGCCCGTCAGATCGAAAGCGGAACGGCCCGCCTGCTTCGCCAGGAGCCCGCGAGAGCCGCGGAGCTCGAAGCACTGAAGGCTTCACGCTTCGCGATGGTCGAGGCGGAGCGCAAGCTCCTGAGCCTCATTCGCACCCGCGCGAACGCCGAGGAGATCGAAGCCGCGATCCGGGCGCTGCCTGATGGCACGGCGGAGATCGCGAACGTGGACTGGGCCGATCTGTCGTCCCTTGCCCGCAAGCGGGCGGGAGAGGGTATTACACGCGGCCCGGCCATGGCCCCTGGACTTTCGGCACCCGACTGTGTCGAAGGCTACCGGACCCTCCGCTAGCGGGGCGCATTTTTTCCCCGAAATCGACGAAATTGACCTGGAGCAAGGACTTCCAGGGACCTCCGGTTTAGGCTGGGACCATGAAGGCGATCCAGATCCGACCCGACGAAGAAGCGATCCGCCAGGCGCTGGCCTACGTCATCGATCCCGAGCTCGGGATCAATATCGTGGAGCTGGGTCTGGTTTACGAGGCCGTCCCCGTGGAAAACGGGCTGCGCGTGAGTCTGACCATGACCTCGCCGGCCTGCCCGCTCGGTCAGCACATCCGTGATCAGGCGGAGGCGGCTCTGCGCGAGCACTTTCCGCAGGCCTCGCCCGTCGAGGTCGCACTCGTGTGGGAGCCGCCCTGGGAGCCTTCGATGATGTCCGATTCCGCCAAGACACAGCTGGGCTGGTAAGCCCGAAGGAGAAAGCATGCAGATCAAGACCACTCTCGATGTCCGTGAGATGCCGCCCAAGTTGCGCCACCCGACGATCTTCAGGACGTTCGACGAGCTCGGGCCTGCCGAGGCGTTCGTGCTCGTGAACGATCACGACCCCAAGCCGCTGTTCTATCAGTTCTCGGCCGAGCGCGCGGGGGCGTTCACCTGGAACTACCTTGAACAGGGGCCTGAGACCTGGCGCGTGCAGGTCGGCAAAAAGGCTTCGGGGTCGGGCTGCTCCGCCTGCGGCGGAGCCTGAGCCCGGTCATGCGCGCGCTTCCGTTCGCGCTCGTCGTCGTTTGCGCCCTGGCTTTCGGCGTCTTCGGTGGCCTGGGCCGCCTCGGCGGGCTCGCGTCCTGGAACCTGCCGCCGCCCGTGATCGGACTGCACGGGCCGCTCATGGTGCTCGGCTTTCTGGGCACGGTGATCTCGCTGGAACGCGCTAAAGCGCTTGGGCGCACGTGGGGCTATCTCGCTCCGGCGCTGACCGCCGTGGGCGTCGTCCTTCTCCTGGCGGGCAATGCGCTCGCCGCGCCGCTCGTGCTCGTGGGCCAGGCGCTGCTCGTCGTGATTCTCGCGATCTTCTTCGCGCGGGATCGGGCGCTCTATTCGGCGATCCTCCTGGGCGCGGCGGTCAGCTTGCTCGCCGGGAGCGCGTTCTATCTTTCGGGACAACCCGTATCGCGGGCGGTCTTCTGGTGGATGAGCTTTCTCACCCTCACGATCGCGGGTGAGCGCCTCGAGCTCGGACGGTTGATCCGGATCGGCCCCGTCTCGCGCGTGATCTTTCTCACGCTCGCGTGTCTGCTTCCGCTCGGCGCGGTATGCGCTTCGCTCGTTCCGCCGGATGCGATGGGAAAAATGCGCGGCGCCTATCCGTTCGGCGCCGGGCTGCTCGGGCTTTCCCTCTGGCTCTCGCTTAAGGATGTCGCGCGACGGACGATCCGTTTCGGCGGCTTGCCGAGATTCATCGCGACGTGCCTGCTTTCGGGCAATGCGTGGCTCGGGATCTCGGGTGGCCTGCTGCTCGCCTACGGCGGCCTGGGCGGG
>JAMPXZ010000204.1 GCA_023700925.1 Oligoflexia bacterium | reverse complement strand
TTCACGCTAGATTAACTTCGGGGGTCCGATGTCGTGAGCTTCAATGTAGCTGATCTGCGCGAGGTGTTTCTGCATACGTGAGATGCCTCCGATGATTCTCATACTAAAGTAGTCAGATAATATTTGCAAGGGTTTTCGGCTCATTTTTCTCCGAACTTCGCGAACCTCGGAATAGTCCGCTGCGACACATGACAGTTTTCTGCGCAGGGATGCGGCTGAAAATAGCCTTTTTTGGCTTCCTTTGGTGTTGGGCGCACTGTCGCGGATTTAAACGGAGCCCAAGGGTCGGCAATCGCCTTTGTGGTCCCGATAGCGGGGGCGGGCAGAAAAACTTTCCTTTCCGGATGGGTCCAGAACGGCGCCGCCCCCCGGGGGGTCCGAAAAGTCATCAAGGGCGAAATGTGTCGTAAGCTAACGTTTTTACAAGGCTTCGTTCACTGGTCTTTGCTCGTATGCTTTATGCTCCATTGTCCGTTCAGGCTGCAGGAACGCAGCCGCGAGAGACAGGAGGTTCTGCATGAGGGAGCTAATCCTTCGGGGGATGTGTATTCTTATAGGAATTTCGCCCGGCCTGTTGTCAGGGTGTGGCCGATCCGAGCTTCCGGCTGCTGACGGGGTTCTCATGGAGCTCGATGGCGAAATCCGGCACGTGAGTGAACGGGAGGCGAGTGAGGTCTGCACCAGCGAGCGCTTCTGCGAGCCCAACTATCTTTACAATACGCAGTTCGCCCGGAAGCGAAAAGAACCTGCTCCCGTCCCGGCACCCACGCCGGCGCCCACACCCACGGCGGTGACTCCTGTCATTCGGGATCAGCTCGATTATTCGCGCGCGAAGATCCGGGCGCCTGAGGCGTGGCGGCTCACCCAAGGCAGCGAGGAGATTGTCGTCGCGGTCATCGATACGGGAGTCGACTACCGGCATCCCGATCTGGCCGACAATATATGGATCAACGAGGGGGAGCGTGCGGGACTTGCGGGCGTCGATGACGACGGTAATGGTTATGTCGACGACGTGTACGGCTATGACTTTCACAATAATCGCGGCAACGCGATGGACGATAACAAGCATGGCACCCACGTCGCGGGAATCATCGGAGCCCTGCTCAACGACACCGGCATCGTCGGCGTGAGCCCGAAGGTCCGGATCATGGCGCTGAAGTTTCTGGGGTCTTCCGGCTCGGGGGATGCCAATAACGCGATCCGGGCGATCAACTACGCCGTGGATCACGGTGCCCGCATCATCTCCAACTCCTGGGGCGGTGGCGGAAGATCCCAGCTTCTTGAAGCCGCGATCCAGCGTGCCATCTCCAAGGGGATCTATGTCGTCGCGGCCGCCGGCAACGAGAGCAGTAATAACGATCAGGTGCCGATGTATCCGGCGGGTTACTCCGGCGTGATTTCGGTAGCTTCATCGGACGCGGCGGATGCCTTGAGCTCGTTCTCGAACTACGGCGCAAGCTCGGTATGGATCGCGGCGCCCGGGAGCGACATCCTGAGCACCATCCCGGGGCTGCGCCATGCCAGACTCTCGGGCACTTCGATGGCCGCGCCGCAGGTCTCCGGCGCCCTGGCGCTCGCGCTGAGCATGGGCAAGGACCCGGGGCTCACGGCGATGAGGCGCGCGCTTTGCGATTCGGCGGCGAAGATCCTGCTCGACCAGGTGAGGTGCGGCAGGCTCGATGCTTACGAGCTGGTGCGGGCCGCGAGCCGGTTTTAGCAGGCTCATGCTGATCCGAAGCGCGAAGCCGCTCGGAGCTTACCGAGCCAGCCGATCGTGAAAGTACGTGTACTGCAGCGCCGACTTGCGGATGACCTGCTCGAGGTCGGCTGAGCCCCCGTGACCGCCTTCGATGTTTTCGTAATAAAGAACGTCGTGGCCCTGCTCGAGCATCCGCGCGACCATCTTGCGCGCGTGGGCGGGATGGACACGGTCGTCCTTGGCCGAGGTGAAGAAGTAGACCTTCGGATACTTCACCTCGCGCCGGACGTTCTGGTAGGGCGAGTAGCGCAGAAGGGCCTCGGCCATCGCGGGGTCCTCCGGATCGCCGAACTCGCCGATCCAGCTGCTGCCGGCCAATAGGCGGTGGTAGCGCATCATGTCCAGAAGCGGCACCTCGCACAGGACGGCATTGAAAAGGTCCGGCCGCTGCACGAAGGTCGCGCCGACGAGTAATCCGCCATTGCTGCCGCCCCAGATGCCAAGGTGCCGAGGTGAGGTGAGCTTGCGCTGGATCAGGTCCGTGGCCACCGCGATGAAGTCATCGAAGGAGCGCTGACGGTTTTCCTTGAGCGCTGCCTGATGCCACTTGGGCCCGAACTCGCCGCCGCCGCGGATATTGGCGACGACGTAGATGCCGCCCTTTTCGAGCCACGTCTTACCGATTCCCCCGGAGTAGTAGGGGGCGCTCGGGATCTCGAAACCCCCGTAGCCGTAGAGGATCGTGGGCGTTGAGCCGTCGAGCTTGAGGGATTTCGGCCGCACGACGAAGTAGGGGACCTTCGTTCCATCCGCGCTCGTCGCCTCGAGCTGTTCGGTGATGAGCCCTTTGGCGTCAAAGCGCGCGGCAAGGCGTTTGACCACCTTGGGTTTGCGCCCGGGCTCGAGCTGGAAAACCGAGGGTGGGGTCAGGTAGCTTTGAAAGCTCGCGAAGTAGATGTCGTCGAACCGACTCGCACTGACGATGGAAGCCACGCCGTTATCGGGCAGCTCGACGTGCTCAAAGTGCCAGCCCGAGGAGGTCTTGACGAGCTCGAGGACGCGGCCACGCACGTTGCTCAGCACCTGCAGATAAAGATGACCGCGGGTGCGCACCACGGCTTCGACTGTCGTGCGGGCGTCGGGGGCGAACAGCACCTGCACCGCCGCCGTGGGATCCTCGTCATTGAGATTGGCGATAGGGAGCGCGATCACGGCGCCCTCGGGAAGCGTCTGCGACGCTGTCTTCCATTCTTTCTTCAGCCTCGCAAGGAGCTGGCCCTGAAAAATCGTCTGGAATTCCGAGTCGCGCGGGAAAGGGAGTTTGCGGAGCTTGCCGTTTGCCGGATCGAGCAGGAAGTTCTCCTCCTCGAAGAAGCTCGGGCTCCGGGAGATGAGCGAGAAATTCCCTTCGGGCAGGAAGAGCGTATAGCCCGACGATGAGACGTCGGTCTTTTCGCCTTCGAAGATCGTTTTGGCCGTCGCGAGCGGCGTGCCGCGTTTCCAGAGCTTGACGAGGCGCGGGTAGCCGGCGTCGGTGAGTGAGCCTTCGCCGAAATCCGTTCCGACGAAAAGGGTGTCCTGATCGAGCCACGCCACGCGTGACTTGGCCTCGGGGAGCACGAAGCCGCCTTCTTCGGCCGGGATGAACTTGCGTGTCTTGAGGTTGAACTCACGGGTGACTGAGGCGTCCTTGCCGCCCCGGGAGAGCGTGATCAGGCAGCGTTCGTAGGCGGGAGGCAGACAGCTCGAGCCCTCGAAAACCCAACTTTCGCTTTCCGCCTTGGAGAGCGCGTCGATATCGAGGATGACGTCCCAGGTCGGCTCCTTCTTCTGGTAGTCCTTGAGAGAGGTGCGCCGCCAGACGCCTTTGATGTGGGTCGCGTCCTGCCAGAAGTTGTAGATCCAGCCCTGGCTGATCCCGGGATACGGGATGCGGTCTTTCGCGGTGACGATCTTGCGGATCTCGCTTTCAAGCTGCTTGTAGCGGGGATGCGCCGAAAGCAGCGGTAGCGTGCGCTCGTTTTGCGCGCGGGCCCAGGTGAGGGCCTTCTCGGACTCCACCTCTTCGAGCCAGAGGTAGGGATCGTTTTCGGCCGCAATGTCGGAAGCCGGTTTTCGTTTGAGCAGCGAACCGCAGGAGCTCAGGGATGCCGACATGAATACTCCGAGAAGTGCCACGGCGAGCGTGCTCGCGCCAAGGGAAAGGATCATTCGCTTTTTCATAGCGAAAGTCTATCAGGGAAAAGTGGGCGACGGGGAGGGAAATACGGTCCCCGGCAGCACCGACGGGGTCGGCGAGGCGACGATGGGCGGAGAGGAGGTCTGCTGGACCTCAAGGGTGCCGGTCATGTTCGGGTGGTGCTTGCAGCGATAGGGGAAGGCCCCCGGATCGTCAAAAGAGCGGGTGTAGCGCTGGCCCGGCTGCAGATCGCCCGAGTCCCAGCCGCCGTCCGAAGCCGTAACGGTGTGGACCGTGACGTCGTCGTTGACCCATGTGACGCGGTCGCCTTCGTTGATGAGGCGGGGATTATCGCCAAAGGCCTTCTGATTGAGCGAGGCCGCGTCCCTCGGAATGTGTATGGTGATCCGCTCGCCTTCCGGATCGCTGACGCCGGGGAAGCCAAGCTCGAGATCTCCGCAGGCCTGCATGGCGAGCAGGCTCCCAAGCGCCAGGGACGCCAGGACAGGAAGACGGAAGGAGCCTGAAAGTGCCGTCATGGCGTTCCTATAGCCAACAGAGCGGGCGCGCCACAAAGAGAAACTCTCGACGCACGGCGGGACTACGCGGGTGCCGGTCAGCTGCCTTTGCGCGAGGAAAGCGAAATGGTCACGGGTCCAAGGAGCTCGGGATTTCGTTCGAAGCTCTCAAGGGTTTGTTCGCCGGCTTTCATCAAATTCGTGGCGACGGCGGGGTTGGGCAGCCGTTTCGGGGAGAGAATCCTGACGATCTCGTTGGGATCGAGTGACCTGAACTCAGCGTCGTCAAAGCCAAGGCCGGCAAAACCGGTTTCAACCACGACGGAGCGCACATAGGGGCCTGAGATCGCTTTCTTCTTGGAGCTTGCCGCGAGCCAGGTGCCGCCTCGCTTCACCAGCTCGAGCTTGACCTCGTTCTGACCCCCAAACGCGTTGCTGACGTACTTGATCGTGAGCGGGCCGCCTCGCGCCGGGTCAAGGCGGGTCGCATCGATGTGAAAGAGCGAGATTTTGCCGCGCACGGTGACGTTTGCGCTCAGCTCAAAACTCTTGGAACGCAGGGTGTTCATCGTAGCCGCGGCGGAGTCCGAACGCATGATGAACGAGTCACCCGTCTTTTCGAGATAGGTGAAATTCGAGCCTTGGACGAGCAGGCCTATGATTCTGCCGCTCTTGTCCGTAAGGACGCTGACGGGAACGGTCCCGGTGATTTGCTTTGCCGGCAAGGGGAGCAGACGATTGGGCTTGAGATTCAGCTTGACCTCAAGGAGCTCCTGGATCGTCTCAGGGGGCGCCGCCAGGGCGGGGGTCATGACAGAGAAAACGATTCCGAAAAGAATTGGGATGCGCCTCATGCCTTCAAAGCAGCAAGTGTTGTGCCGAGCGTTATCAAAATAAGATCTTTAATTTCAGGCGCTTATACTCTATTTGAGGGGCTGGTGGTGTCCAGCGTTTTGGCACCTGTCTGAGACAGCTGGCCGCTGGCAGGTCTCAACCGGCGCGGGCGAGGCGCTCAAACGCCTCTTGGCAGCGGGGGCGATGGAACTCTCTGATGATTCGGTCAAAGCCGGGCTGGTCACGAAGAAGGCGG
>JAMPXZ010000203.1 GCA_023700925.1 Oligoflexia bacterium | reverse complement strand
TTCGGGCTGATCACCGGTATCGTGGACAACTTCGTTCGACCCATGGTGCTCAAGGGCCGAAGCAAGATGCACCCGCTCGTCAGCCTTGTCGCCATCTTCGGGGGGATCGGCATGTTCGGGATCACGGGCGTCTTCATCGGCCCGATCGTGGCGGCTATCCTGATCTCGCTTCTCCAGATCTGGCCGGACGTGGGGCGTCGCTTCGGCATCTTTGAAGCCAGGACGGAGCGGAAAGCGGCTTAAGCGGCCGCACGTATCCCGGCGATCTCGCGACAGGAAGCGGCGCAGCTTCGGCAGATCGCCGCGCACGATTTCATCTGGGGATCATCGGCGAGGCCGTCGCAGCTCGCGGCGCAGGTCTCGCACGCTTCAGCGCAAACCTCGCTCACTCGGCCGCTGAGCTTGGGGTCGGAGGTCAGCAGGAAGTTCTCGGTCGTCTGGCAAAGCTCCGCGCAGCTCACCAGCAGGCCGATATGGTCGGGCTCGGCGTGCTTGCCGCCCATCCCGAGGCAATGCCGGATCGAGCGCAGGCAGATACTGTGGCAGTTCAGGCATTCGACGGCGCAGCGCTCCGCTTCGGAGCTCAGGATCTCGTTCTTGCGAATCATTGGAGAGTCTCCTTTTATCCTGACGCGATTGCACGGGTTGAGCCAGGCTGAGTGTTATACACGGTGTTTGAATAATTCAGTCAGGACGCCCGCTTGAATCGGCTGCGGCGTTCCAGAAAGCGCTGGTCAGCCGTCAAAAATCCAGTACACTGAATCGTACCTTCAAAAACTATTTCGGACGATCTTCTTAACGGATGAGGAAGCCATCATGAGACAGACTGCCAGCCTGGGACAACGTTTGACGCTGGGCTTTGCGATTTGCACCGCCATCACGGCCGGGTTCGCCATTTATACGGTCACGCAGGTGAATCTCCTGGGGAGAGAGCAGGACGACGGGGCTACCCGCGCGAGAGACGCGATCCATGCGCTCGCTGCGGCCGGGATGGCGAACGCGGATTACGCGATCGTGGCCGATCTCATGATCAATCGCGACCTCGAAGCGGGGTTGCGGGACTGGGACGAGGGCAAGAAAGAGAATCTTGCTCACTTCGAGACGATTGACAAGATCGCCGATACCGAGCACGAGAAGGAGCTGGCGCGCGAGGGGCGACAGGCCTGGCAGGAGTTCGTTCAGATCGTTGAAAAAGAGCTCGTCCCCGCGCTACGGGACAAGAATGTGTCGATCGAGCGGCTCTCCAAGCTCGATGAGCTTCTTGACATGAAGAGAGACACCCTTCAGAAGAAGCTGACTTCTATCTCCCAGGATCTCGAAAAAGAGTCCCTTCGTGCGGACGAGGAGTTCGATGGCACGCGCAAGTCCATTCTTCTCGCATCGATCCTTTTCGGAGTCCTGGCGGTGATCGTCGCGGGCCTCACCGCGACCCTGCTGATCCGGTCGGTGACCTCGCGGGTGCGCGGGATCGCCGATGCGCTGTCGAAGGGTTCTTCCGAGGTGTCAAATGCGGCGATCAAGATCGCCGAGACGGGAAGCGAGCTTTCGTCGAGCGTCACCGAGCAAGCCTCGGCTATCCAGGAGACCGTGAGCTCGGTGGATGAGGTCAACGCCACGGTGAAGAAGAACGCCGAAGCCGCCAACCAGTCCTTTGAAACCTCCAAGGCGAGCAGCGACGCCGCTCAGCGCGGCAAGCACGCCATCGACGAGATGATCGGCGCGATCGGCGAGATCGATCGCAGCAACGGCGAGGTCAATCAGCAGATCCTCGAGGGCAACCGCCAGATCTCGGAGATCACGAAGGTGATCGAGGCGATCGGCGCCAAGACCAAGGTGATCAACGACATCGTCTTTCAGACCAAGCTCCTCTCGTTCAATGCCTCGGTCGAGGCCGCGCGGGCGGGTGAGCAGGGCAAGGGCTTCGCGGTCGTCGCCGAGGAGGTCGGGAACCTGGCGCAGATGAGCGGCAACGCCGCCAAGGAGATCTCGACGCTTCTCGAGGAGAGCATCCGCAAGGTGGAGGAGATCGTCAGCGCCACCACGGCGCGGGTCGAGACCCTCACTCATATGAGCAAGGACAAGATCAAGGCGGGCACCGAGACGGCGAACCGCTGCGGCGCCCTTCTCGGTGAGATCGTGACCAGCGTCGCGGAGGTCACCCGTCTGGCCGAGGAGATCTCGGGAGCAAGCCGCGAGCAGGCCCAGGGCGTTCAGGAGATCGCCAAGGCCATGGGGCAGCTCGACCAGGTCACGCACCAGAACACCATCGCCTCGGAGCATACCGCGAAGGCGGGCCGGGAGCTAAGTGACCAGGCCACGAACCTTTCCCAGCTCGTCGGCGATCTGCGCGCGCTGGTCGACGGCTCCGCTCGAGGCTGAGGTCGCCCTTGAAGACCACGAGGATGCTGCTGGCCGCGGTTCTCGCGGCGATCGGGAGTGCCTGCGCGCACCTTCCCTCTGACGGAGCGGAGCTGCAGCCGGGCGTGGAACCGCCTAAGAAGAGCCGCGTTTCACTGCGCCTGTCCTCCGGCGTGCTTCCCCAGGGCGGCGTAGGGCTTCTTTGGATTGACTCGGAGCTTGCCTCGACTTCAGGCAAGGCCAAGCCGCTGGTCAGCTGGGAAGACCGGATGCTTCCGGTCTTCGCGCTGCCCGCGGGCTCGTCGCGGCCCGGGGCGGATTTTTTCGCGCTACTGCCGGTTCCGCATGATGCCCTGCCGGGGATCGCCGACGTTCGTGTCACGAGCGGCGAGGGGGGGAGCGCGGAAGCGGCTTCCATCTCCTTTCGGATCGAAGAACGGGTGACCGAAGCTGAGCGTGTGCGGGTCAAGCGCAGGCACGCGCAAGTCCGGGGTCGCGCTCGTCGCACCGCCGTCGTAGCTCCTCCGGTCCGCGGCGCGCTGACGCGGCTTTATGATGCCATCTCGGAAGAACGGCTTTGGAGCGAGTCCTGGCGGCTGCCCGCGCCCGGGGAGATCACCGGGGTCTTTGGCGCCAAGCGCGTCTACAACTCGCGCGTTCAGGGGTATCATCTGGGCCTGGACATCCGCGCTCGCACGGGAGATCCCGTGGCGGCGCCCGCGGGCGGACGCGTCGTTCTCGCCGCACGGCTCTTCTTGACGGGCAACACGGTGATCATTGATCACGGGCTGGGTGTTTACACCAACTACGCGCACCTGAGTCGGCTCAAGGTCAGGCGCGGCCAGCTCGTTCGTGTCGGGGAGCTGGTGGGGCTCGCCGGCAACACGGGGCGCTCCTCCGGCCCACATCTGCACTGGGGAGCCGTGGTCCATGGCATCAAGGTGGATCCGCTGGCGCTGACCCAGCTCTGGCGCGATTTTCCCTTGGAAACCCCGGGCTGATCAGCCGCTGCGCCTGAGCGCGCGTGATTTCACGCGTTCGGCGAAGATCTTCCGGATCCGGCTGTCCTCATCCTCGTCGAAGATGTCCCCGAAAATCTCCTCGGTGATGTCTTCCATCGTCACGATGCCGAGGCGCTTGCCGGTCGGGGTGAAGACGATCGCCATGTGACTGCGCTCGCTTTGCATCAGGCGGAGAATTCCCAGCAAGGAGTCAGTGGAGCGGACCCGAAGCCCGGGCTTGATGGTTTCGCGCCAGTCCTTTCCGCCGGTTTCGCGGAAGCCGAGAAACTCCTTGGTGTGAAGGATTCCCGCGACATCGCCGTTGTCCGCCACGGGCAGGCGCGTGTGGCCCGAGGCGAAGACGACCGGGACGACCTCCTCGAGGGGATCGCTCGCCTTGACGAAGGTGACCTCCGGCCACGGAACGACGATGTCGGCGATCCTGCGTCCTTCGATTCGCGCGAGGTTCAGGATGGCCTGCTGGTGGGTCGGAGCCAGCGAGTCGATCTCGACGGTGGTTTCTGGCAGCTTCTCGGGTGGACGGGTCCGGCGAAAGAAGACGCGAAGCACCCACTGAGTCGAGCGCTCGAGCGCGAGCACCGCGGGCGTCAGGATCCGGTCAGCCTGCCGGAGCCACCGGGCCCCGGCTAGCGCGATCTTCACCGGATCGCGGAGCGCCAGTGACTTCGGGACGAGCTCGCCCGCGACCACGCTGAGATAGGTCAGTGGCAGCGCGACGAAGCCCAACGAGAGGAGCTCCGCCAGGCCCTTGCCGATTTTCCACTGCTTCATGAGGTAAGGTTGCAGGGTTTGCGTCGCGCCCGCGCCACCGACGGCCGCCGCGAGGATTCCGACGAGAGAGATCCCGATCTGCAGCACCGCGAGGGTTCTCTCGGGGCGGTCGCGGAGCGAGACGAGGATACGGGCCTCGGGATTTCCGAGGCGGGCGAGGCGCCGCAGCTCAGGCCGCGGCACGCTGACGAAGGCCATTTCAAAGGCGGCAAAGAGGGCATTGAGCAGAAGGCAGGCGGCAATGACCAGAAACTCTTCCATACGAGCCGAAGCGGAGCTTCGCCAAAATCCGCGCCCTTGTCAAACGGGTGGTCTTTCGCCGGCTTCCGCCTTGACGCTCCGTATACGATCCGTTAGCTTTCACCGGATATGGACGTCCTGCTGAACTCGACGCTGCTCGTTACCCTGAGCGAGATGGGCGATAAGACCCAGCTCCTGGCTTTCTCCCTGGCGACCCGCTTCAAGCGGCCCTGGGTCGTCATGGCGGGCATTTTTGTCGCGACCGTCTTGAATCACGCGCTGGCTTCGTCGGTCGGCAGCTGGATCTCGACGCATATCCCCGCCCAGACGTTGGCGCTCGTCCTTGGCGTGACGTTTATCCTGTTCGGCCTCTGGACTTTGAAACCCGACACCCTCGAAGAGGGCAACGGCCCGAGCGGCCTTGGCGCCTTCGCGGCGACGACTGTCCTGTTCTTTCTCGCGGAGATGGGCGACAAAACACAGCTTGCCACCGTGGCGCTTGCGGCCAAGTATCAGAGTATCCTGTGGGTCACCACCGGGACCACGCTCGGCATGCTGATCTCGGATGGACTCGCGGTTTTCGCCGGCGAGGCGTTGACCCGCAAAATTTCAATGCAGAAGTTGCGCTGGGCGGCCGCGGGCTTGTTCTTCCTTTTCGGCGGAATCTCACTCTGGTCGGCCTGGGGACTCAGCTGAGCCGGACACCCAAGAGCGCGTGCACGCGATCAAGGTAGAGGCGCCAATCCGCCGCGAGTCGTTCATCCGAGGGCGCAGGAGTGCGGTTCCATTCGGCCATCAGCTTTTTGGTCTCCTTGAGAAGACCGTCCTTGGGATCTAGCGCCAGCGCTTGCCGGTGCTTGATCCCATACTCGAGGATCCTCCCTGACGCCCGCGCAAGTTCGCTCTCGGGGAGCGCCAGGGCCGGACGCGAGCCCTCGCTGAAGCGGCACAGCGCCTCGAGCGAATATAAGAGCTCCCTTCGGGCTTTCGGAGCCTTCGAAGCGCGGGCCGAGTCGAACCCCGCTCCTGTGGCCTCCGCGCGGCGAAGGTGAAACTGCCAGAGACTTTCGAAAAGAAGCTCGAAACGGGAGTCATCGGCTTGTCCG
>JAMPXZ010000025.1 GCA_023700925.1 Oligoflexia bacterium | reverse complement strand
ATGCCGCGAGCCGCGAAGGCCCGTGCCTCGGAGCGCAGCTCCGAGCGCAGTCCCTCCCAATCGCTCACCGTCTCACTCACGCGTGCGCTGAGGTGCTCCCCCGCGGCAGTCCCGCTGGCTCCGGCCAGGAGGATGAGAAAGATATGAAATCCCATGAAATTCCCCTTGTTAAACCCCTCCTATCCAACGGCCCTGACAAAGTCAAAGAACGTAAGGGAGGCGACATAAAGCGTCGGTTGCTAGGCTGGTTGCTGGCCTGTAAAATGGAAAGACCTGCTCCGATGACCGACCTTTCGTAAACTGAAACACTTTCATGGATTTCACTATGCTCTTCCGTCTTTCCTGGATTTTGGCCGCGCTCCCGCTCCTGGCAGCCCAAGCGCTGGCGGGAGAATGCGCCCGTACGCTGGACCTGAGCTTGCCGCTCGAGACGAAGACCTATCGTTTCACCGACTCCGTGGTGTGGAATCTCAAGATGGGCGAAGCCCGTCCGGAGGTGCCGCGCACGGCTGAGGTCGAGGACAGGATCTCGGTTTTGATTTCCAAGGTTGCCGAGCTGATGGAGCGGCATGCCGACTCCGGGTCGCCGGGTTTCATGCTCACCCAGGACGATATCGGAGCGCTCTCCCAGTTCGCGCACGAGCAACGTTACAAGTTCGCCGAGCTCGTCGAGGCGAAGCACCGGATCGAGAAGGCCTGGGAAGGCAAGAAAGGCTATGCCGAGATCATGGAAGGCCAGCGCTTCCTCGGGGACCTGGCTTACGTCCGTGGACGGATGGACGAGCTGGAGACCTTTGGCGGGATGCGCTGCTACTTCGCCTATGGCGCCTGGCTTGATCGCGCGCTGAACAATCCGGATTCACGCCGGGTTTACAAGGAGCATCGTCTGGATGAGGTGGCCGACCGTCGCGCGGTGGTGGGCCAGTGCTGGGACCGCACGCGTCTCGCGCAGAGCGGCTACTGAGTCGCCTCTTCCGAAAGCTTCCTGCGCGCGGCCTCGATGCCGTGGATCGTGTTGGTCATGTCGCCGTTGATCTTCTCGATCTGGTCGGCCAGCGACTTCACCGTCTTCACGCTATCCTGGACCTTCGTCGCGATGATCGTGAAGCCGGCGGCCTGGCTGCCCAGCCGCGCGGCCTCGACTGACATGTTCAGCGAGATGATCTTGAGCTCATTTGAAATGGTGCGGATGTTTTCGAGAATTTTTCGGGTCTGTCCGGTGTTTTCCGTGATCTGGCCGCTGATGTGGCTGATCTCCCGATTGATCCCCGCGTTCATCTGCCGGCTGTAGTCGGCCATCACGCGGAAGAGAAAAAAGGCGGCCTCGTTGTTGATGATCTTCCGGGCCTCGAGCCGGCCGCGCAGCGCCTCCATCACCACCGGGACGCCGGTGACCTCGAAGACGAAGTCCACCCTTTCTAGATAACCGCCCGTCGTGAAGTCGGAGATGGCGTCGATTCCGTGGCTCCGCGCGAAGACGACGCCGGGCGCACTGGAGTTGCGGTCACAGACGAACGCGACCTCGACGAGCGAGCTTTGAATCAATACCTTGAGAAGCTCAAGACCGCCCTTGCCCCCACCGACAAAACCCACTCTCAACTTGTTGTCGTTCATGATCGCTCTTCCTGACCTTTGGCGCGCCGCCACCGCTTCGGCCGCCTGTTTCAGGATCAAATGAAATGAGAAAAAAATCAAATAGTCATTTGAATCGAATTGGGCGGAGCCTTATACTCCTCGGGATGAGTAGAAATGTTACCAAACCGGACGCGAATGAGCGCGATAAAACGCGGACGCTTCTGTTGAAAGCCGGGATTGCCCTGTTTTCCAGGAAGGGTCTGGACGGCACGACCGTCAAGGATCTGGCGCGCGAAGCCGACGTGAACATCAGCCTCGTGAGTTATCACTTCGGCGGCAAGGAAGGACTCTATCGCGCATGCGTCGAGACCTTCGGCAGCGAGCGCCGGATGGTCTACGAGGAGATCCTGCAGCCGGCGCGGTCGGCCGAGGAGCATCGGCTGAGGCTGGGGCTCTTCGTGCGATCGCTCCTGGAGTTCCACGCGAACCACGCCGAGGTCGCCCGGATGATCAACCGGGAGTGCGACTCGGAAATCCAGCTTACCCGCGACATCTTCGAAAAGACCTTCCTTCGGATCTTCAAGAGTCTCGAGGGTTTTTTCCGGTCGGCGCACAAGGCGGGCTATCTTCGCAAGGAAATCGATCCCCACGAGTATGCCGGACTGCTGCTTGGGGCGCTGGGCAGCGTGACCCGGACGGATTTCCTCAACAAAAGGTATTTCAACCATTCGATCCAGGACCCGAGGTACCGCGAGCGGTTGGCCGAGCAGGTGCTGGCGATCTATGCCGACGGCGCCTTCGCCCCGGGAGCAATCAAACGGAGCACGAAGAAATGATTTCCCCCCTCCTTCTCCTGGTCGCCCTTCAGGGCAGCACCGCGGCGGCGTCGGTGCCGGTTCTCAACCTCGAGCACTATCTCGGACAGGTTCGCGAGAAAAACCTGGCCGTGACCGCAAGCCTTCAGGCGAGCGAGGGCGCCAAGGCGCGCTCCGGCGAGGGCGCGCTGCTTCTGGCGCCGACCTTCTTCGCCACCGCCCAGACCGCCAATGACGGCAAGCCGACCTTGAATCCCGCGCTTCAGGGCAATCGCACGCTCAACACCGCGGGCTCCATCGGCGTGAGCCAGCAGACGAGCTTCGGCCTCACGGCGAAGCTTTCGTATAACGCCAGCTTTACCGACATACAGGGCTCACAGATGATTCCCGCCGGCGGTTACCACGAGAGCCGCCCTGCCCTGGAGCTCAGTCAGCCGCTGTGGCGGAACTGGATGGGGCGCGAGACGCGCGCCACGCAGGAGCTGCTCGGGGCGCAGGCCCTCGCGACGAGCTACAGCGAGAGCTTCAAGGCGCGTCTCAGCGTGGCGGATGCGGAGAGCGCCTATTGGCGTCTCGTGCTTGCGCGTGAGGCGATCGAGGTGCAGAAGGCGAGTCTGGCGCGCGCCGCGAAGATTCGCGACTGGAACAAGCGCCGCGTGGAGCTGCATCTCGCGGACCGTACGGACCTGCTGCAGGCCGAGGCCGGCCTTCAGGTGCGATCGCTGGAGCTGCAATCGGCGCGCGACGAGGAGCGCGCGGCGGCCTTCGCTTTCAATACGGCGCTAGGTTCGGAGGCGTCCGAGGTAAGCGAGAGGCTCGAAGCGCTCGAAGCGAAACAGGTCCTGGCCCTGCCCGCGCCCGAGCGCGCGGAGTTCCGGGACGACATCCAGGCGGCGCGTCAGCAGAGCCGGCTGGCCGACGCGGGCGCGCGAATCGGAACGGAGAAGAATCGGCCTTCTGTCGAGCTGTTTGCGAGCCTCGCCCTGAACGGCCGGAATTCAGGCCTCGGGTCGGCGCTCTCTGATTCCCTGGGTACGCAGTACAGCACGACGGCGCTCGGCGTGCGCGTCGCGGCGCCGCTGGATTTCGCGGCGCTCTCGGCCAATCGCGAGGGGTATCGGCTGGAGCGGCTCGCGGCTGAACAGGCGGTGACCCGCAAGGTGTATGAGCAGGAGCGGGACTGGTCCGATCTGGTGGCGAGTCTGGCCGACGCGAAACGGCGGCTGGGGCTCTTTCTCAAGATGGAGCAGGTCCAGGAATCGAAGCTCATGGCCGAGCGTGACCGCCATGACCGCGGTCGCAGCACGACTTATCAGGTTCTGCTCTTTGAACAGGATTTCGCCCAGGCGCAGCTCGGCCGGATTCAGGCCGAAGCGGTCATCCTCCGGCTCCTGGCTAGAATGAAGACTTTCAGCGCTTCCCCCTTAGGCGCTTCCCGAGGTGACTCATGAATCTGGCAGGCCTTTCCATCAAGCGACCGGTCTTCATTACCTGCATCGTGACGCTCATCATGGCGGTCGGCTTGATGTCGATCCAGAAGCTCGCGGTCGATCTTTTTCCAAGCATCACCTTTCCCTACGTTCGCGTGCTGACAGCCTACCCGGGCGCCGGCCCGGCGGAGGTGGAGACACTCGTCTCCAAGGTGCTCGAAGACGAGATGAGCACGGTTCCGGGGGTCAAAACCCTCAGCTCGATCAACCGCGAAGGCATGAGTATCGTTTTCGCGGAGTTCACGCTCGAAACCGACGTGAAATATGCCGAGCAGCAGGTGCGCGACCGCGTCTCCTCGGCGCGGATCAAGCTCCCGATGGACATCAAGGAGCCGCAGATCCGGCGCATGGACCCGGCGGACCAGCCGATCCTCATCATTTCGGTCACGGCCGAGCTGCCCCCGGCGAAGCTCTTTGACTTCGCCGACCAGGTGGTGCGCCCGAAGTTCGAGCAGATCAGCCAGGTCGGTCTCGTTGAGCTCACCGGCGGTCGCAAGCGTGAGATCCACGTCAACCTCGACAAAAAGCAGCTGAAGCGACACGAGCTTTCGGCGACCCTGGTCGCCTCACGCCTCGGAGCTACCGGTCAGAACATCCCCGCGGGCAGCATCAACGAGGGCGAAAAGGAAACCTCCTTCCGCACGCTCGGCGAGTTCACCTCTCTCAAGGATGTCGGTGCGACTATCGTGAGCTTTCTGGGCAGCGACGTGCCCGTGAAGATTGACAACGTCGGCACGGTCGAGGATTCGCTCGAGGACGAGACCTCACGAAGCTTCCTCAACGGCAAGCAGGCGCTTTTTGTCCGGGTGTACCGGCAATCGGGCGCCAACACGGTCGCCGTGGCGGATGCCGTCAAGGCGCGCGCGGAGAAAATCAACGAGGAGCTGGGGTCCGGCCCGGGTCATCCCAAGCTGGAGGTCGTTCGCGACGGCGCCAAGCCGATCCGCGCGAACCTGGATGACGTCAAGGAATCGATCATGATCGGCATCATCCTGACGATCCTGGTGGTGTTCTTCTTCCTCGGTAATGTGCGTTCCACGCTCATTACCGGCCTCGCGTTGCCCAACTCCCTGCTGGGCGCGTTCATTCTCATGTCGCTGGCCGGCTTTTCCATCAACGTCATGACCCTGCTCGCGATGAGTCTTGCGGTCGGCCTGCTCATCGACGACGCGATCGTGGTCCGGGAAAACATCTTCCGGCACGTCGAGATGGGAAAATCGCCCAAAAAGGCGGCGCTCGAAGGAACGACGGAGGTCACGCTTGCCGTGATCGCGACCACCATGACCGTCATCGCGGTCTTCGGTCCTATCGGCTTTCTTCAGGGCGTCGTTGGCCAGTTTTTCAAGGAGTTCGGCCTTACTATCTGCTTTGCCATGGCGATCAGCCTTTTTGACGCGCTCACGGTCGCGCCCATGCTCTCGGCCTACTTCGTGGGGCAGAGCCATCTGCCGTCACCGCACACGCTTTGGGGCAAGACCGTGGGTCGCGCGCTGCGGGGCTTCGATGCGGCTCAGTCCTGGATGGAGGTGAAATACGGCAAAATCCTCGAGTTCACCCTTCGGCATCCGCTCAAGATCATCGGCATGGCCATCGCCATCTTCATCGCCAGCATCATCTCGACCGCGGGCGTGCCGAAGAGCTTCATGACGGCGGCGGATATCGGGGAGTTTCAGATTGTGCTGGACATGCCCGCGGGAACAAGCCTCGAGGCCATGCACAAGGTTGCCAACGAGGTCGACGCCATCGTGCGGGCCAATCCGGAAGTCGCCACGTCCGTCATGACGGTTGGAAGCGCCGTGAGCGGCCCGAATCAGGCGAACTTCTTCGTCAACATGGTTCCGGCCAAGCAGCGCAAGATCAACACCCTCAAGTTCAAGGAGCGCATGCGGCAGCAGCTGACCAAGTTCAGCTATGCCCGCCCGAAGGTTCAGGACATCGATATGATGGGCGGCGGGATGCGCCCGTTCTCGCTCAATATCGCGGGTAACGACCTGAAGGAGCTCGAGCAGATCGCCAATGCCGCCTATGCCAAGCTCAAAAACCATCCGGGCCTGATCGATGTGGATATCAACTATCAGGCCGGAAAGCCGGAGCTGCAGGTCGCGCTCGACACTCGGCGTGCCGAGCAGCTTGGCGTCTCCAGCTCGAGCGTGGGCCTCGAGCTTCGCGCCCTCGTCGAAGGCGTCACTCCCGCGGTCTTCCGTGAGGACGGCAAGGAATACGACATCCGGGTTCGCCTGAGGGAGGGCCAGCGCAACCTGCGCGCCGGTTACAACGATACTTTCGTTCCCAATATCAATCATAACCTGGTCCGCCTGAACGATATCGCGAAGCCCGTGGACGCGACCGGCCCAGCGGAAATCAGCCGGCAGGATCGGAGCCGCTATATCCGTATCTCCGGGGACATCGCGCCCAAGCCGGGTCTCGCGGCGGTCGTCGCCGACGTCCACAAGATGTTCAAGGAGGAGATCAAGCTTCCCGACGATGTCCGCTATCGCTTCGTGGGGCAGGCCGAGAGCTTCGTGGAGCTGATGAAGAACATGGTGATCGCCGCAGCACTCGGGGTCCTGTTCATCTACCTCGTGCTCGCCAGCCTTTATGAATCGTTCATCATCCCGTTCACGATCATGCTCGTTCTCCCGCTCGCGGCGGCCGGGGCGTTCTTCGGCCTCCTGATCACCCGCCAGTCCCTGGACCTGTTCTCGATGATCGGCTGCGTGATGCTCCTCGGGATCGCGACCAAGAATTCGATTCTTCTCGTGGACTACACGAATCAGCTGATCCAGCGCGGGATGGAGCGCTCCCAGGCGCTCATCGAGGCCGGCAAGGCGCGGCTTCGTCCGATCCTCATGACCACCGTGGCCCTCATCGCGGGCATGCTTCCCGTGGCGATCGGTCTGAACGAGGCTTCCCGCCAGCGCACCAGCATGGGGGTTGCCATCATCGGCGGCCTTATCAGCTCGACGCTGCTCACGCTCGTCGTCGTTCCGGCCGCGTTCAGCTACATCGACCGCTTCAGGATCTGGAGTGGTGGCTGGATGACGAGGCTCTTCGCGCCGAGGCACGTGCCGCACACGCCGCCGCACGCGGAGAGCGCGGGGGAACTCCCGCGTCCGGTCGAGGAGTCGGTCGCGGAGGAGACGCTGAACTAGCCCCGAGGCAGGAATCTATAGTGAAGTTGAGGCGGCCGGACATCCTGTCCTCCGCCGCGAAAAGGCGCGGGCGCCTTTTTTCCGCATCCTGCGCGCGGCAAACCGCCCAACCTCACTATAAATTCCTACCTCGCGCCTGAGTCGCGTTGAATTGCGGGTGGGCCAAAACTCGTGCGATCAGGGCCGGGTCGGCCTTGGTAGAGCGCTTGAGCTTGGCGAGCCATTCCCCGCCGAGCGGGTCGCGCAGGCTTTCGGGCCTGAGTGCCGCCACCGTGGTTTCCTTCTTGGCCAGGGTGGAGCAGCCGCGCCCGACATAGAAACCCGCGAAAAGCAGCTCCGCACGGATCGAGGTGCTCGCGCTATAGGTCAGGAGCACGGAGTCGGAACCTTGGCACGCGCGGTGGAGTCGTTGGAAGGTCTCGAGGGTCCAGAGCGTGGGGCAGGTTTTCGGAGAGTAGAAATCAAAGTAGATGAGCTCCGCTGGCGGATCACCGAGCGGGGCGTGAAGAAAGTCGCCCTCTCTGAGCTCCCAGAGCACGGAGCCTGTCGCGTCGCGCCATTGCCGTTTCAAAAGAAGCTCCTCGAGTGCGCGCTCCCAGCCGGAGAAAAACGGCAGTCTTTCCGGGTTTTCCAGGGCCAGTCGCAGACCGGACAGATCGTTTTCAAAGCTGACGAGTCGCAGACCGCGCCCGTTTTGAGGTTTAAGGCTGCGATAGCGTTGCAGCGCGGCCAGAGCGTTCGCGGCAAGGCCCATTCCGACGTCATAGATGACTAGCGGGCTCCCGGCCGACTGGGCGAGGCGCCCCTCGAGGTCGGACTGGTCGAGGTAGATCCGGTTCGCTTCTTCCCAGGGACCGATCAGCGAATGCATGGCCTCGCCTGTTTCCAAGTTTCGCAGGGAGAAGGTCCGGTTCTCGAAGGCTACCCAGTCATGAGTGGGTTTTGGGCCGTGTTTCATGGCTTTCCTGTTTCACCCGCAGCTTGTATACTGCCGCAATCCTATGGCCTACAATCCAAGCGTCATCGAAGCAAAATGGCAGAAGCACTGGGAACAGAAGAAGGTCTTCGAGGCGAAGACGGGCGACCCCAAGCCCAAGTACTACGTGCTCGACATGTTCCCCTATCCGAGCAGCTCGGGTCTGCACGTGGGCCATCCCGAAGGCTATACCGCGACCGATATCATCTCGCGATACAAAAGGGCGAAAGGCTTCAACGTCCTGCACCCGATGGGGTGGGACGCGTTCGGGTTGCCCGCCGAGCAGTATGCGCTGCAGACCGGCGTGCATCCCGCGACGACCACCTTCAAGGCGATCGACAACTTCCGTCGACAGCTTCAGTCGCTCGGCTTCAGCTATGACTGGTCCCGCGAGGTCGCCACGTGCGATCCGAAGTACTACAAGTGGACCCAATACATCTTTCTCAAGCTCCACGAGCGCGGCCTGGCTTACCAGAAGGAAGTGCCGGTCAACTGGTGCCCCGTCCTCAAGACGGTGCTCGCCAATGAGGAGGTCGTCGACGGCAAGTCCGAGCGCGGGGGTCACCCGGTTTTCCGCGTGCCGATGAAGCAGTGGATGCTCAAGATCACCTCCTACGCCGAGCGCCTGCTCAAGGATCTGGACAAGGTCGACTGGCCGGAAGGCACGAAGGAGCTCCAGCGCAACTGGATCGGCAAGAGTGAGGGCCTGCAGATCCGTTTTGACGAGGTGGAGATTTTCACCACGAGGCCCGACACGATCTTCGGCGCGACGTTCATGGTTCTGGCGCCCGAGCATCCGCTCGTCGCCAAGCTCACCACTCCGGACCGCGAAGCCGAGGTGCAGGAGTACGTCGCGCGCGCCGCCCAGAAGTCCGAGATCGCGCGCCAGGACGAGGCCAAGGAGAAGACTGGCGTCTTCACCGGCGGCCACGTGACCAACCCGCTCACCGGCGAGAAGGTTCCCGTCTGGATCGCCGACTACGTGATGATGGGTTACGGAACCGGCGCGATCATGGCCGTTCCCGCGCACGACGAGCGCGACAACGAGTTCGCCCGCAGGTTCGGTCTTCCGATCAAACAGGTGGTCGAAGGCGGACCCGCTGAACAAGGCAAGTGCTTCACGGGCGAAGGGGTCTCGTTCAACTCCGGTTTCATCACCGGGCTTCCCACTAAAGAAGCTGTCCGCAAGGTGGTCGCCTGGGCCGAGGAAAAGGGCCTGGGCAAGGGCGCCGTTCAGTACAAGCTGCGTGACTGGCTGTTCTCGCGGCAGCGGTACTGGGGCGAGCCGTTCCCGATCCTGCATCGGGATGACGGCACTCACCCGGTCGCGCTGAATGACCTGCCCGTGACTCTTCCCGAGGTGACGAGCTATGAGCCGTCGGGTACGGGCGAAAGCCCTCTGGCCGCGATCACCGGCTGGGTCGTGACGACGGACCCCGCGACCGGCAAGCGCGCCCTTCGCGAAACCGATACGATGCCCGGAAGCGCTGGCTCCTCCTGGTACTTCCTCCGCTACTGCGATCCACACAACGAGAAGGAGCCTTTCAGCAAGGAGGCGGAAAACTACTGGATGCCGGTCGACCTGTACCTAGGCGGACCGGAGCACGCGGTCGGGCACCTGCTTTACGCGCGTTTTTGGATGAAGGTGCTGTTTGACGCCGGCCTCGTCACTCATGACGAGCCGTTCAAGAAGCTCGTTCACCAAGGCATGATCCTGGGCGAGGACGGCGAAAAGATGTCCAAGTCCCGCGGGAACGTCATCAATCCCGACTCGGTCGTCGTCAAGTACGGCGCCGATACGCTGCGGATGTATGAGATGTTCATGGGCCCGCTCGAGCGCGACAAACCCTGGTCCACCTCGGCGATCGAAGGGGTTTATCGCTTTCTGCAGCGCACCTGGCGCGTGTTCGTCAATGAGGAAGGGATCGACCCGACGAGCGGTGCCGAGCCCGGCCGCAGCGGAACGCTCCTCGTTCTCGACGTCGAGCCGACGCAGGACGATCTGAAAATCCTTCACAAGACGATCAAGAAGGTCACCGAGGATATCGAGAACCTGCGCCTCAATACGGCGATCTCGCAGATGATGATCTTTATCAACCACTTCACGAAGGTGCAGCAGGCTCCGCGCAAGTGCATGCGGCCTTTCGTGCAGCTGTTGAACCCGTTCGCCCCGCACGTGGCCGAGGAGCTTTGGTCGCTCATGGGCGAAAAGTCGGAGCTGACGTACGAGCCGTGGCCGGGCTTCGACCCGGCCCTCGCCAAGGACGACCTCGTCACCATCGCGATCCAGGTGATGGGAAAAACCCGCGGCACCGTTCAGGTCGAACCGGGTTCTGATCAGTCGGTCGTGGAAAAGGCCGCGCGCGAGCTGCCCCTGGTTTCGCCGCACCTCCAGGGCAAGCAGGTTCGCAAGGTGATCTTCGTCAAAGACAAGATCATCAACTTCGTCGTCGGCTGAGGTTTTCTGGCGTGAAAGTTCGGGCCTGGTTCAGTTGCGCGCTGCTCGCAGTGTCTCTTTCGGCGTCACTCACGGCGCAGGCCGCCGAGCCGACCGCGATGGCGACGGAGCCGCTACGGGAACTAGGGTTGCGGCCGCGGTTCGGGCTTTCCGACGGCATCTTCACTGGGGTGATGCTTTCGGGCAGTGTCCTCGCGCAGGTCGCTATTCCGCCGATACGGACCGGGTGGAGGGGCGGAATCCTCTTTGACGAAGCCTCGCGCGGCGTGTTCCGAAGCGAGACCTTGAGCGGAAGACGCGGGGCCGCCCGCGCGAGCGATGTCGGTCTGGTCACGATGTTCCTGGCGCCTTGGGCGCTGGATGCTTTCTGGGAAGCCGGTGTGCGCCGCGAGGACTGGGGCCTCAGTGCCCAGGTCTTTCTCGTGGGTCTGGAGGCCTATGCCACCGGCGCCGCGGTCCTCGCCCTGACCAAGAACGTCGCAAGTCGGGAGCGTCCTTACGGACGTGAATGCGCCGCGGATCCCGGCTACGACCGGGGCTGCGGTCGCGAGGACCGTTATCGAAGCTTCTTCAGTGGGCACACTTCGGTGGCCTTCACCGGCGCGGGTCTGCTCTGCGGGGATCGACGCTATCTCGGGCTTCGGCCCGAGGGCGGCGCGCTGGGGTGCCCGATCGCGCTCGGAGTGGCTGCGAGCATCGGCGCCCTGCGCATGATGGCCGACCAGCACTATGCCTCCGACGTCCTTGTGGGGGCCGCGGTGGGCTGGGCGTCGGGCTATCTGCTTCCGTATTACCTTCATTACCGCGGGCGCGACGCGGGGGTGGTGACCTTGTTTCCGCAGGTTGGCCCGGCCGGCGAGGCCTTGCTCGTGGCGAGGCTTCAGCTTCCCTGAGCCTGAGCCCGAGAGGAAGCTTCGCGCGCTTCCCAGACGTTCCTGCGGTGAAGCGCCAGATGCAGCGGCGTCCACGAATGCGGTACGCGGAAAACGAAGTTGTACCGCGCGACGTGATAGCTCGGATCAAAGCCGTAGAAGTTGAGCTTCATCCGCTCGAGCTCTTCAGCGCGGTAGCTTTCGAGGGGTTTGCGCTCCTCGTCCTGTGCGCGGACGCGCGATTTTTCGGCAAGCATCGCGGCCAGACGCGGGTCGGACGCGAGCGTCTCCGCGCGACGTCGCACCTCGCTCGCGAATCCGGGGACATCAGCTCCGAAATGATCGTCGATGAGGCCACTCGCCTTGGCCTCGGGCGCGCCGATGGGAAGCCGGTTCTGCGTGATGGCGCGGGCCTGGGCCTCGCTCACCCGCCGAGGCAGAAGGTAGGTCCAGTACTCGGAGCCAAAGAGATTGCCCATCGACTTGTAGTGCGGATTGAGGATCACGCCGGTGCGCGCAAGCACCTGATCGGCCGCGAGCGCAAGAAAGACGCCGCCCGCGCCCGCATTGCCCTGAAGCGCGGAGACTGTGATCTTCGAGGGCGTATCCAGGATCGCGCGAACGAGATCGTTCATTGCGTTGATGTTTTGCCAGGATTCGTCGGCTGGACTCGCGGCCGCCTCGATCAGGTTGAGATGGATTCCGTTGGACCAGAAATCCGTTCCTCCCATCAGGACGAGCACCCGCGTATCGCGTTCGACGGCATCGAGATAAGCCGCGCGAAGCCGGCGGCATTGCTCCGTCCCCATGGCGCCGTTGGCGAAGGGGAAGTGCAGGTAGCCGACCCCCGCGCGCTCCTCGTAATGGATCTCGTTCCAGTCGGCGACAGGCGCTTCGGGCACGTCGGGCATCGAGGCGCCCAGGGTCAGCGTGGCCGGGAGTTTGAGCTCGGGTGAACTCCCCTTGCGGCGAAGATGCGTGATCCAGACGGCCCCATCGCGCGTCGCGCGACAGATCGCGCCGTCCCTTTGCGCCAGGATCGCGCCCGGTTCGCCGCCCCGGAGGCGGCTCTCGCGCCAGGCGCCGTGGAGGAAGTACTCGCCCCCACAGAGCGGGTCCAGCACTCCGGGCGTGCCATCGGAGGCGCGGATCTTCCGGAGCACGCGCTCAGTGGTGTCTTGTGCCCAGTCGATCGCGCGATCCGCTTGCCTCATTGCCGGGCGCAGGCGTCCGCGAGTGCGGGACAGATCCGGCGACTCGGGCCTGAAAGCGCCGCTGGCGAAGTTCTCCACCGCGCGCAGCACGGCGCGAACCGCGGCCTCGGTCACTTCGTTGCGGTAGAGGCTGCTCTTGGGCGCCGCACGCAGCGGAAAGGTTTCGCTCGCCCAGACCGGGCCCGCGTCCATTTCGGCCTCAGCCTGAAGCACGGTGACGCCCCACTCCCTTTCGCCCTCGAGGATCGCCCAGTCGAGCGAGGAAGGGCCGCGATCGCCCACGACCCCGGGGTGAACGACGAGGCAAACGCGCCCGCGCCACACGGCTTCGGGAATCGCGCGCTTCAGAAACGGCGCGATGACGAGATCGGGCGAAAACAGCCGGATGGCCTCGGTCGTGACCTCATCATTGATGTCGAACTCGATCGAAACCTCGTGGCTGCGGGCCGTGAGCTCCACAAAGAGCCGCTGCGCGAGGCTGTTGAAGCTGTGGGTGAGAAAGAGAATCCGCATACCCTCAGCCTTCCGCGACCTGGCGCCGGTAGTTGTAATGAGCCGCGCAAGCGCCCTCGCTTGAAACCATGCATGAGCCGATGGGGTTCTCCGGCGTGCAGCCCTTGCCAAAGACCTTGCAGTCCTGCGGCTTCTTCACTCCTCGCAGAATGGCGGCGCACTCGCACGCTTTGTGATCCGGAATCGAAACCGGCTGGAGCGCGAACCGCGTCTCGGCGTCAAACGCCGCGTACTGGTGCTTGATCCGCAGCGCGCTGTAGGGCACGAAGCCGAGCCCCCGCCATTCGAAGGAACGCCGCAGCTCGAAGATCTCCGCGACGAGCGCCTGCGCCTTGAGATTGCCTTCGCGCGAGACGGCTCGGGTGAACTCGTTCTCGACTTCGGCTCGGCCCTCGTTGAGCTGGCGGATCAGCATCAGGACCGACTGGAGAACGTCCAGCGGCTCGAAGCCCGCGATCACGACGGGCCGGCGGAACTCCTCGGCGAAGAACTCGTAAGGCCGGCTCCCGATCACCGTGCTTACGTGCGCGGGGCCGATGAAGCCGTCGAGCGGAACAGTGCCCAGCTTGCGGACCTCGGGAGACTCCAGGATGTTCTGGATCGCCGAGGGGGTCAGCACGTGGTTGCAGAAGACCGAAAAATTTTTGAGGCCGAGCGCCTCGGCCTGCTTGATCACCACCGCGGTGGGTGGGGTCGTCGTCTCAAAGCCGATCGCGAAGAAAACGACCTGCCGGTCGGGGTTCTCCCGGGCGATCTTGAGCGAGTCGGCGGTGGAATACACCATCCGCACGTCGGCGCCTTCGGCTTTGACCTTCAGCAGGCTCACGCGATTCGCCGCCGGAACGCGAAGCATATCGCCATAGCTGCAGAGGATCACCCCCGGCGTGCGCGCGAGCTGGATCGCGTTTTCGAGGCGCCCGATCGGAAGGACGCAGACGGGGCAGCCCGGCCCATGGATGAGCTTGACGTTGGAGGGAAGCAGGTCCTGAAGGCCGTAACGAAAGATCGCGTGGGTGTGGCCGCCGCAGAATTCCATGAAATGGTAGGAGCGATCGGCACGTGCCTCTGTCGCAATGGCGGCCGCGATCTTGCGGGCCAGCTCGCCGTCGCGGAACTCGTCCACGTACTTCATCGGCCGGGTTTTCCTTTGCTTTCGATCTCCTCCTGCCGGGCGAAGACTTCGGAGAAGAGCGCGAGGGTGCGAGCGGCTTCCGCCGGGTCGAGGCGACTCAGCGCGTAACCGACGTGGACGATCACATAGTCGCCGACCGAGACGTTTTCGACGAGCGAGAGGGAGATCTCCTTGAGGACGCCGCCCAGCTCGACCTTGGCCTTGTCGTCATCGAGAAGCTGAACCACTTTTGCGGGGACCGCTAAGCACATCGGGCGCTCCTGCCTTGGGGATTGTGCCCGTTAATTAGCACAAAAGGCAGGGCGAAGGCATCACTAGTTCGAGGCGGTGGCCGGCGCGGTCCAACGCCGAGCGAGCTGTTCGCAGTACTGTTGAACGGCCCGCTGCTCGGCGGCCGAGCGAAACTCGAAGAGGATCCCGACCCGGTAGGGAAACGGGGCCTCCGAGGACAGGATGCTCTGCCGCAGGCTCAGGCATTTGCAGACCACGATTCTGCCTTGGACATAAAAAGTCCGTGGCTGCTCGATCACGAGAGTGACCTTCTCGCCGACAGCGACATTCGAAGAGGTAAAAAGAAAAAGCCCGCGTGGCGAGATGTCATGGAGGACGACCGAGGCGCGAACGAGGGCGTGATCCGCGCCTAGACCCCCACGGATGAGAAGCTGAACTGGGGCGCGATCCAGGTGCCGCGTACGGGCCGTGGCCGCAGGCGAAGGATTCAGCAGTCCGCTGCTGCGTCGGCTTTTCTTCAGCTTTCTGACATAAGCCCGGATCCGGTAGATCGGGACGTCCCACATGATGGAGGTCTCCTGTGTCTCCTATCGGAAAAAGCCGGGCGGTTCTTGAGTCCGGATGGTGTTTGGGAATGCCGCTGGAGTTCGCTTGTCTTCCAGGTTATGGCTTAAACATGTCTCATGTAGCTAATTTTGTTTCCAAGTTTACGGTACTTCGTGGCGCTGTTCGGGAGCTCTGGATCATCTATCTGACTAAGGTTCTGGAGATCCTTGCCTACGGCATGATGTCTTCGGCCTTGATCTTATGGCTCTCGGCGGACCTCGGTTACAGCGACGTTCAGGCCGGCTACATGATCGCCCTCTGGTCGACGATCCTCTCGATCGTGACGATGATGGTGGGTTCGCTCACGGATGCCGTCGGGATCCGCAAGGCGTTCCTCCTCGGCTTTGGTGTCTGCGTGGTTTCACGAGGCGTGATGGCCTTCACGACCGCCAAGTGGATCGTGCTGCCGTTCGGGCTGCTGCTCCTCGCGGTCGGCCTGGCGCTGATGGTGCCGGTCATGACGGCGGCTCTCAAACGCTACTCCACGACCGCGCAGCGCTCGATGGCCTTCTCGATGTTCTATGTCCTGATGAACGTGGGCTTTGCGATCGCGGGCTGGGCTTTCGACTATGTCCGTGGCGCGCTCGGCGAGTATGGCACCTACAAGGTCCCGGTCATCGGCGTCGAGCTGAGCACCTACCGGGTTCTGTTCCTTCTTGGTTTCCTTTTCACGATTCCCGGCTTTGTGATCACCTTGTTCGGCCTTCGTGACGGCATCGAGGTGACCGAAGAAGGAGTCAAAGTTGCCAAGATCGAATCCAAGTACAAGGGGGAGCCGATTCTTCAGGCCCTCTGGCACATGGTCGCCGACACCGCGCGGGACACGGCGCGGATCTTCGTTACCGTCTGGAAGCAGCCCGCGTTCCACCGGTTCCTGATCTTTCTGGCGCTCGTCGTGGGCGTGAAGCTCGTGTTCTATCACATGCATTATACCTTCCCGAAATACGGGATCCGCGAGCTCGGCCAGGGCGCTCCGATCGGCCGGCTCTTCGGAATGCTCAACCCGGTCATCATCGTGCTGCTCGTGCCGTTCGTCGGCGCGCTCACGCAGAAGATCTCGGCGTACAAGATGATCATGGTCGGCTCGACCGTCTCGGCGTTGTCGGTCTTCATCATGGCGATGCCGCCCGAGCTTTTCACCACGCTTGCGAACGGCTGGCTTGGTCACTTCGTCACGAATACCTGGCTCGGCATGAATCTCACCGAGGTTAATCCGCTCTACATCTCGATCACGATAGCCGTGACGCTCTTTTCCGTGGGCGAGGCGATCTGGTCGCCGCGACTTTACGAGTACACCGCTGCGATCGCGCCGAAGGGGCAGGAAGGGTCGTACATGGCTCTTTCGACGCTTCCCTACTTCCTTGCGAAGTTCGTCGTCGGCATGCTCTCGGGAGCGCTTCTGCAGAAGTACTGCCCGCCCACCGGCGAGCGTAATTCGGAGATGATGTGGTTCATCATCGCCCTGATGGCCGCGATCAGCCCGCTCGGCCTCCTGGTATTCCGCAAATACCTGCAGGTGAAGGAGCAGGGCCGCGAAGAAGCCCCCGCGCACGCGGCCGCTGTAAAAAGCGACGGCACGAAGGCGCCGGTTCAGAGCTAAGAGGCTGAAATTAAAAGGTCTTACACAAGTACTAACTAGTTGCTGACGCGACGCGGCACGACTTGTTACAATTGAGTTCTGAGGGGATCCATGAGTCAAACGCATCCCACGTTGGAGCTCGACTTTGAGGGGGTGAGTAAACCCAAGCGATCCCCTGTCGTACGGGCAGGCCGGCGCCTTCCCGCGGACCCGCCCGTCGAACTCGTTCGGACTCCGTGGATGGACCACAACCATCGCGCTCGAAGAAAGAGGAAGAGAAGCCCCGTTCGGCGCACGCCTTCTTCCCGCTGGCGCGGGTTCCTGTCTGGCGTGCTGGTGACTTCGTTCGTGTGGTGGGCGGTTTCGAATACGAATGTTCTCGAATGGCTTTTCGCCTTGCTCCCGTTCCACCGCTAACTTGAAACGTGCGGCGGACCTGCCATACTCGTTTTCATGTCCAAACCGCTGCGCCTCGGCTTCAACGGCCGAACGTTCTCGAGTGATCGCGTCCGCGGCTTTACCCGCCACACGGTGGAGCTTCTGAAGGCGCTCCAAGTTTTGCCTGATCATAAGGACATTCATCTTTTCAGCGATCGGCCGATGGCAAGGATTCACCAGGACGCGCTCGCGGCGCTGCGGTTTCACCGTTCGCGCGTGAGACCGCACCTGGCGTGGGAGCAGGCCTCGCTCCCCGTCGAGATGGCCATGCACCGGATCGAGGTCTTTCACTCCACGACGAACATCGGAGTTCCGATTTTTCCGGTAAATCCCGTGAAGCGCGTCGTGACGGTGCATGATCTGATCACGCTCGATCAGCTCGAACGGGGGATTCCGCGGAGCTGGCGTGGTCTGAAGGCTCGCGCCAGCTACGAGGTTTCCTGGCAGGCGACGCTGCTGGCGGACGCCGTGATCACGGTCAGCCGCTATAGTGCCGATCAGATCGAGAGACGCTTTCCGCAGCTCGGAGAGCGGATCCAGGTCATCCCGAACGGCGGCGACGGGCGTTTTGCTCCGGGCGCGGTCGACCGCGACCTGCTCGTGCGTTACGGCCTGACGGAACGCGGCTATCTGCTCTATGTCGGGGGTTTCGAGGAGCGTAAGAATGTCCGGGCTTTGGTTCGCGCGTATCGCGCCGCCTTTGAGGGCCGGAAGGATGCACCGCTTTTGGCGCTGGTCGGGGATTTTTCTGAAGCCTCCGAGGCGCTGCTTCGCTTGAGCCAGGACGAGACGCGTGTTCGCTGGCTGGGGTATGTGCCGGATGAGGAGCTGATCCGGCTCTACCGCGGCGCCCTGTGTTCAGTGGTCCCGTCACGCGACGAGGGCTTTGGCTTTCAGGCGCTTGAGGCCATGGCCTGCGGCAACCCGGTGCTTTGCTCGAACGCCACGTCCCTGCCGGAGGTCGGCGGCGACGCGGTCGCGTATTTCCAACCCGACGACACTGAAGCGCTGAAAGCGCTGTTAATCCGGGCGGTAAGCGAGCCCGAGTGGCTTCGTGCGCTCAGCGAAAAAGGCCTCATCCGGGCCAGGACTTTCACTTGGATGCGGGCCGCAGAGGCCACCTTCGCCATTTACCGTGCTCTTGCATTATAATGCGTTGCATTGTCTCTTGAGTGTTGGGGGGGGCGTAGGATATCTCTGCAGCAGCCTTCCAAGCCAAAAGGAGCTCCTCCATGAGAATGCGAGATTGGGTGGTTCTCTCTGGAAACGCCAACCGCCCTCTGGCGCAAAAAATTTGTGAAAAGCTGGGAAAACCGCTGGGTCATGCGGAGGTTCGCCGTTTTAGCGACGGCGAGGTTTTCGTCGAGATCAAAGAGAACGTCCGCGGTCGCGACGTTTACATCATCCAAAGCACCTGCCGCCCGGCGAATGACACCCTGATGGAGCTCCTGGTGATGATCGACGCGCTCAAGCGTGCGAGCGCCAAGGAGATAACCGCCGTGGTGCCCTACTACGGCTACGCCCGGCAGGACCGCAAGGTCGCCCCGCGCACCCCGATCAGCGCCAAGCTCGTCGCGGATCTGCTGGCTGCGGCGGGCGCCACCCGGATGGTGTCGATGGACCTTCACGCGGGCCAGATCCAGGGCTTTTTCGACATTCCGTTCGACAACCTCTTCGCCTCGCCGGTCATCATGGAATACATCAAGCAGAAGATGATCGGTCACGCTGACGTCGTACTGGTGAGCCCGGATGCGGGGGGCGTCGAGCGCGCGCGAGCCTATGCCAAACGTCTCAACGCCGCGGTGGCTATGATCGACAAGCGCCGCGTGCGTCCCAACGTCGCCAAGGCGATGAACGTCGTGGGTGATGTCCGCGGCAAAAGCGTGATCATCCTCGACGATATGATCGACACCGGGGGTACGCTCACCGAGGCGGTCAATGCCGTGATGGATCACGGGGCGCATGAGGTCTTCGCGGCCGCTACCCATGGGGTGCTGTCGGGGCCGGCGATCGAGCGGATCATGGCATCGCCCATCAAGCAGATCATCGTCACTGATACGATTCCGCTCTCGTCCGAGGCGGCCGCCTGTCGCAAGGTGGTCCAGCTCTCGGTGGCCGACATTCTGGCGGAGGCGATTTATCGCATCCATAACTACGACAGCGTGAGCAGTCTTTTCATCTGATGAAGATCATAGCCGGCCTGGGAAACCCGGGCGCCAAGTACGAAACGACCCGACATAACGCCGGCTTTCTTGCCATCGACCGGCTCGTCGAAGACTGGAAGGCCAAGGGTCCCGCCCGCAAGGATCAGGGCGAGCTTTACGAAGCGTCGGTCGGGGGCGAACGCGTGCTTCTCGTCAAGCCCCAGACCTACATGAACAACTCGGGAAGGGCCATCGGTCCGCTTTTCAAGTTCTTCAAGCTCACTCCGGACGACCTGATCGTCATTCATGACGATCTGGACCTCAAGCCGCTGAGCCTTCGGGTCAAGACGGGCGGCGGGACCGGGGGCCATAACGGCCTGAAGTCGCTGGACGCCCATCTTGGCGCCGGCCAGAACGGATACCACCGGATCCGGGTGGGAATCGGAAAACCCGGGCCACAGGACTTGATCCCGACCGTGGATTATGTTCTTCAACAGTTCTCGGATAGCGAACTCGAAAAGCTGGACCCGCTGCTCGACGATGTCGCGCGGGCCGCCGAGATGATCCTGCGCGGAGAGATCCGTGTGGCCATGAACAAGTTCAATACGGAGAGGTAATCAGGGAATGGGTTTTCAATGCGGTATCGTGGGCCTGCCGAACGTGGGCAAATCGACTATTTTCAACGCGCTCACCTCGGCCAAGGCGGAGGCGGCCAACTACCCGTTCTGCACGATCGACCCCAACACGGGCATCGTGAAGGTGCCGGACCCCAGGCTCAGTGACATCGCCAGGTACATCCCGCCGCAGAAGCTGGTGCCGGCCAGCATGGTCTTCGTCGACATCGCCGGACTCGTGAAGGGCGCCTCGAAGGGCGAGGGCCTTGGCAATCAGTTCCTGGGGCATATCCGCGAGACCCAGGCGATCGCACACGTCGTGCGGTGCTTCTCGGATCCCAACGTCGTGCACGTCGACGGCTCGGTCGATCCCCTGCGCGACATCTCGGTGATCGACACCGAGCTCATCTTCGCGGACCTCGACACGATCAACAAGCGTTACAGCCAGATCGAGAAGACCGCGCGCGCCGCCCAGGACAAGAAGGCCGCCGCCATCATGGGCGTGCTGGCGCCAGTCAAGGCCGCGCTCGAGGCCGGCAAGCCCGCCCGCTCGCTGGGCCTGAGCGAGGACCAGCTCGCGCTGATCCATGACTTCCACCTGATCACCGCCAAGAAGGTCATGTACGTCGCCAACGTCGACGACGCCGACATCGGCAAGAGCGAGCCCAACGAGCACGTCAGAAAGCTTCTCGAGTACGCCAAAAAAGAAGGCAGCCCTGTCGTCCAGATCTGCGGCAAGATCGAGTCGGAGATCTCGGAGCTCCCCGAGGAGGAGAAATCCGCCTTCCTGAAGGAGATGGGGATGGACGAGCCCGGCCTCAACAAGGTCATTCGCGCCGGGTACGAGCTGCTCGGCCTGCAGACCTACTTCACCGCGGGCGAGATCGAAGTGCGCGCCTGGACCATCAAAAAGGGGTGGAAGGCGCCGCAGGCCGCGGGCGTGATCCACACTGATTTCGAAAAGGGCTTCATCAAAGCCGAGGTCTATCACTTCGACGACCTCATGAAGTACAAGAGCGAAGCCGGTATCCGCGATGCGGGCAGCCTGCGCCTCGAAGGCAAGGAGTATGTCGTGCGTGACGGCGACGTCATGCACTTCCGCTTCGCGGTTTGAGTTTGAGCTGAACGCTATTCTTCCTCGGTCGTGCCCCCGGGCGCGGGGCCTGGGCCTGCGACGGGCAGGATCCCGCCCGGGGCCTCGGGCGGCCCGTAGACGTTCCAGAAGTAAGGAAGCGTCTTCTGCGATTCCCAGTTGAGGCTGCGCGAGTACCAGAAGTAGTTGCGGATGATCGCCGCGACGTACTCGCGCGTCTCCTTGTAGGGAATCGACTCGATGAACTCGAGCAGGCCGCGCTGCTGGGGGGCGCCCTTGACCCAGCGATCGACGGCGTTCGGGCCCGCGTTGTAGGCGGCGAGCGCGAGCGCGATATTGCCGTTGAAACGCGCCATCATCCGGCCGAGGTAGCGCGTCCCGGTGCGGATATTGGCCTCGATCGCAAGGAGCTCCACGCGCGAAAGCTCGGGGAAAACATCAGCCGCGGTGGCCGGCATGAGCTGCATCAGACCCTGCGCTCCCGAGCCGGAGGCGGCGCCCGAGTCAAAGCCCGATTCCTGCTTGATGAGGCTCAAGACCAGGATCGGGTCGAGCTTGTTCTCCTGTGCGTTCTGTTGGATGACCTCCAGATGCTCCACCGGAAAGATGAGCCGTAATACATAAGTGGTGTAGACGCCCGCGTAGTTACGCTGGAAGAGCTCGCTCAGGATGGAGAAAGCGGCGGAATGATTGCCCGCCTCATGATTGAGCATGGCGAGATACAGGAGAAACGGGCTCGAAAGCGGGTCGCGAGCCCTGAGATCCCGAAGATCGATCGCCGCGAGTTCAGGGGCGCCCGCGGCCAGCAGGGTCTCGGCGCGGGAGAGCCTGACCTTTTCCTGCGGCGTGAGAAAGGCATCCGAGGAAAACACCGAGGGGATCGAGCCGTCGATCGGCTCGCCGAGATCCCGCCCCGAGGCGATGGAAGCCAGCATTCCGTAGTAGGTCAGGGGCCCGTCGTTCTGCAGCTTATCGAGGATGCTCTTGGCCTCATCGTGCTTTTGCTCCTGCGTGAGTGCCTGCGCGAGCCAGTAGCGCGCGCGGAAGCGATAGGTCGAGCGCGGATAATCGTCCAGGAACTGGCGGAAGCCGTGTACCGCGTCAGCGTATTTCTGTTGAAGGTACTGGGTCATCGGACCATCAAAGGCGGTTTGATCCAGATCCGGCGCCTTGTACGAGCGAGTCGCGCGAGCATGGCCTGGGGGTACCCGCCGCTCGAAGTCCGGGGCGCCGGCGAGCAGGGTCTTTACCTCCGCCGAATTTTTCGGAAAGAACGACACCAGCCGCTGCAGCCATGGATCACAGAGTTCTCCCGGCGCCTTGCCGCAGGCGAGGCCATAGTCGGAGAGGAACTGCGGGCGGATCGCGCCGAGCTCGTTGCCAAGCCCGAGACGCTGAAAGGCCAACTCGAGGCGGTCGCGGCAGGGCTTCCATTTCTTCGCGGCGCAGAATGCCGAGCCTGAAAGGAGCTCCGCCTGCGCTATCTCCCGGGCCAGACTCTTGAGTAGCGGCGAGTAGGGATTGACGAGCGGGATTCGGCCCGTTGCCGCGACCGAGGCGCGGGCCAGGCGCTCCACTTCGGCGAGCTGGCGCTTCTGGAAGGCCTTTCGCGCGTCCTCGAAGTAGGCGGCGGCGATGATCCACTCGGCAAAATCCGCGAAGGTCGCGTTATCCTTGAGGGCGAGGGCCGTGCTTCGGGCTTTCGCCGTCTTGCCTTCGCGAAGGGCGTCGTACGCTTTTTTGATCGTCTGGGCCGGGCGGTTCTTCGTCGGCTTGCGGATTTTTTCCTGGAGCGAGTCGATGGGCTGGGGCAGCAGCGCGGCGGCGGGAAGCGCCGTGGGTGCCGCAGAAACGGCAGCGGCCGGCAGGAGGAGAAGCAGCGCGAAGAGCGGAACCACGGGTTTCATTCGGACCTCCCTTGAAGGCGCTTGAGCGCGGTCTCGCAGGCGCCGAGGGATTTCCACGGGCACGGCGCGCACGCCTCATCAAAAAGTTCCTGGCGCATCTGCCGGGCCAGGCGCGCCTTGGCTTCGCCCCAGGTGAGGCGGTCTCCCGCCTTCAGACCGAGGATCCGGGCGTGGGCGGTATCGAGCGCCTCGATCTTCGCGGCCGAGGCGCAGCTTTTTTCGCGGCGATCCGGACACGCCTCGCAGATCGCGTCGGCTTCGGTGGCGACCTCAATGATCGTGGCATCGCCCTCGGGCGACCTCTCGAGGTCGCGGGCGATGCGAGCGAAGGCGCGCACGAACTCCTCGGAGTAACCGTGGCCCTGAAAGCCAAGCGTGCACAGAAAATGGTGTGGCCGGTACCTCAGCATGTGACACGTATACTATAACGAAATTTCGCGCTGGAATTCAGTGACGAAGAGCGGCGAGCGCTTTTTCGAGCTCCTGCCGGTTCTCGGGCGAGGCGGAGACCAGGGCCTTTTCGATGCCAGCGGTCGCCTGATCCATTTTGCCGCGCAGCCCGGCGATCAGCTCGTTGTAATCGGTGGCCAGGTACTGAAAGTGATCCCACCTTCGGAAGCTGAGCGGCTCGTTGTAGTTCCCTGCTTTCGCCTTGTTCAGGTACATTCGGAACTTATAGATCGGTCCCGCGATGCGGTGGGCGAGAAAGAGACTGCTGAAGAACGTCAGAAGGACGAAGGTCACGCCGGAGCCGATCAGGAGCCAGAGGACTTCCTTGCGCGTTTGGCGGAGGAGCTCGATCTCGGGGCCCATCGGGGTCGCCAGCGCGAATTGAATGAAGAACTCAAAGACGTTGTAGACCACCAGGGGATAGACGAAGGACAGGGCAACGACCCAGGCACTCACATAGAGCGAGAGGCGGAACTGGAACTTCTTATCCACGAGATAGATGCGACGGCGATAGGTGGCCATACGAAGATTCTACCCGCCGGACTGGAAAGTTCAAACGATTCAATGTTTGCCTTGAAGATGACGCCCCGAGCTATGCGTTGTGCGGAAGGTCCTCCTTTGTCATAATCAAGGCTCAATGAAAATCCGGCTATTCGCGGCGATCCCTCTCTTTGCGGTTCTTGCGCTTTTCCAGGCCTATCCGGCGAGGAGCGCGCTGGAACCTTCCGTGCTGCGAGCCTCCTTGGAGAACGAGCCCACGACGTTGGACTGGAATCATTTCCGCAGCGGGACGGATCGTTTTCTCATCTCCTTTCTGATGCGAGGGCTGCTGCAGTACGATGCGAAGCTCAATCTCGTATGCGATCTGTGCACCTCGTTCTCGGTTTCGCCGGACGGCCTCACCATCCAGTTCGAGCTTCGTCCGGACCTCACCTGGTCCGATGGCGTTCCGCTGGAGGCGCGGCATTTCGTCGACTCGTTCCGCAGGCTGCTCGACCCGGTGACGGCCTCCCGGAACGCGAAAGATTTTGAGGAAATCTCGGGCGCGCTGCAGCCGGGCACCCCGCGCTGGGATCCGAACAAGCTTGGCGTGGCGGCGACGGACAAGAATTCGCTGCGGATCACCCTGGCGCGGTCATCACCGCTGCTTCTGCACCGGCTCGCCGCCATCGCGGCCTTTCCGATCCGCAAGGAGCTGTTGCGGGGACCGGGAGATAAAGGCCTCGCGCACATGCAGAGCGCCGTTCTCGGGCCGTACCTTCTCGCCGAATGGAAGCCCAAGAAACGCCTCGTGCTCGAGGGTAATCCTGAGTTTAAAGGCACGCGGCCGGTTTACCGCGTCGACTTCAGCATTGGCTCGCACGCGGAGCTGGTGGACCTTTTTCGCAAAGGTCGGCTTGATGTGCTGCCGAACCCCACGACCGAGGATATGGTCCAGGTCCCGGGGCAAAGGGTGCAGGTCAACTACTCGTTTCTCGCGACTCGCTACATGCTTTTGAATGTCAAACGTCCGATGATGTCGGAGACCAAGCTCCGCCGGGCGATCCTCTACAGCCTGGACCGCGAGACGCTTCCCGCGTTGATGCGCAACGGAGACCGGAAGATCACGGGTCTGATTCCGCCGGGGCTCGTGGGGCACCGCGAGCTGCCCCTTGCCACCGGAGATCCGGGCCGCGCCCTTGCCGAACGCGGCTCCGGCGCCCGCCCGATCGAGCTGAAGCTCCTTTTTCGCGACGTGGACAAGCAGGAGCGGATCGCCAGGTGGGTGGCTGAGCGCCTCGAGAAGATCCAGGTCAAGACGGTGCTTGTCCCCGCGTCGGGGGCGACCTTCCGGGAGCGGATTAAAAAGGGGGACTTTGACCTCGCCTTGCTGAGCTGGGCCTACCGAACGCCGAGCCCGCTCGAGATGTTGACCCTCTTCCGTACGGGAGACGAGGAGAACCGCTCCGGGTGGACCAATGTGGGCTACGATGGGCTTCTGGACCTGCTCCTCAAGGAGCAAAGACCGGCCGAAATCGCTAAACTGGTCGACCAGATGACCGAGATCCTCGAGATCAAGGAGGTTCCGGTCATTCCTCTCGACTACCCTTCCCGGCCCTTCCTCCTCGGAAAACGCGTCAAAAGCTTCGCAGTTACGCCCTTTGGCGATCCCGACCTGGTCAAGATTCAGCTCACCCCGTAGCGAGTCCCGGGGGGCGGCTAATTTTTTACTCCTGCTGGACAAAGGTTTTGGGTTAGTCTAATTAAATCCCAGCTGAGCCCATTTTAACGTTCAGGAGTAGCTCAGTGGTAGAGCAGCCGGCTGTTAACCGGCTGGTCGGGGGTTCGAATCCCTCCTCCTGAGCCATAAATTTCAAAAAGGGCCGTGATCCCCAAAAGGGGGTCGCGGCCTTTTTGCATTTTTGCCTCAAGGGGGAGCGGCTGAAGAGCCCCTTGCGACCGAAGGGAGCGGGTTCGACGACCGGTTCTCCGAAGGAGAACGTGTAAAGAGGAGGCCAGGAAGGCCGACTTCATCAGGGAGCTACTTTTCGCAGGAGTGCGAAAAGTGAATCCCTCCCTCCTGCGAAGTCTACGCAATCGCCGCAGCCATCACCGCATAAATGTCGCCCGGCAGCTGCCGGT
>JAMPXZ010000024.1 GCA_023700925.1 Oligoflexia bacterium | reverse complement strand
GATTTCGAAGGCCAAGGCTATATGTCCGAGGCGGTGCGGGCGCTCGAGGATGTCCTCTTTTGCCTGGGTTTCAATCGGATCGAGATCCGCTGTTCGTCCTCCAACCGCCGCTCGGCCAACGTGCCGCGCGCTAACGGCTATCGGCTCGAGGGCTGGCTCGCGCAAAACGCGATGGAGAACGGAAAGTATCGCGACACGCTCGTGTTCGGAAAGCTTCGCTCAGGCCAGGCGGTGAGCCCGAGCCGCCTGCGCACGAACTTCATTCTCTACGTTCAGGACCAGGAAAAGAGCGCAAAATTCTACACCGCCGTTCTAGCGCAGGAACCCCGGCTCCATGTCCCCGGAATGACGGAATTCGCGCTCGGCGACGGGTGCGTTCTCGGCTTGATGCCGGAGAAGGGTATCAAGCGGCTCCTTGGGAGCGCGCTACCGGATCCCGGCGCGGCCCACGGCGTCCCGCGAGCTGAGGTCTATCTCAGTGTGGATGATCCCGAGGCATTTCAGCGGCGGGCGTTACAGCTTGGCGCAAAAGAGCTCAGCCCCGTCATCGCGCGCGACTGGGGCGATTCGGCGGGCTATGTCCTGGATCCCGATGGGCACGTGCTGGCGTTTTCGACGGCGGGTAAGTGAACACGTGGCTTAGTCGCCAATCAAGAAGTGATCTCTGAACAAGGTACGAAGTTCCTGGAGACTCGGGACCCGGTCAATCGGCATCCAGGTCAACCACTTACGCGTGGCAGGTATCGCGCAAACGGCAACAACAAAGGAATTATCATGGCCGCTGATCGCGGCTGCAATCTTGGTAACGAACTCGGCCTGAGTGTTACCTTCGAAATCCTCATAAACGTTCAAGTCCCCCTCTTTGACTATCACGATTGAATTTGCGGTCGATGCCGGTAGCTGGATGGGAGGGAGCTTGGGGGGCGGATTGAGGTTTTCCAGGACGTCTTCCAGACGAAGGGTTGTGCTCGGCTGATCGCCTAAATATCCGTGGAAGTTACAATATTTTCCAAGGTCTCCCGATGCCTCCACGCTAAAGCTAAAGTACGTTCCAGGAGTATCCGTGAAAACCAGATCATGCTGAAATACAAAAGATTTTGCCTCCGCTTGTCCGCAAAAGGCGGATGCGAGCGCCAGGGTCAGGAGCAAAGTACGGTTCTTAAGCATGAGATCTCCTTCGCGCAACGGCAGTGGTTCTAGTTTATCTGATTAAAAAAGTCAACAATAGAATTGGCGCAACCTTACCCGCAGGAGTGTGCTTTCGCTGCCCTACCGGAGCACCCTGCTCAAGGCGAGCACCAGAATTCCCGCGGCGAACGTCACCGGCTGCATCCACGAGACGTAGCCGATCATGCTGACCTGCACGATGATCCAGCCGAGAACGATAAGGCCGGCGGCAAAGGACGCGGTACGCGCGAAGCGAAGCCGGGCCAGCACCGCGGTTCCGGCAAGGAGGAACGCCCCGCCCACCACGCAAAAAAGGATCAAGCTCGGGATAAAGTAGTCGCGGAAAGGGGTTCCCCTCAGCCACTCAGTCGGAACCTCCGGTGCTCCGGACATTCCGTAGTAGCCGCCGCCGAACGCGTTCAAAGCGCCAAACAACAGCAAAGCGCCCAGGCTCCAGCGAACCATTAGCGCGTGAGCGCCTCCCGCCGCAGATACTTCCCGAACCCCGGCGCGACCCGCGCCTGGCCGTCCTCGATCGCCACGGTGCCGCGGAGGACGACGGTCTTGACCTTGCCCTTGACCTTCCAGCCCTCGTAGTTCGAGTAGTCGACGTTCATGTGATGCGTTTTGGCCGAGATCACATGGGTCTGGTTCGGGTCGAAGACGACGAGATCCGCGTCCGAGCCCACGGCGATCGCGCCTTTGCGCGGGTAGAGGCCGAGAAGCTTCGCGGCGGCGGTGGATGAAAGCTCGACGAAACGCTCGAGGCTGATCTTCCGCCCTTCGACGCCTTCGGAGTAGAGAAGCTCGAGCCGATGCTCGACGCCGGCGAGGCCGTTCGGGATCTTCGTGAAATCCTCGCGCCCGAGCTCGCGCTGCTCGGCGCGGAAGGAGCAGTGATCGGTCGCGACGGTCTGGATCAGGTTTTTGGAGAGTCCTTTCCACAGCGCGCGCAGGTCCTTCTTCGCGCGCAGGGGCGGGCTCAGGACGAACCTCGCGCCTTCGAAGCCCTTGAGGTTGTAGCGGGACTGATCGAGCGTGAGGTACTGGATGCAGGTTTCGACGTAAAGCGGGGGATCCGAAGCCTCAGCGTGGGTCGCGGCCAGGCGGACGCGGTCAAGCGCGTCTTCGGAGCTGAGGTGCACGACATAGAGCGGGCAGCCCGCCACGCGCGCGAGATCGATGATCCGGCCGCAGGCTTCGGCCTCGGCGATGGGAGGGTGGCTCAGGGCGTGGTTCTTTGGCGCCGCGAGACTGCCGGCGGCGCGCAGCTCACCGACGAGGAACTCGATCATGTCGCCGTTTTCGGCGTGGACGAGCGCGAGGCCTCCAGCGCGTTTCACCTCGCGCAGGATCTCGAGCATCCGCGCGTCGTCGATCATGTACGTGCCCTTGTAGGCCATGAACGTCTTGAACGTAGGGATGCCGTGCTTCGCGATGCACTCGTGGATCTCGGCGCGCGTTTTCTCGTTCCAGTCCGTGACGGAGACGTGGAAGGCGTAATCGCAGGCGGTGCGGCCCTCAGCGAGCTTGTGCCACTGCTCGATCGCGGTGGCGAGCGTGCCACCCGGCGCCTGGTTCGCGAAATCGATCACGGTCGTCGTGCCGCCGTGGAGCGCGGCCAGGCTACCCGTGGCGAAGTCATCGGCGGTGCGGGTCGTTTTCAGGGGGAGATCGAAATGCGTGTGCGGATCGATCCCCCCCGGAAAAACGTAACACCCTTGCGCGTCGATGATCCGGGGGGCGTCCCCCCGATGCTTCCTCTCAAGCCCGGGACCGATTTCGCGGATAGTTTCGCCTTCGACGTACACGTCGGCCTGCGTGGCCCCGGACGTCGTGACGACGGTTCCCTGCCTGATGAGGAGCTTATTCATCCGGCGCTCAGCGCGACTCGAGGATCGAGGTCGGCAGCGCGGCGTAGAATGCCACGGCGGTGACCAGATCGTCGATCTTCACGCGATCGTTGGTGGAGTGGGCGTCCTCTTCCATCGCCGGGCCGAAGCCGATCGTCGGAATTCCGAGCTGGCCCATGCTGGCGATGCCGTTGGTGCTGAACACCCAGCGGCTGATCTTGGGCTTGTGGCCCAGGGCCTTTTCGGCGGCCTTGGCGCCAGCCTGCACGAGCGAGTGGTTCTCGGGAAGAACCCAGGTCGGGTAATACTTCTCGGTCACCAGCTTCTTGTTCGTGTACGACGGCGTGTCGTAGGTCAGGATCTCGACCTTCATCGTTTCGCGGTCGAAGCTCGGGAGCTGTTCGATCTGGCGCACGGCCAGGGCCTTGTCCTCGCCATGGGTCAGGCGGCGGTCGATGTGGATGCGGCAGCTATCCGGAACGGCGCACAGGCTCGGCGTTTCGCAGGAGATGTGGGTCACGGCGCAGGTGCCTTTGCCCAGGAAGTCATCGTGCTGGAGCCGCTCGTTGAGCTGCTCGATCTCGGTGATGAGCTTGTTCATCTTGTAGACCGCGTTCACGCCGCGCTCGGGAGCCGAGCCGTGGCAGGAGCGGCCGCGGGCGACGACGTTGATTTCCATGCGGCCACGGTGGCCGCGGTAGATGTCGAGGTTCGTGGACTCGCCGATGCAGACGTAGTCGACCTTGCCGATTTTTTTGCCGATCGACTCCTCGAGCACGTAGCGGAGCGCGAGGCCGTCGCAGTCCTCTTCCTGCACGGAGCCGACGACGAAGATCGAGAACTTCTCGAGATCCTTGCCGAGGTCCTTGAAGAGCTTGGCGCCATAGACCTGAACGACCGGGGCCTGCTTGTTGTCGGAGGCGCCGCGGCCGTAGATGTAGCCGTCTTCGACCTTGCCCTTGTACGGGTCATGCGGCCAGCTGGCGGCGCTGCCGATGCCGACGGTGTCGATGTGACCGTCGAAGACCACGCGGATCGGGCCGTTGCCGAGTTGGCCGATGACGTTGCCGTAGTCGTCCGCCCAGGCGCGATCGAAGCCCAGCTTGTTCATCTCCTGGATGATGCGCTCGGCGACTTTTCCTTCTTTGCTGCTTTCGCTGGGGATCTCGACCAGGTCGCGAAGGAACTTCGCGCAGTCCTGACGGTATTTTTCGGCTTGGTTTTTGAGGCTCATGGAGGCTCTCCTGAATGGTGTCTTGTTGAATTCGTGAGTGTTGAGTTTCCTGGTGTACCGCTAAATCGGGGAACATGCCATCGTTTCGCACCGCGCAAGTTTCATCTTCGGTTGTGTACTTCGATCAGGAATCCATGATAAGACCGGTGGGTGGAGCGTTTGCGACACCGAGGAAAAACCGCTCTTTTTTCGGGGGAAATGCTTTTATTCGTCCGCGCGGCTGCATTATGATGTTTCGCTAGTGCGCTCGAAGGGCGAGCGCGTGGACTCGAGGAAGCAATGAAAAAGAAGCTGTGGATTTTTTCCCTGGGCGGCAACGAAGTGTCTCCGATGGATCTCAAGGACCCCAAAACCGGCAAGCCCGTCACGCCGGATATTCCGCTGCAGTGGCAGCGCACGGTTCAGACGTTGCGGAGCATCGCGGACGTGATTGAGAAGCGCCCGAACGACTACTATCTTCTCACTCACGGCAACGGCCCGCAGGTAGGGAATATTCTCCTGCGCGCGGAGTACGCGCGCGGCATCCTGCATACGCTGCCGCTCGATATCTGCGGCGCGGACAGCCAGGGCGCGATGGGTTACATGCTCGCGCAGCTCTCCAACGAGCTCAGGATGCGCGGGGTCAATAAGGTCGTCGCCGAGACGGTCACCCAGGTCGTCGTCAATCCGAAGGACCCGGATTTCCAGAACCCTTCGAAGTTCATCGGCTCGCAGCTTTCGCGTGACGAGGCCGAGGACCGGCGCCGCAAGGACGGGTGGAATGTGAAGCTTTACGGCACCGACAAGGAAGGCAAGGAGATCTGGCGCCGCGTGGTGCCCTCTCCCGATCCGATGGATATCGTCGAGATCGACGTGGTCGAGGCGCAGCTCAAGGCCGGCGTGATTCCGATTTCGGTGGGCGGTGGCGGGATTCCCGTCGTCAACGTCGAGCCGCGGCTCGACGGCGGCGAAGAGGTCTATGAGTGCAACTACGGCATCACGTTCAAGCGGCCGCAGCGGCCCGGCGAAAAGCCGGCCGCGATCCGCTCGGGCGTCGAGGCGGTGATCGACAAGGACCTGGCGACCTCCCTGCTCGGCAAGATGCTGATCGAGCGTGCGCGCGCCAAGGGCGAGGAGCTCGAGGCGCACTTCGCGATCTTCACCCATGAGGACGGCGTGAAGCTCGACTACAAGAAGCCCACCCAGAAGGACCTGCGCAAGCTCACGCTCGCTGACGCGAAGGCGACCGTCGAGAAACACCCGGAGTCTTTCCCGGCCGGGAGCATGGGTCCGAAGATGCGCGCCGTGATCCGCTTCCTCGAGGCGGGCGGGACGGCGGCCTACATCACCAAAACCGAGCTTTTCAGCAAGACTTTGGAAGGAACCGCGGGCACCACGGTGACCCGCTGAAAACGGAATTCAAACAAGGAGCAAACCCAGATGGAAAAATTCCAGACACTCGTTCGTGAAATCGAAGGTCTCAAGACCGACATGGTCAACAAGGATTTCCTGCTGACCTGGCAGAAGTCCGATGCCGAGATCATGGCGACCCAGAAGGTGGCCGAAGCGCTGAAGATGCTGCGCGACCACGGCAACTCCACCAAGCTCTTCGACTCGGGCCTCGCGGTTTCGCAGTTCCGGGACAATTCGACGCGTACCCGCTTCTCCTTCGCCTCGGCCTGCAACCTGCTTGGCCTGACGGTGCAGGACTTCGACGAAGGCAAGTCCCAGATCGCGCACGGCGAGACGGTGCGCGAGACCGCGAACATGATCTCCTTTCTCACCGAGGTGATCGGCATTCGCGACGACATGTACCTGGGCGCCGGCCACACCTACATGAAGGAAGTGGGCGCCGCGCTCGAGGACGGGCATCGCGAGGGCGTGCTCCCGCAGCGTCCGACGATCGTGAACCTCCAGTGCGACATCGACCATCCCACGCAGGCGATGGCGGACCTGCTGCACCTGAAGAATACCTATGGCTCGTTCGAGGCGCTGCGTGGCAAGAAGATCGCCATGACCTGGGCCTACTCGCCGAGCTACGGCAAGCCGCTCTCGGTCCCGCAGGGGATCATCGGCCTGATGACCCGCTTCGGGATGGACGTCGAGCTGGCGTATCCCGAGGGCTACTCGCTCATTCCGGATTGTCTGGATGTCGCGCAGTCCAACGCCAAGAAGAGCGGCGGCAACTTCAAGGTCGTCAACTCGATGGAAGACGCGTTCAAGAACGCCGACATCGTTTATCCCAAGAGCTGGGCGCCGTACCACGTCATGGAAACCCGCACGCAGCTCCTCCGGAAGAACGATTCGGCCGGCCTCAAGGACCTCGAGAAACAGTGCCTGGCGAATAACGCCAAGTACAAGAGCTGGGAGTGCACCGAGGAGAAGATGAAGCTCACGAAGGGCGGCAAGGCGCTGTACATGCACTGCCTGCCGGCGGATATCTCGGGCGTTTCCTGCAAGGAAGGCGAGGTCGCCGCGTCGGTCTTCGAGCGCTATCGCATCGAGACCTACAAGGAAGCCGGCTACAAGCCCTACATCATCGCCGCGATGATCCTGCTCGGACGCTTCAAGGATCCCGCCAAGGTTCTCGGCGCGCTTGCCAAGAACGGCAAGAACCGCGTGGGTGCGTAAGCGCTGCTCTCGCTGGTGGTAATGGATTAGGCCCGGCCAGAGTTTCTGGTCGGGCCTTTTTGGTCAGAAGTACGTCTTCGACCGTGACGTCAAGGGACAGGTCGGAGCCACTCCCAACCTCGAGCTGACCAAAGAGAATGCCGAAGCGCTCTTTACGAATGCCTTGAACATGAACGGATTCGCCAGGGTGCCTATCGGCGCGCCGAATACCTTCCAGATCATGCGTCAACGGGATGCCCGGGATTCGGCGCTGTTGACGGTTGATGCGAGTGCCAGCAATCCTCCAGCGCTTCCCGATACCTGGGACCTCTATACGATGCGTTATCAGGCGAGCAATCCGGAGCTCGTTGAGGACATCGCGAGGTTTGCCAGGTCTCTGATGCCGGCGAATGCCCGAATCATTCCTGTCGAGTGGAGCGGACTGTTGCTGGTCACGGACACTGCCGCCAATCTCAAGAAGCTTTACGATCTCATCAAAAGTAACGATGTCAGACTGACTCCTGAGGCGAGGAAGCGGATGCAGGAGAGTGAAAAGCGAATGGAGCAGCGAAGGAATCGCGAGAAGTCCCAGCCGAAGCCCGCGCCGGCTCCCGAGGGGAAGCCGGAGTCCAAGCAGTAGGGGAAGGGTAGTTAAATCATGGGCATAGAGCCAATGGATTCATCCGCCTAATGCTTGACAGGATTAGTCAGATATAATAAAACGGCGCGGATGTTGTTTCTGTTTTTGGCGCTGGTCCTAAACTCGCAATACGCTCTGGCCCTGGATAGTGGCCGTGACGTGCGACTTACGGAATGGAACTCGCTTCCCGACGAGCTCAGGCAGGAGCTGGAGCCATTGAAGGCTTCGACCTTCGCGCTCGATTTTGAGGAAGGCATGAATTGCACGGGAACGTTCGTTTCAAATTCCGGGCATATCATCACAGCCGGTCATTGCTTCGACAGGTGCCAGTGGGGGCAGTTGAGTCGGCGAGGCCTCGAGCCTGACGAGATTGTCTCCGCTTCGCTTCGAAATCATGACAATAAGAGATGGGTTCAAAGCCTTGAGTTCGACACGGCGATATTCGGAAGTTTTACCTGCAAGGTGAAAATCAACGGAAAACCGGAAGAAATCACCTATCTGGGCGGCGGACGGGGCGAGCTTTATCCCTTTTTTTCCGGCCAACTCAAGAAGGACGGTGTCTACGATACCACCATCGAGACGTGGCGGACGCTGGTTTCCCAGGGTTATGGTGCGGGAGGGGATTTTGGCCTCTTTAAACTTGAAAGGAAAGACACTCCCTGCCGAAAGCTGAGCGATTCATCAGTATTGCCGGGAGAACGGCTTCACGTTCTGTCGCATACTTGCATTGACGGCTACGGTTCCAGACATGCCCGCAATGGACAAATGACTTTTTACTCCCGGGGAATCGAGGACACACGGAATCTATCCCGGTTCTATCCGGATCTTTCAATTGAGCCTTATCGCCATTCCACGATTCATGCCGAGAGCTGCAGCAGTGGCTCGTCGGTAATCGGTGAGGACGGGACGATCAAGGGGATTCTCACTCAGGCTATGGACGTCCATCTCCCCCGTGAAGGGATTGATACCAGCTTCAGCTCCTTCATCGACGTTGGGTTCATCAAGCTTCTCCTGAAGGAGAAGTGGGGAGTTGAAAACGTCGCTTGCAACGAGTGATGAAGCACGACCTGGAGCTCGCCTGGGGCTGGCGATAGTCCCCTTGGGTTTATCCGTATTTCACGACCACATAGCCCTAGAAAATTTCCAGTTTGAATGACATCTTCTCTGGGTTCTTTGATGTGCTGAAACAAGGACTTCGGAATGAGGCGGCGAGCCTTCCCCACTTCAATTATTCTCTCGCTCCTACTGTGCCTGGGCGCGGCCCAATGTCCGCTCGCGCAGTCGTCTGAGCCAGACGCGTTTTTTTCTCCCGGCGAAGCCGCGCGGATCCGCACGATTCCGCAGGATGAGCTTGCGAGCCAGCTCTTTGAGCTGATCGAGAAGGCCGACCGCGAGATTCTCGCCGTCTACTACATTGTCCAGAACGACGATACCGGCCGGGGCTTTCTCGCGCGTCTTATCGAAGCCGCGAAGAGGGGAGTCGACGTCAAGCTGATCATCGATGGGATCGGCACTGGTCCGTTCCTGCAGATCACCGCGCGGACCTGCGCGCTCCTCGTCAAAGGTGGCGTGAAGGTCTCCGTCTACCATCCCAAGCTCAGCATGATCCGTAAGGCGCGGCGCCGGCTGCATAACAAGCTGCTCCTGATCGACCGGCGCGAGGCGGTGATCGGAAGCTCGAATATCTGGAACTGGAGCTCGCTCGGCCGGCTTTTCGAGAGCGACGTGATCATCTCTTCGCACGATAACGCGCTCGAGGCGCCCGCACGCCATTTCTTCGAGATATGGAACAGCTCTGAGGTGGTCGAGACGCTGCCCCCCGCGCCGGTGCCCTTCAATCCTGAGGTGCCGCCGGACACGAATCCGCTGACCGAGGACGACGTCGAGCGGTTCGTGCGTGAGGGCCGCAAGGTTCGCCTGACGCCCCGGTCGCACCCGTTTTTCACTCGCGGCGAGGAATTTGACGAAAGCAGCGTCGTCTACCTCCACGATGGCGCGAAGAAGCGCTCCGATTGGGGCGTGTTCCCGACCCTTCTTGAGCTGATCGCCTCGAGCCGGAAGACCATCGATATCGTGAATCCGTACCCGATGTTCGTCGAGCGCCTCAAGCGGGCGATCGGCGAGGCGGTCAGTCGCGGCGTGAAGGTCAGAATCGTCACCGCCTCGGCGGAGGCGCTCGGGAGCGAGTTCGCCGGCGTACGCGGCGCGTACCTTTCACAGATTCCCTATTTCGCGCGGACCGGGCTCGATGTCTGGGAGTTCCAGCCGTCGTACCTTCATTCGAAGTACCTGATCGTCGATGGGCAGCGGGCTTACTTCGGAAGCTCCAATCTCGATCAGATCAGCGCTGACTACAATCTCGAGAACGGGATACTGGTCACGCGCGAAGGTGAGTATTCGGGCTTCATCCGGTCGCTTGAAACCGAGTTCGAGGCGCTGCTTCGCCACTCGGTCGCGGCGGTGCGGGACGGGCGCTCCCAGCTTCCACCGAGGAGCTGTTTCGGCCTTTGCCAGAGCTGGAGGCTCTTTTATCCGGATCTTTCAGCGTCGGAATTCGCGGGCGGGTAGAGCCGGGTACGGCCCTTGCTCCTGAGAGCCAAAAAGCGAAAGGAAAGAGTCATGGCTCAGCAAGCGCAAGTCCTGCCGCTCGGCGAGGAAAACGAGATCCGGCAGCTATTCGTCGATTTTACCCGGGCCATGCAGGCTAAAGACATCGAGCGGATCATGTCTTATTACGCTTCGGACCTGGTCGCTTTCGACATGATGCCGCCTCTTCGATTTGTCGGACGCGATCAGTATCGAAAGTCCTGGGAGTTCGGCTTCAGCATGATGCAGGGAAGCTGGGACTTCGAACAGCGTGATCTGAAGGTACACGTGTCGGGAGACCTCGCTTTCTGTCACGCGCTGAACCACGCCAGCGGAAAGCTGAAAGACGGCGATAACATGGACGGCTGGATGCGATGGACCTGTTGCCTACGGAAGATCGACGGAAAGTGGAAGATCGTGCATGAGCACAATTCCGTGCCGATTGACATGGAGTCCAACAAAGCGCTCTGGAAGCTCGAGCCCTGAATAAAAAAAACGCCCCACGGAGCAGTCTCCGTGGGGCGTTCATGACTTGAAAGCGGGCTCTGAGCTCAGCTCAGCGCCTTGAGCACGCCCGTACGCTCGTTGAAGGACTCGATGAGCTTGTCCCACTCGGCGGCTTGGGCGAACTTTTCCTGCCAGAAGGACGGACTCCAAAGCGCGCGAAGCTCCTCGGCGGTCCTGCCCTGCTGCTCGACCCAGGTGAAGTACTTCAGGTTGTGAAGCGCTTTCTGGTCGTGGTAGCCGAGCTCCTTGACGTAGTCGATGCCGACGCCGCGGACGTAGCGCTCGAGGTCGATCGCCGCCTGAAGCTCGGAGTACGGGCCGTGCGAGGCGGTGAGCTCGCCGAGGCGTGACTGGTACATCTCTGCCGAGTCGGTGAAGATGGTGACGATCACGTCATCGCGATCAAACTCGTAGTACTTCGCCATCTTGATCGCGGCGATCATGTTGCAGAGGCCGGAGATGCCGAGGAGCGGCAGCTGCTCGAGCAGGGCATCGGAGACGCCGTTCTGCTTGAGGACCTTCCGGCCGGCGGGCTCGTTGAAGAGCCGCAGCGCGCGCATTGTGTTCTCGTCGTCAATCGCCACCACGTCATTGGTGTTGCGGACGTTGTGGACCCACGGAATGTGCTTGTCGCCGATCCCCTCGATGCGGTGATCGCCAAAGCCGTTCTGATAGAGCGTGGGGCACTGGAGCGCTTCGGTCGCGGCGACGCGGACGTGCGGGGCGATCGTGCGGACGTAATCGCCCGCCGAGATCGTGCCCGCTGAGCCGGTGGCCGAGACGTACGCGGCGAGGCGCCCGTTCTTGCCTTTGACCTTGTTGAAAGCTTCTTCGACGGCGGCGCCCGTGACGTTGTAGTGCCAGGCGGCGTTCCCGAATTCCTCGAACTGGTTGAAGATCACGCAGTCCTTGCGGTTCTTCTTGATGTCCCAGCATTTGTCGTAGATTTCCTTGACGTTGCTCTCGCAGCCGGGTGTGGCGATGACCTCGGCGCCGATCTTCTTGAGCCAGTCGAAGCGCTCGCGGCTCATGCCTTCGGGCAGGATCGCGACCGCGGTCGTGTCGAGAAGGGCGCAGTCGAAGGCGCCGCCGCGGCAGTAGTTGCCCGTGGAGGGCCAGACGGCTTTCTGAGTCGAAGGATCGAACTCGCCCGTCATCAGGCGCGGCACGAGGCAGCCGAAAGCGGCGCCGACCTTGTGGGCGCCGGTGGGGAAGTACTTGCCGACGAGGCCGATGATCCGGGCGTCGACGCCGGAGATCTCCCGCGGGATCTCAACGAAGTTGACGTCGCCATAAAGGCCCGTCTTGACATCGTTGTGCCAGTTGATGCGGAAGAGGTTCAGCGGATTGATGTCCCAGAGACCGAGCTTCGGGAGCTGGCTCTTCACGGCGGCCGGGATCTTCGAAGGATCCTTCATCTGCGCGAAGGTGGGAATGAGCACCTTGCGGTCGCGGCAGCGCTTGACGGTTTTTTCGAGGACGGCTTCATTGATCTTGATCTGGGACACGCTTATCTCCTTGTTTTTTTTCACGCTACAAAGCCGGGCGCGCCGGGTCAAGCGCCAAGCTGCTCCTTCTTGACGAGCTGACGCAGGGCCTCCAAGTTCGGCTCGATCGAATAGGGCTGGCCGGCTGCTTTCATCGCGCTCGAAACGTCTTTCAAGCCGTTGCCCGTGATGACCACCACGACGCGTTCGTTCGCGCCGACCTTGCCTTCGCGAACCGCTTTTTTGAGGCCCGCGACCGCCGCCGAGCCCGCGGGCTCCGCGAAGACGCCCTCGCGGCGCGCGAGCAGCGGCATGGCGTCGAGGATCTCCTGATCCGAGACCGACACGGCAAGACCGCGGGATTCGCGGAGCGCGGCCACGGCGGCCTCGCCGTCGCGCGGGATGCTGACTGAGATGCTGTCGGCCAGGGTGTCGCCGCTGACGGGCCGAAGCTTGCCGTCGCCTTCGAACGCGAGCTTGATCGCGTTGCTGCCTTCGGCCTGCACGCCGACGAGCTGGGGCAGGCGATCGATGAGCCCGAGGCGGTGGAAGTCGGTGAAACCCTTCCACAGGCCGCTGATGATGTTGCCGTCGCCGACGGAGACGACGACTTTGTCGGGTACCTGCCAGCCGAGCTGCTCGAGGATCTCGAAGGAGCAGGTCTTCTTGCCTTCGCGGGTGAAGGGGTTGTAGCCCGTGTTGCGGTTGTACCAGCCGTATTCGGCCGAAGCCTTGAGGCAGAGATCGAAGGCCTGGTCATAGTTGCCCTTGACCGCGATGACCTTGGCGCCGAAGACGAGGAGCTGCGCGATCTTGGCCACCGGAGCCGTAGCCGGGACGAAGATGATCGTCTTGAGGCCCATTCCGGCCGAAAGACAGGCCAGCGAGGAGGCCGCGTTGCCGGTGGAGGCGCCGCTGATCAGGCGCTCGCCTTTTTCCATCGCATGCGCGATGGCGATGGCGCCCGCGCGATCCTTGAACGAGGCGCTGGGGTTGCGGCCGTCGTCCTTGATGAAGAGCTGACTGAGGCCCAGCTCCCGGCCGAGGTTGGGCGCGGAGTAAAGCGGCGTCCAGCCGATCTGCAGCGGGGAGAGAAATTCCCGGCCGCGGATGGGCAGCAGGTCCAGATATCGCCAGATGCCGCGCTCGGGATTGCGGCTCAGCGATTCGCGCGTGACCTTCTTTTTGAGCGAGTCGTAATCGTACACGACCTGCAGGTTGCCTCCGCATGAGGGGCACAGGTACTGCGCCTCCTCGGGGCCGAGGCTCTTGTTGCAGTGAACGCAGCGAAATCCGGCGGTAGCGGTCATCTTGGTTTCTTTCTGGATCAGTTTCTCTTCGGAAAAAGAAAAACGCCGCCAGGGCGCGACGAAGGTCGACCCTGGCGGCGCAAATTCCGGGGACTTACTTCATCGAAGCGAGCTTCTGGAACGCGGCCGCCAGGCCGTCGTGAAGGGTCTTGTTCTTCACGGGGTCCCAGTTCTTGCGGTCACCGCGGACGAAGGAGGTCTTGTCGACGCGGTTGTCGAAGCGCGAGATCGGCAGCAGAACCGTCTTGCCGCGGGTCTCGACTTTCACCGTGCCCGGACGCGAGGACTGCTCCTCGAGCCAGGTCATGTCGTCGGTGCCATAGTCCTTGAGCATGACTTCGATCGGCACGCCGTGGTTCAGGATCGAGCCCGGATCGTTGGGATCGGTGCGCTCATGGTTCTTGCGGCGGGACTCCTCGGGGGTGACCCACACGTAGAGGATCTTCGAGCGGCTCAGGATCTCGTCCGAAAGCTGCGCCAGCGAGTACTTGTAGCCGAACGGAGCCGCGAGCGGGAGGCTCGAGCCATCGGCGCCGCCGCGGGCGAACTCGATCACGATGGTCTTGCCATTGAGGTCGGTGAGCGAGGTCTCGTTCTTCTCGTCGAGAAGCTTGCGGGACTCGGGCTCGAGCGGGTCGGAGATCGCGTTGCGGAGAGCGGAGTCGAGGTTCTTCAGACGGGCGGGAATGCCGGCCTTGGCGGCCGCGGCGTCCATCCGGTCCATCAGCCAGAGGGCGGCGGATTTGGCTTCGTGCTTCTTGTGCTTCTGGAGGTCGGCGTAGTCCTCGTTGAGGAGCTCGATCAGCGTGCCCCAGTCGCGCGGGTCCTGGAACGGGCGATCGCCGGCAAGGAAGAAGACGCGCTTGTGATTGTGGGCCGCGAGCTCATCGTCCACCCGGCGCATCATGTGCACGTACGGGTAGTCGTCGAGCTGGACGGTGGGGCCCATGTGGAATTCGTTGCGGCACTGTTCGGCGGTGAGGCCGGCCAGGAACTTGCGGACTTCGGATTTGCCCGAAGCTGGAAGCGCAAGCAGGAGCACAGTATCGAGAACCTGATTGGAAGCCATAAATCCCTTTCTTTGAAGCGGATGAAGAGTTTTAACCCTTATAACCTCAAATTCGCGGCGGTTACCACAGGTTTTGGGCCGCGCTCAGCCCCGGAGGGTGTTTTGCCGCTCGGCAGCGCCGGCGTTGCCCCCACGGCCTGAATGGGGTAATCGAAACAGATGCGCTCCACTCAAGTTCAGCAGCTCCTGGAAGAGCTACATGCGAAGTATGCCGACCTTCGGGACGGCAAGGTGGCGGACTATATCCCTGAGCTTTCCAAGGCGGATCCGGATGCTTTCGGCGTGGTCATCGCCACCGTGGAAGGTGAAATCCATGAGGTAGGCGTTTCCCGGGCCGAATTTACTCTTCAATCGATGTCCAAGCCGTTCGTTTACGGACTGGCGCTCGAGGATCGGGGGCGGGAGTTCCTGCTCTCGCGCGTCGGTGTGGAGCCGACGGGGGAGGCCTTCAACTCGATCATCGAGCTCGAAGAGAAGACGCATCGCCCTTACAATCCCATGGTCAACTCCGGCGCCATCGCGGTCGCGAGCATGATCCGGGGGGAGGGGATGTCCGCGCGCATTTCTCGGATACTGGACATGTTCCGTCGCTACACCGGCCGGCCGGTAGGGGTGAATGCCGCGGTGTTTGCCTCGGAGCGGGAGACCGCACACCGCAACCGGGCTATCGCTCATCTGATGCGCCACTTCAATGTGATCGGTCCCGAGATCGACCTGGCGCTGGATCTTTATTTTCAGCAGTGCTCGGTGTCCGTGACGTGCCATGACCTGGCTCTGATGGCGGCGACGCTGGCCAAAGGTGGTGTCCATCCCCTGACCGGCGAGCGTGCCCTCCGTGCGGATCTGGTGCGGGATGTCCTCACCTTGATGTTCACCTGCGGCATGTACGATTCGGCGGGAGACTGGGCGTATTCGGTGGGGATCCCCGGCAAGAGCGGCGTCAGCGGCGGTATCTTCGGCGTCGTGCCGGGGCGCATGGGGATCGCGGTGTATTCGCCGCTCCTGGACCCCCACGGCCACAGCATCCGCGGCGAGGCGGTTTTCCGTGAGCTCTCGACGCGGCTGGGACTGAGCGTATTTCACGCCGGGGCGCATTAACCGCCAGGGAAATGCCTTTTCTAAATCGGGCGGCTGTGCAAGGATCATCACAAAAAGGGGGCCTCATGAAAGCATTTCTCGCAGTAACGGCTTTTTTGTTCTCGACCTGCGCCGCGGCGACGATCACGGGTTTCTCGGAGGGGAATGAGCTGAAGGCGACGCCGGTTCAGGGCGATCTCCGGGTTCATTGCAGCGAGAATGGCAAAGTGGATTTTGCGACCTATGTCTGCAATGAGGTGATCCTCGATCCCGCGGAGTACTCTTATTTCGTCACGGATGCCGGCGGCAGCGCCGATACGGTGATCCTGACCTCCACTTGGGAGAACGGCAAGACCGTGACCAAGAAAAAGGCCTTCGATGCCGTCGCAGGTCAGAGCAAGGACCCGTTCAATTTGTGGGTTGCGACGCTTCTGCAGCGTCCGCTGCTCAACTACGGTCAGAACCAGATCCATTACACGTTGAAGTCGGACGGCAGCGTCGAGCGCGAGGGTGACTTCGTCGCCACGGTTCAAGAGGGCGCGCTCCGGCAGTGCCCGCCTGACACGATTTTCTCGAATCAGCTTAATGACTGCCGTATCAGTGCGAACGTCTGTCAGCAGTACCTCAGTCGCCATCGCTACTGCCGTTAAGGCGTAGAACACGACTACTCGAAAATCAAACCGCCCCTGGGAGCAGTGCTCTCAGGGGCGGTCGAGTTTCAGGGGGTTGTCAGGTCAGGTGATCAGATTCCGATGACGCCGATCCAGCCGGAGTCGTTGCTGTCGGAACCCGAGCCGTCGGTCGTGCCGCCGCCAGCGTCGGTGCCGGTCGTGTCACCACCCGTGCCGGTTTCGCCGCTGCCGGTTTCGCCGCTGCCGGTTTCGCCGCTGCCGGTTTCACCGCTGCCGGTTTCACCGCTGCCGGTTTCACCGCTGCCGGTTTCACCGCTGCCGGTTTCACCGCTGCCGGTTTCGCCGCTGCCGGTTTCACCACTGCCGGTTTCGCCGCTGCCGGTTTCGCCGCTGCCGGTTTCGCCGCTGCCGGTTTCACCGCTACCGGTTTCACCGCTACCGGTCTCGTCGTCGACCACCGGAGGGGCGGGCGGGATCACGAGCTCCTCCACTGAAGCGCGGAGCACGGGCCGCATGATCACGCCATCACGGCCGAAGTGGAACACGCCCTCGAGATCGAACTCGAAGATCGCCTGGATGGCGTTTTCAGCTTCGATCGCGAGCGCCGGCTCGAAGAAGACCTTGAGACCGGAGCGGGAGCCGCTCGGGATCGTCAGGGGCAGCTCCGTGCCATCATCGAAGGTGGCCAGGCCCTGCTCGTCGGTGACGAAGCGGACTTGGTCGTATTCGCCGGCCGGAACCTTCGCCCGGGCCAGCACGGTGCCGGCGGAGAGGGCAGGGTTCAGCAGGTCCAGGCGGATCGGATCGATGACGAACTTGAATTGTTGGCCATCGATCGAGCGGATCTCGATCCGTTGAATCCCGATTTCGGCTTTGATCAGGCTCGGGGGGACCGCATCACGATTGGCGGCCTTGCCGAGGAGCTTGAGCTTGCCGTGGGTGACTGGCACCGAGACCTGCGTAGACTCAAGGGTGCTGTCGCTGGGGAACTGGCAGCCCGCTAATGAAAGGAGAGCTGCGCAGAGAGGGAGCCAGGTGAAGAGGGTTTTATTGCGCCACATGTTTTTCGACCTCCGTCGAAGGGCCAGTTCCAACGTACGTGCCGCAAAGTTAATTAGCCCTAACAATATTAGGATAACTAAACCATGAAAGCTTGGGAATGAGTCAAAAATGACGCGGAGCGAAAATAAATGATTTCAAGGTCTTAAATTCCGAAATAAGTCACCGCTCGGGAATGGATTTATGATACGCCACGTCAAATGCAAAAATTCACTGACTTAAGCTTAAGCCCCGAGATTCAACGCGCCATATCCGAATTGGGATATGAGACCCCTAGCCCGATTCAAGCGCAGGCGCTGCCTATTCTGTTGGAAGGGCCGACGGATTTTCTCGGGCTGGCCGCGACCGGAACCGGCAAGACCGCGGCGTTCGCTATCCCGCTGCTCGAGCGTGTCGATCCCCGTATTCGGGGCGTGCAGGTCCTGATTCTCTGCCCAACGCGTGAGCTGGCGGTGCAGGTGGCGGGACAGGTGAACCTTCTCGGCAAGCATAAGAAGATCACGGCGCTCCCGGTTTATGGCGGCGCGGGCTACGGGGATCAGATTCACGGCCTCAAGCGCGGGACGGCAGTCGTTGTCGGGACGCCGGGGCGAGTGATCGATCATATCGAGCGCGGCCGCCTCCGGCTCGACGAGCTTCAGGTGGTGATTCTGGACGAGGCCGACGAGATGATTTCGATGGGCTTCAAAGAGGACCTCGAGAGGATCCTCGGCGCTGTACCCGCGGGGCAAGCCAATACCTGGTTGTTTTCAGCCACGATGGGTCCTGAGGTGAGGAAGGTCGCCGATGAATATCTGCGCGAGCCCAGGCAGGTGCAGGTCAATCGGACCGAGATGCTTCCGGAGTCGATCGAGCAGGTCTTCTACACGACCCAGGAGTCGAACAAGCCCGAGGTGCTCTGCAAGCTGATGGATGCGGCGGAGGATTTCTACGGCCTCATCTTCTGTCAGACGAAATCCCTGGTTGTGGATCTCACGCAGTACCTCAAGGGGCGCGGCTATCTCGCGGATTGTCTCCATGGCGACATGGAACAGGCGGCCCGTGAGCGGACCATGCAGATCTTCCGCGATCGCAAGGTAAAGCTTCTGGTCTGCACCGATGTCGCTTCGCGGGGTCTCGATGTCAAAGACATCACTCACGTGATCAACTACTCGATTCCGCGCGAGCTCGACAATTATGTCCACCGGATCGGGCGCACCGCCCGTAGTGGCAAGTCGGGTATCGCGATGAGCCTGGTGACGCAGAGTCAGCGAGTGCTCGTCGGACGAGTGGAGCGCATGACCCGCACCCGCATGAAGGAAGGGAAGATCCCGACCCGCAAGGAAATCGGCGAAAAGAAAATCGCCCGGCTCCTGGTTTCCTTTGAAGCGCAGAAGGGTCATGCCCGCGTCGCTCAGCTCATGGGCGAGGAGTGGAAGGCGTCGCTCTCGGGAATGAGTGCCGAGGAGGTCGCCGGACGTTTCCTTGCGATGATGTACCCTGAGACTTTCGGGGAGCGAGAGATGGCGGCGCCGGAGCGGCGCGAGGAGCGTCGGGAGGAGCCGCGGGGGTCGTTCAGCCGCCCCGAGCGTGGTGAGCGGTCCGGGGGGCATGCCCAGAACTCGCGCCAAGGTGAGTATCCGCGCCACGGCGAGCGTTCGCGGCGGAATGAGTATCCCCGCCATGGCGAGCGTGCCGAGCAGGGGCGCGGTGGTGAGCGGCGTTTTGAAAAGCGGGCTCCGAAACCCTTCGTGTGGAAGGGCAAAAAAAGCCCCGAAGGACGTGAAGGCGGCTACGGAATCCCGACTCGCGCAAAGTTCGGAAAGTTGAACTGAGGACGGCGCCTTTTTAGCTTTTCGGTAGGGCTCCTCGCGGCTAAAGATGAGGGCATGGCTCTTTCCTTGATCCGGACCTTCCTTCTCGTGCTCGCGGCCTACGCTTTCGGCCTCTGGCTTTATGCGGTGCCGTTCGTTGGGGATCAGAAAGTCTACCTCGCCACCGCGATGGAGATGTGGCAGCGCGAGAGCTGGCTTCATCCGTATCTGATGGGCGAGACCAGCTATTTCAAGCCGCCTTGGCTTTACTGGACGACGCTCGCGGGATGGAAAGTCTTCGGCTTCGTTCTTTTCGGGGCGTTCTTTCCCTCGGCGCTCGCCACCGCGCTCACGGCCGTCGTGCTCGATGTGCTTTCGCGGAAGGTGGACTGGCGCCAGGGAGCGGCTCGACCGACGTCCTCGCTCGCCGGGATCTGGTTCGCCGCCTGCGTGGGCACCATGACCTACGGCACCACGACGCAGATGGAGATCTGGGTCGTGCTTTTCTACGCGGTTGCGTGGTGGTGCTTTCTTGAACACTACGAGTCGGATCGGCTTCGCTGGCTCGTCCTTGGCGTCGTGGTTGCCGGCGTGGCGGCGTGGAACAAGAGTCCGCTTTATTCGGTTTTTTCCGTGCTGGCCTACTGGCTTTATCTCGCGGCCGCGCCGGGAGGTAAAGGTCACGGGTCGGGCCGAAGCGCTCGCTGGTGGCTGCTGCGCCCCACGTTTTATCTTTCTCATCTGCCGGGCGTCGCCGCGGGTTTCGCCTGGTTCGCGGCTATCTGGTACTCGGATCGCGAGCGCTTCTGGAATCATTACGTCCTTCAGGAAACTCTGGGCAAGCGAGGGGGTAACGGCAGCTCGCCGTTGACGATGTGGGGCGATTTCCTCAGCTTCTGCGTCCCGTTTCTCCTTCTTCTGATCCCGGCGCTTGCGCGCGCACGAGGGCTCGGGCGGCAGCGTGGGGTATTTCTTCTTTGCTGGGGGCTGATTCCAGCGGCCTTTTTCAGCTACTTTCCCTATCGAACGGAAACGTATCTCTATATCCTGATTCCGGCCGTGGCGCTGCTGCTGGACTGGACACTGGAGCCACGTGGCGGGGCGCTGCTGAAGTGGCTGGCCCGGCTGAACGGACTTGTGGTCGGTCTGGCTGTGATCGGTGGCGCGGTCTTTCTCGGCGTGGCCCAGTTGGCCGGGATCCCTTGGGTGGTAATCCTTGGCGTGGTCGGTGTCGTGTTCCTTTTCGTTTCTTGGGGGCCCGGGATCCGTGGCGTCGCTCTTGCCGGGCTGGCGTTGATCTTCGCGCTTCGGCTTTGCGCGATTGCGATCGGCGAGCGTGAGGTGGGAGGACTGCGGGATGCGGTTCTGGCGCAGCCCGACCGTCCCGTGGCTTTCGTTGATGACGGGCGCACCATCTGGCACGAGATCGGCTTGCTCTCGGCCACGATCGGAAAACCGGGACTTCGTCTGTACTCGCTGAAGGAAGCCGTGCCCGTCTTACGTCGCGGAGCGCTCCTGGTTCTGACTGAGGAGCAGTCGGCGTCGCTGTTGCGGAGGACGCCCGCGCTGCTTGGGCCCGATACCCTTGCGCGCCTTCGTCAGGCGCCCTGGCCACGCTTGCCGCGAAGGCTTGCGCTGGCGTCCCTGGAGGACGTCCGGCGGCTCGGGGAGCGTGAGAATCTCCGCCAGTTCCGGTTTTTCTGGCTGGACTAGGTGAGGAGCGGGTCAGGTAAGGCGACAGTCCCGGAAGGTGACCTTCGGAACGCAGGTACGCAAAAACGTGGCGAGGCGCTCGACATCGGGCGCGCGACCCGAGCGGGCGCGTGAAACGAGGATGATCTCGCGGCCGACACTCTTGCCCCGGAGCGGAACGTAGCGCACGAGCTTCTTGAGCTTCGGGTCTTCCCGCACGGCGAGAAGCGGGATCAGCGTGTAACCCGTGCCGGTCGCGACGAGGTGGCGCAGGGTCTCCAGGCTCGTGGCGTGGTAGTCGCGGATGTTGCCGCGGCGGTTGGCCGGGCAGAGCTGCAGCGCCTGGTCGCGCAGGCAATGACCATCCGCGAGAAGCACCATCTGCGACGCGTTCAGATCCGAGGCGCTCGCCTCGGTTTTCGCGGCGATGGGATGCGAGGACGGGGCGAGCACGACGAAAGGCTCGTCAAAGAGCGATTGAATTTCAAAGCCGGTTTCGTCGAAGGTGCGCGCGGCAAGCACCGCATCGAGCCTGCCGGCGCGCAGGTCCTCGAGCAGGCCATCGGTGAGGCCTTCGGCGAGGCGAAGCTCCAGGCGCGGAAACTCGCGCTTGAGCGGGCCGAGCAGGTGAGGGATCAGGTAGGGCCCGAGCGTCGCGATCGCGCCCAGGCGGAAGGGACCGGTCATCGGCTCGGCGGCCCGCTTGGCGAGCACCGCGATCTTCTCCGCCTCGTCCAGCACTACCCGTGCCTGCCGCACGATCTCGACGCCGCGCTCGGTGACGCTCACGCGTTTGTTGTTGCGCTCGAACAGCGCGAGCTCCAGGAAGTCCTCGATCTTGCGGATCTGCGCGCTGAGCGTGGGCTGGCTGACGTGGCAGCTTTCGGCCGCCCGGCCGAAGTGCCGATGCTCGGCCACGGCCACGAGGTACTCGAGATCACGAAGGGTCAGCCAGGAGATGTTCATAGGATTATCCTATCAACACCATAGCATTAATCGTTTGGATTAATCAACCGGGAGCGCCGATACTTGAGTCATGCCGGGCAAGGAACCCGGTGACGACTTTCCTAAACACTCAAAGGAGATTGAAAATGGCTCGTTTACTTGGCATTGGCGAAAAGTTCCCCGAGTTCTCGGTTCCCGCGTGCGTCTCGCTGGAGAAAGGCAAGGAGTTCCGCACCGTCGGCTCGACCGATCTCAAAGGGCGCTGGTCGGTGGTCTTCTTCTGGCCGCTGGATTTCACCTTCGTCTGCCCGACGGAGATCGCGGAGTTCAACCGCGAGCTGAAGAACTTCCACGACCGGGACGCGCAGGTTTACGGCGTAAGCACGGACAGCCAGTACGTGCACCTCGCCTGGCGGCAGAATCACGCGGATCTGAAGAACCTGGGTTACCCCATGCTCGCCGACAACAAGAAGGAGCTCAGCGAGGCGCTCGGGGTGCTTCATCCGGTGGAGAAGGTGCCGCTGCGGGCCACCTACATCGTCGATCCCGAGGGAGTCGTGCGCTGGGTGAGCGTCAACGATCTGAGCGTCGGCCGCAACATCAAGGAGGTGCTGCGGACGCTCGACGCGCTTCAGACCGACGAGCTCTGCCCCTGCAACTGGGAAAAAGGCAAGGAAACGCTGAAAGTCTGATTCATCAGGCAAGAGGAACTCGACATGGAAACCCAGCTTTTCACCGAAACGCTTGAAAAGGCCGTCGCCGGAGGCAACACCCCCGTGGCGCGCGATCTGCGGCTCAATCTGAGGAAGATCCTGGAGGATGGCGCGCTGGGGCGCGAGGAGGGGCTCCTGGCCCTGCTCGCCCTCTCGCGCGCGGTCGAGGACCGGACGCTCGAAGGGGTGGCCCGCGAGGAGCTCGCCGCCCTGGGAGTCGGGCTTGATCTGATCCAGGAGGCCGCGGACAGCGCGGCCATCATGGGCATGCTCAATGTCTATTATCGCTTCAGGCACATGATCGGACCGAATGACCCCGACGCGCAGGATTATCGGTCGGCGGGCCTGCGGATGACCTCGTTGGCGAGACCGCTGCTGGGCAAGGAGCGCTTTGAGTTGCTGTCGTTCGCCGTTTCGGTCATCAACGGCTGCGAAAGCTGCATCCGCTCCCATGAGCGGGTGCTTCGCGACGCGGGCGTCGAAGTGGAGAAAATCCATGACCTCGCCCGACTGGCCGCAACCGTCAAGGGAATCAGCGTGCTGAGGTAGTCGTCTTTCCGCTTGCGGGTTTTTCGAACGCGGTCTGTACGTAGGGGTCCACGAAGCAGCTCCGGGACCGCCGGAGCAAGCGAAACCCCTGGTTTGCGAAAGCGACGAGTACGGCCTTGCGATGACGGCCGGGAAGTCCGGAGTCGATCAGCGCGAGGCCCCCTGGCTTCAGAACGCGCCAGCATTCAGCCGCGATCGTGCGGAGCGTGGACGCGTCGAAATGAAATCCCACCGCCCCGCAGCTATTGATCAGATCCACGCTCGCCGGGGAAAGCCGCGCGCCGTCCGGGTCGCGGAACGGCTCGAGCACGGACTGGGCGCGGAAGCTGACCGCGCACTCCTGTCCCTCACGCGAGGGGTAGCTCTTGGCCGAAGCTTTCTCGACGAAACGGGAATTGTACTCGAGCCCCAGAATTCGCGAGCCGCGCGGAAGGTACCAGGCGAGGACCTCCGTCGACTGGCCCGTGCCGCAGCAAAGATCCAGCGCGAAGACCGGCCGATCCGCGATCAGGCCATTGAGGTTGCGCGGGACCGTGCGCCAGTTGGACCACATCTGGCGGGCGTTGATGCCTTCGAATTCCAGGATCTTCATCTGGAGGTAGGCGGAGGTGGCCTCGGGATTGCGATGGCTGCGGAAGCTGATCCGTTTTTTCACGCGGAACCCGGCTTCGCTCAAGGCTTGCCAGGCGAAGAGTCGCGCAAAGGAGCGGCCGCTCAGCCGTTTTACCGCGAACGCGTGGATCTCGCGTGGATCGAAGTGAAGAGTGGAGCTTCGCTCAGAGTCGTGCATAGCAGTGATGACCTCCCGGGACATTGCCTGGCTGGGGCGGATGCAGGAGTGGTGCCCTAAAGTTTAAGCCTGACGGATCCGATACGATAATATGGATTTTAGCAGGCGCCGCGGTGGCATCCTGGGAACGTATGAGCGGAGCCTCCGGAAATTTCCGGCCACTCTTCACGCCCTATCGCTGCTGCCGCTCTACCTTCTCGCCATCGTCTGTGCCGGTCTCGCGGTGACGCCGGGAGTGGCGCTTTTCAGCCGGGTCTTCGAAACCAGCGCCGGTCTGGCTCCCATTCTGCGCTATCCGTTGCTCTGTATCACGGGCGCTTCAGGCTATTTTCTTTACGGGGCCTGCATGGTGCTGCTCGTGCCGGCGGTCAATCGGCTGCTGCACGTCCGCCCGCGCGCGTTCCGCGGGCCGTACCACTCGCTGGAGACGGTTCGCTGGTATATTCACAACGGGCTCACGTACCTGGTGCGCTACTCGTTTCTCGAGTTCATCACGCCGACGCCGTTCAATACGCTTTTCTATCGCCTGATGGGAATGAAGGTCGGCAAGGGCGTGCAGATCAACTCTTCGCACATCTCGGATCCGGGCCTGATTGAGCTCGGTGATCACGTGACGATCGGCGGCTCGGCCGTGGTCATCGCGCACTACGCGGTGGGAGGCCTGCTCGTGATCGCGCCGACGCGCATCGGGCGCGGCGCCACGATCGGTCTGCGCGCCACCATCATGGGTGGCGTGGAGATCGGCGAAAAGGCAAAGGTGCTGCCGAACTCGGCGGTGCTGCCGAATACGAAAATTCCGCCCGGTGAAACCTGGGGCGGCGTGCCCGCGCGCAAAATCGATCTGCGCGCCGAGAGCGAGCCGAAGCTGCTGAACAAAGTCGCGGGCTGAAGCGCCGCGTTCGTTCAGTTGTCGTAACGGCCGAAGGCGTCGAGGCCGCGCTTGTACTGCTGCGCGAGCCCTTCTTCACCTCGAGCCATGGCAAAATCGAGCTCGGCCTCGAGGAGGCGGCGCAGACCGTCGCGACCGTTCGGGGTTTCCATCAGCTTGTTGGCAAGGCAGGTGGCGACGAGCTCGGGAATTTTTTCGTGCTCCGCGATGGCTTTGACCTGTTCCGGCGTGAGTCCCGCGAAATCGATGCAGTCATTGAGCGTTAACATGGGTGGTGCCTCTCTAGGGGTTCAATACCCGACGGAGCGCTAGGCCGCAAGAGACATGGGCACGTTGTGAGAGGATGTGACACATTAAGTCAAGCGGGGCGCTCTTGAGGACTTCGGTGAACAAAGGTACCGTCGACAGGAGCAAGGCTGGAAAAGCGGCACAAACAAGGGAAAGGGCTTCCTATGAAATACGACGGCGAGGCAGTGCAGTGCATTGAGCTCGGTGACGGGATTGTCGAGCTTCGGTTGAATCTGAAGGGCGATTCAGTCAACAAGCTCAATGCGAAGACGCTCAAGGAGCTTCGTGAGGCGGTGGATCAGCTCAAGGCGACTCCAGACCTCCGGGGTGTTCTGCTCGCGAGCGCGAAGGAAACCTTCGTGGTGGGCGCGGATATCACCGAGTTTCTTGAACATTTCAAGAAAGCCGACACTGAGATCGCGCACTGGCTCCTGTGGGTTGACCGGATCTTTTCGGATCTCGAGGACCTGGAGGCCCCGAGTGTCGCGGCCATCAATGGTTTCGCCTTAGGCGGGGGCTTCGAGCTGGCGCTCGCGTGCTCTCATCGGGTGATGTCCTCGGAGGCGAAGGTCGGCCTGCCCGAGGTGAAGCTCGGTATCTTCCCGGGCTGGGGCGGTACGGTCCGGCTGTCGCGCCTGACGGGCGCGGACAACGCCATCGAATGGATCGCCAGTGGCGAGCAGTGGAACGCCGAAGCCGCGCTCAAGATCGGCGCGGTGGATGCGGTGGTTCCGGCCGGGCAGGTGCGGGATGCGGCGTTGGATCTGCTCAAACGCGCGATCGCGGGCGAGTTCGACTGGCGCGCACGCCGGCAGGAAAAGCTTTCGCCGCTCAAGCTCAACAAGATCGAAAGCATGATGGTGTTCGAAGGTTCCAAGGGTTTCGTGGCCGCGAAAGCGGGCCCGAACTACCCCGCGCCCGTGGCCGCGATCGAAGCCATGCAGAAGGGCGCGACCCGCGGACGGGACGAGGCGCTGGCGATTGAAGCCGCGGCTTTCGGCAAGGTCGCCAAAACGCCTACGGCCGCCTCGCTCGT
>JAMPXZ010000202.1 GCA_023700925.1 Oligoflexia bacterium | reverse complement strand
GTGGCTCTTTTCAGGAGAAACTCTTCGGAATCAAAGGCCGCGCGCCCACCGCCGAGGAAACCGGCCACATCGCCGCTTACAAAAGGATCATCTACGACGGCTTTATCCAGGCCGTCGCCCTGGGCGTGCCCAAGGACAGGGCGGGTATCCTCGTCGACGAGCAGTTCGGGGCCGACATCCTGCGCGACGCGCGGGAACGCGGCTTCATGACCGCCTGCCCGGCCGAAAGGTCCGGCCAGGACGAGTTCGACTTCGAGTACGAGCACGAGTTCGGAGCTCACATCAACCAGTTCTCGCCTACCTTCGTAAAGGTGCTGGTGCGCTACAATCCCGGAGGCGACCGCGAATCGAACCGCCGGCAGGCCGCGCGCCTGAAGACCCTATCCGACTACTGCCGCGACCATCGGCGCAAGTTCATGTTCGAGCTCCTGGTCCCGGGCACACCGGGACAGCTTTCCCGGGTCGAGGGGAACTCCGCGCGCTATGACCGCGAGCTGCGGCCCCGGCTCATGGTCGAGGCAATGAAAGACCTGCAGCGAAGCGGCGTCGAGGCCGACGTCTGGAAGCTCGAAGGCCTCGAGAGCGAGGAGGACGCGCGCAGGGTGATCGAGCAGGCGCATACGGGGGGCCGCAATGAGGTGGGCGTGATCGTCCTGGGACGCGGCGAAAACGCCGAAAAGGTGAAAGGCTGGCTCCAGACCGCGGCTCGAGTGCCGGGCGTCATCGGCTTTGCCGTCGGACGCACCGTGTTCTGGGAGCCGGTGAAAGGCGTCAAGGAGGGCAAGCTCCCCCGCGAAGAGGCGGTGAAACGGATCGCCCTGAACTACAAGGCCTTCTGCGATTTGTGGATGAATGCGCGGGAGAGCGCTCACAGGAAAGCGGCCTAGCGGAGAGCGAGAATTGTTTTCGGGGCCCCTCTGGGGTGCGAGCGGGCCGAGGGGAGAGCGAGCATAAAAAAGGCGGGAAAACCGCTGACCGGTCTCCCCGCCTTTTCTCTTCGAACCGCTTCAACGGTTCTGGACTTTCAGTCTTGGAACTTCAGTGCCCGCAGAACGCGTCGAACGACTGCATCAGCAGTCCCGTATAAGGGCTGACCAGGGTCTTTTCGACCTTGGCGTCCTCTTCAACCTGGTACAGCGAAAGCAGGATCTTCTCGCCGGTCTTGCGGCCCGCGGCCACAGCCACGTATGACTTGCTCTCCGAGGACGCGAAGAACCGGTCGAACTCCTTGAGCTCGCCTTCTTTCGCGGCTTCGATCATCTGCTTGACCTGCTCGACTTGGAACGGCGTGGCCAGAACCACATCCGACTCGATCACCGGAACCACGGGCTCACCCGCCTTGGCGCCCACCTTCTTGGTAAGCTCCATCCGGGTCGTCACGGCCCCGTCGTTGTAAAACACGCAATCGAACTTCTGCACGACATGCTCCGACTTGACGTTGCCCGACACCAGCGTCGACTCCGACTTCTGGAGCAGGACTTCGCGGGCCGGCTTGCCCGCGCTCGCACCGGAGGCGAGAACGAGGCTCAGGCTGAAAAGCATGATTCCGAACGATAACGTTTTCTTCATAAGGATTTCCTTTTCGCTTTTGTTCGCTGTGCGGTTTGGGGGGTCACAGCGTTTCGCTCAAGGTCTAGCGACCAGCCGACGCGGGAGCAATGTTTCCTGCAAAGTGGCAGGGATGCGGAACCAGGCGCGCCGGAGAGTGCCGGAAGCGGGAACTCCATTAGGAATACCGCCTGCAACTATTGGATTTTGCAACGCAAGAAACGTAGTCCCCGCAGGACTACTTTTCGCTCCCGCTCTCTATAGCCGCATGCTATAACTGGAGTAACGAAACTTTCAGAAAGGACCTTTCCCATGACCTTCGCTTTGTTCAGCATGGACGGACTGCTCTTTCTCCTGCGCTGGTTCCACTTCTTCTTCGGAGTGATCTGGATCGGCCATCTTTACTATTTCAACTTCACCCAGGGGCCCTTCTTCACCGAAACGGACGCGACCACCAAGTCCAACGTCGTGCAGAAGCTCCTGCCCCGGGCGCTCTGGTGGTTCCGCTGGGGCGCGATGGTGACGATGGCGACCGGACTTCTGATGCTCATGATCCGCGGTCATCGCGACGGCGGGGCGATCTTCGCCACGTCCTGGGGCCTCGCGATCCTCACCGGCACGGCGCTTGGCCTGCTGATGTGGGCGAACGTGTGGTTCGTGATCTGGCCCGCGCAGAAGGTGGTCATCCAGTCGGCGCTTCAGGTCGCCTCGGGCGGACAACCCATCGCCGAAGCTGCCGCGCGCGGAGTGCGCGCCGGAGTGGCCTCCCGGACCAATACGCTGTTCTCGCTGCCGATGCTCTTTTTCATGGGGAGCGCAAGCCACCTGCCGCTGACGTTCGGGCCCGCCCCGAGCTTTGGCGCCCTTGCGGCGGTGATCGGCGTGATCCTGCTCGCGCTCGAGCTCAACGCCCTCAAGGGTAAGCTGGGTCCCCTGACCACGGTCAAAGGGGTCATCCACATGGGCTTCGTGCTCACGGCGGTGCTGTACGTCGCAATGGAGCTACTGACGAAATGAGCTCCGCTCGGCGAATCCCCGCTCGCGCTCTGCTGATCGCCACGCTCTTGCTGGCTTCAGCCTGCCAAAGCCGGGACTCGGCGCCGACCTCCCCTACGGAGACCGCGCCCTCGCCGAGCGGTGCCACCGCGCTCGCTCAGCGGGGGCGCACCGTCTACCAGACCCGCTGTACCGCCTGCCACAACGCGAACCCCGCGCTTCCGGGGGCGATCGGACCCGAAGTCCGGGGTGCTTCCCGAGTGCTGCTCGAAGCGCGCATCCTCCATGCGGCCTATCCGGCCGGCTATCAGCCCAAGAGAACCACGAGGGCAATGCAGGCGTTACCCGAGCTCAAAGAGGAGCTCGATGCGCTTCACGCCTATCTCAACCCTTAGCCAGGCAGCACAACGCGCGGCGATTGGGCGCGCAAACGAGCACCGCCTCAGCCGCCCGCCAGAATTCGCAGCCGTACGAAGGTCCGATCCAGATAAGCGCGGCCCTGGTCGCGGACCGCCTCACGGAGCTTGCCGTGCGAAAGCTGGGAGAGGAGCCCCTTCTTCTTGAGCAGGTCGAAATCCACCATCAGCGCCTGCATCACGGTAAGGGTTTTTCCATCGGGGCCGCAATCGATACGGGCCCACTCCCCCCAGGCGTCGAAGTAATGATCTGAATATGCGTCACGCAGCCAGACCGTGGCCGAAGTCGGCCCCGCTTCCGCGCGAACATCCACGAGCTGACGAACCGCTTTCATTTCCCCGGGAGCCAGGTTGAACTTTCGCGACCACAAGACGCGCTGCCCTTCGGCGGGAACGTCCGGAAGCCCTCTCCCGGCCAGGTAAGCCCAAGGACTCACCGAGGGCGACGCGTCCCCATAAGCGGGCTCGATGCCCTTCTCCAGATACTGCCGGGCGCGCTCCTCGACGAACTTCTGATAACGCCCCAGGCGCTGCCCAGGCGGCAGGGACTTGAGCTGAAGCGCCTCCTCCCGGCGAAGCTTCACCTGACAGGGGAAGCGATTGCACTCGAGAATCATCCGAAGCTCTTCGGGATTGAACGGATTCCATCCGGCCGAAAGGGTCCCCCATCGCACACGGCGCAGGTCGGTTACGCCTCCCTTTGCCTCGCCCCGGACCGCTTTCGGCAGTGCCGCCAGCCAGGGCGCACAGGCGCCCGAGACCTTTTCCACGCGCGCCAGAACCAGGCGCGAAGCATCCGACGAGTCAAACCCGTGCCACGGTACCGAAGCGGGGCCCGCAGGGCCGGGCAGCGCCGCGAGCTCCCCAAAAGGGCTCAGCAGAATGCCGGCGGCCGCGGCTAGCGCCGTCAGCAGCAAGAGCACTCCTTAACGGAGCGCAAAGAGAAGCTTGATATCCTCGTCTTCAAAGGCCACCCCGGCTGCATAGGTGAAGGGCAGTACGCCTTCTACCCGGCGCACCGATTCGAGGCCGGCACGCAGATAAAGTCCCATCCAGGGGTTCACGGTCACCGAAAAGCGACCATCCACCCGGGTTTCCGTTCCCCGGGAATAAACGTCAGCGCGGACCTGAAGGCGTTCCTCCATGCCGTGAGGGCCAAGAAGCCCGGATACGCTCGCCGCTCCATCGCCGTAGAGGGCGCCGACCGCGAGATCCAGGCGCCGGAAGAAGACCTTGCCCACCATCCCGGTCAGGAGGATGCCGGTCTGCTCGATCTGGGTGGTTTTCTGATGCGTGGTGGGGCCGCCGGCGACTTCCACCGTCGTATCCGTCACCGACCGGCGCCCGCGCGGATCCACCGAGATCCCGAGCAGGTAATAGCGATCTTTTTTCGGCCACACGGTGAGCTTGAACCAGGCGCGCCCGCCGTCATAGCCTTCGATGTTCTCGCCGCCCACATCCACGACGAAGCGGACGTCGCCGACCTTGGACAGAAGCTTGTTAGCGTTGCGCATCACCTCGCGCAGCTCCTCGGCGTAGGAGGGATCGTTCAGGACCATCCCCACCGAGCCCTCGCCCTGGTTGACGCGAATAGCGACATCCCGGAGCTGCTCAATGGCGTCCTCGAGCTTGGCGAGCGTGCGCTGCGCGGTCTGAGTGAGCCCCCCCTCCGGCGCCAGCGTCCGCGAGGCGTTCTCGAGCGTCCGGTTGAGCTGCCGCATCGTCGTGCGAAGCTCCTCGGGATTGATCGCGTCCTTGAGGTTGTTGGTCAGGGACGTCATCTCGTTCACGAGCGAGTCCACCCGCTTGACGAGGTTCTGCATGTCCTGCGAGCCCTCGCCCACCGGAATCTGCCGTTCCGCCTTCGGCGGCTCCTCGGCGTGCGCCTCGGCGATCAGCCACCCACTCAGGATCCTGGCGATCCCGCGATCCGAACGGACCTGGCTCTGCGGCCGCGGATTTTTGGGGAGCTCCCCGGTGTATTTCACCGGTTTCAGCTCCACGAACTTGTCGCCCAGGAAGCCTTCGTTGCGGATATACGCGCGGGTCGACGGCAGGACATCGACCTGTTCGGTGATGCAGATGCCGAGCTCGACGTGAGTTTCCGAAAGCACCACGGTCTTGAGATACCCGATCTCGAGGCCCAAGGAGCGAACCGAGGATTTCTTCTTCAGCCCCGTGGCATCCTCCACCTTGATATGGACGAGCTGGCAAGGCCGCCACCAGAACGGCTTGTCGTTGACCAGGGCCGTGAAAATGCCCATCAGCAGAAGCCCCAGGAGGGTGAAGACGCCTACTTTGATCCGGGTCGAGCGCGTGGCTTGAGTACTGTTCATAGTTTCAGAGAATCACTTTCAAGTTTTCGAATCCAAACGGAAGCAGCGACGTCAGCACGTAATCGCTTAACAGAATGGTCAGACAGCTGGCTACCACCGTATTGCGGGTGGCGGCCCCGACGGCCCGCGCGCCTCCATAGGCGTTATACCCATAAAAACAGCCGGTGGAAGTCAAAACCAGGCCGAAGATCGCACCTTTGACCAGGCAATGCACCAGC
>JAMPXZ010000201.1 GCA_023700925.1 Oligoflexia bacterium | reverse complement strand
GATCCCGCAGCCTTACTATGAGCTACTGGCGGCCGCGGACCTCGGCGTTTTCCCGTCGTTCTACGAGCCGTGGGGCTACACGCCGGCCGAGAGCATCGGCCTGGCCGTTCCCACCATCACGAGCGATCTGGCCGGTTTCGGCATGTGGGCGCGCGACTTCGGCGGCTTCGACGAGACCGGAGTCCGCGTCCTCGCTCGCCGCGGCCGGAGCCCCGAACAGGCGGCCGATGAGCTGCATCAGACTCTTGGCGAGTATCTCAAGCGCAATCCCGAGCAGCGCAAGCAGCTCCGGCAGGCGGCGCTCGCCACGAGCCAGCGCTGCCGGTGGAGCGACTTCGGCGAGGCGTACCGCAAGTCCCATGAGCTGGCCCTCGCGGCGGCGCGCGCCCGGACGACCTCGTCCGGCTACGACCGTTTCCGCACGTTCTCGTTTCAGACCACGTCGGCGGCCGTCGGCGCCACGACTCCAGCGCATATCCGGCATTTTGTCGTCGAGAACAAGTTTCCGCCCGCGCTCGAGCGCATCCGCGATCTGGTGCGCCAGAACCTCTGGTGGTCCTGGAATCCGGAAGTCCAAACCTTACTTTCGGAGCTCGATCCCGCGCTCTGGGCCGAATGCCGGCAGAATCCGCTGACCTTCATCGAGCGGATCAAGCCCACGACGCTGACGGCGATCTCCAAGTCCAAGTCCTTCCAGGAGCGCGCCGAGGTGCTCGTTTCCCGCTTCCGCCATTATCAGGAAGCCAAGAAGGAACCCGAGATCGCGTACTTCTGCATGGAGTACGGGCTCAGCCACGTGCTCAAGCTCTACTCCGGGGGCCTGGGCATCCTCGCAGGCGATCATCTGAAGACCGCGAGCGACATGGCCATGCCGCTTTGCGCGTTCGGGCTCGCGTACCGCTATGGCTATTTCAAGCAGCGGATCACGACCGAGGGCGCGCAGGAGCCCATCTACGAGCCGAACGACTTTCGCAGTCTGCCGATGTCGCCGGTGAAGGATTCGGCCGGCAAGCAGCTCCGTTTCACGATCGAAAGTCCCACCGGTCCGATCTGGATCCGCGCGTGGAAGATCGCCGTCGGGCGCGTCGACCTCTATGTCCTCGACACGGACTTCGCGGAGAACTCGCCGCAGGATCGGGCGATCACTGATCGTCTCTACGGCGGCGATCACCATCACCGGCTGCGCCAGGAGTACCTGCTCGCGGTCGGCGGCTACCAGCTCATGAAGATCCTCGGAATCAAGCCGAAGGTCTTCCACATGAACGAAGGGCACACGGCCTTCCTGGTCTTCTCGCGAATCGGCGGGCTCATGGAAGAGGGGAAGATCAGCTTCGAGGAGGCGCTTGAATACGTTCGTCACTCGACGGGCTTCACAACGCACACTCCGGTCGCCGCGGGCCACGACGTCTTCCCCGAAGCGATGGTCGCTCCGTACCTGCAACTCTTCGCGCAAAAGACGGGCGGGGATGCGACGAGACTCCAGGAGCTCGGACGTAACTTCGATCGCACGCGGGACAACCCGTTCTCGATGACCCTGCTGGCCGCGCGTGGCAGCGCGTTCATCAATGCCGTGAGCAAGATCCATGGCGGGGTCTCCCGCCGGATGTTCCACGGGCTGGTCTCGAAGTACCACGAGAGCGAGGTGCCGATCACCTCCGTGACCAACGGCGTGCATGCGGCCACCTGGGTCGCGCCGGAGTGGCAGGAAGTCTTCGCCGACAAGCTGGGTGAGGACTGGCGCGATCACCTGCCGGACCCCGCTTTCTGGGCCAGGTTCCGTGACGTGAACTCCGAGCTGTGCTGGCGCACGCATCTTCAGCTCAAGCGCAAGCTCCTGAACTGGCTGCATGGGCATCTGCGGGACACGTGGAATCGGCGGCAGGAGCACCCGGCGAACCTCGCCACGGCGCTCGCCAACCTCAACGAGGACACCTTTATCGCGACCTTCGCGCGGCGTTTTGCCCCGTACAAGCGGGCGAATCTCCTGTTCCGCGATCCGGCGCGCCTGGCGAAGCTCCTGAACGGGGATGTGCCGATCGTGTTCCTCTTCGCGGGCAAGGCGCATCCGTCCGACGGCCTCGGCCAGTCGCTGATCACGAAGGTGATCGAGCTTTCGCGGCGTCCCGAGTTCTTCGGCAAGATCCTGCTCGTCGAGAACTACGAGATCGACGTGGCTCAGCACCTGGTGCGCGGTTCGGACCTCTGGATCAACAATCCGATCCGCCCGCTCGAGGCGTCGGGTACCTCGGGAATGAAAGCCGCGATGAACGGCTGCCTGAACCTTAGCGTCGCCGACGGCTGGTGGGCCGAAGCCCATAACGGCCGCAACGGCTGGGTGATCGGCGACGAGTCGCTCACGCAGGCGCCGGAGTTCCAGGACACCTTCGACAGCTCGCACATGCTGACGCTGCTCGAGCGCGACGTGCTGCCGCGGTTCCGCCATCGGGACCGGAGCACGGGCGTGCCCGAGAAGTGGGTGACGATGATGCGCGAGTCGATCGCGACGATCGTGCCGAACTTCAACACCGAGCGGATGCTGGGCGAGTACCAGGACCGATTCTACACGCCGGCCCGCGAGTCCGCGCCGAAGCTCGCGCAGGATCATTACCGGCAGATCCGGGAGCTCACGGCTTCGCGCAAGCGGGTTGCCGAGGGCTGGAGCTCGATCGCGTTCGCCGACATCCAGGTGAAGGAGCTCGAGGCCGATCGGATCGAGCTCGGTCAGATCCTCAGGATGAAGGTCCGGGTGACGCATCCCAGCCTGCGCCCCGAGGACATCCAGGTTCAGGCTGTCCTCAACGGCGAAGGCGAGGGCGACGGCGCGAACCATTTCAGCGCGTATCCGATGAAGTGCGTGAGCGATCCCGGCGCCGGACGCGAGTCGATTTGGGAAGCCGAAGTCGAGCTGCGCCAGATCGGCCCGCAGAACATGGGCGTGCGCGTCGTGCCGCGGCCGTGCCATGATGGGCACAACGTGGATCTGATGCTCGATCTGGTCAAGTGGCTGTGAGGCTCAGGTCTTTCCGCATGACCACGCTGACGGGCAGGTAGCCGAGCGACTCGTAAAGCTGTCTCGCCCCGGCGTTGTGGCCGAAGACGTGAAGCCCGATGCTTGGAATGTTCAGCTCCCGGGCTTTGCCCTCGAGCCAGCGAAGCGCGGCTTTTCCGATTCCTTTTCCGCGAACCGCCTCTTCGATGAAGAAGTCGGCGATGAAAAGGCTTCTCGTGCCGAGCTTTTCCCGAACGCAGAACCAGAGATCGCCCACCGGGCGATCCGTCTCGGGGTCCACGATCGCGTAGAAGAAGTGGTCTTTCGTATTCATGCCCTCCGGCAGCATCTCCCTGAACTGCGACTGGGCGACGGGGAGGGCGGTTTCGAACGGGACTTTCAGTGAAACGGCGAGCTCGCGTGCGTACTCCGGGATGCCGCGCTCAAGATAACGCTCGTATTCCGACTGAGACATGGGTCGCAGGGTGTTCATTACGGGAGAGTCTATTATTGAAAACGAGAGGGGTGTACCGCGTCATAATGACGCCTCTGTCGTCATTTTTACCAAGATTTTGACATAACACTCGGCATTCTGTATAGTGGATCGGTCATGACACGAAGCAAAGAGCTCGTCGAGCGCGAGCTGAATCTGCCGAGTCTATTAGCGAAGAAATCCTATTTTTTGCTGGGCCCCAGGCAAACCGGCAAGACTTCCCTCATTCGGCAGCAGCTCGCGGGGGTCAAAGTCTACAATCTTCTCCTCAAGGAGGTGTTTCAAAAGCTCAGCTTCAACCCGGCCGCCATCCGGGAAGAGCTTACTCCGCGGGATCAGATCATCGTAATCGATGAAATCCAAAAGCTCCCGGACCTCCTAGATGAGGTTCAGTATCTCATCGAGGAAAAAGGAACCCGATTTCTCCTCACGGGATCCAGCGCGAGGAAGCTCATGAAATACGGCACGAACCTCTTGGGTGGGCGCGCTCGAATCCAGATGTTCCATCCGTTTACCCGACGTGAGCTGGGTGCCCGCTTCGAGCTGGAGCGCACGATCAACTACGGGCTGCTCCCTTCGGTCTATTTTTCCGATGATCCGGAGGCCGATCTTGAAGCCTATCTCGGCCTTTATCTTCAGCAGGAAATCGCCAACGAGGGACTGACACGCAATCTTCCGGCTTTTTCGAGATTCCTCGAGGTCGCGGCTCTGTGTAACGCCGAGCAAGTCGATTTTACGCGGATTTCCAACGACGCGCAGGTCGCCCGAACCACGGTGCATGAATACTTTCAGGTCCTGCAGGATACCCTCATCGCCCACGAGGTTCCCGCCTGGCGCCAGGCCAAGAAGCGTAAACCCGTTTCGACTTCCAAATTCTACTTCTTCGACTGGGGCGTCGTCCGCAAGCTCCAGCATCTGGGCGAGGTCCGGGTCAAGTCACCGAACTTCGGCAAGGCTTTCGAGTCCTATCTCTTTCACGAGCTTAAGACCTACTGTGACTATAAGCGGGTCGAAAGCTTGAGCTACTGGAGAACTCAGGCGGGAGATGAGGTCGATTTCATCCTCGGCGATGAGGTTGCCATTGAGGTCAAAGCCAAGGCCACCGTGGATTCGAGCGATCTCAAAGGTCTCCGGCGGCTCAAGGAGGAGAAGCGGCTCAAGAGGTACTTCCTGGTCTACGCGGGCCCGACGCCCAAGCGGCTCCAGCCGGATACCGAGATCGAGATCGTCGGCTACGAGGAGTTTCTCGACCGGCTTTGGGACGGGGAGATACTGTAGTTTCGCAGCGCCTGCTGCCCTTTTCAACCCCGCAAAAGACTAAATCCGTCTCGCGCCCGAGGCCGGCGGCAATCATTACTTCCTCGGCGCCCAGGAACTTTCACCGGAGAGGACGGGTTTCGCCGTGATTCAGAGCGCGATCAAGCGAAGCTGTGCTGCCGATACGAAATGGAAGTTCATCAAAGCGATCAAGGCGAGGATTGTTCGGCAAAAGGGCACAGAGCTGCTGAAAATGACCTATCTCCCCGAGCGACGGGTCTCCCTTCAGCCTCTGGAGGAGGCTCAGTGCTCGGTCATCGGTTCGATGAAGCCGCCTTCGAAGCAAGCCGTTTATCGGTGCGAGATCGATCAGTTTGGCTCGGTGGAGCTCATCGCGCCGGAGCTCTGATCGCGTTCCCTTACTCAGCTCCCAGGTAGATGCTGCCTTCCGCACTCTGGAATATCAGCAGGTACGACAGGGTTCTGCCGAACTCTTGGAGTGACTCAGCCTTCTTCCTGCCGGAAAGTTTGATGATCGTTCCGCCCATCTGCATCCTGATCTGTTGGGTCATGAGGACGAGGATTTGGCCACTTCCTGAAGGGTTGGCTTCGATTCCTACCGCATTGCCACGGAGGGCGCTATCCGAAGTAATGCCTTCTAGCCTGAACGCGGCAATAATTTCGGGTAGATGTGAATAAAAGTACTGGAAGTGAGCCATTTTCGGCTTTAGTTTTGTGTTTACCAAGACGCAAAAAAAAGAACGGAAAGGTCACTTCCAGTGAGGTTAAAAAATAGCCAAATCCACG
>JAMPXZ010000023.1 GCA_023700925.1 Oligoflexia bacterium | reverse complement strand
ATTCGAGAAAGGGCAAACGCCGAAATCTCATAGGGTTCCAGCCTATAGGATAACAAACTTCACGACGCACCGCAAAGGACCTGCCCGTTTCCTTGCGCTTGTTTTTATTCAGGATTCCCTAGGAATTCTCCGATAAGTCCCTGAATGCGTTTCACTTTGGGAAGGAAGCTCGACGCGCTTCTGGTGGGCATGCTCCTCTTGAGCGTGCTCGGCGTCGGCGCGACCGCGACCGACCTCTTCATCACGGATCATACGCAGCTCCTGAGAAAGGGCGCCCTCGATACAGCCGCGCTCCTCTCGGCACGGGTTCGCGCCGAAATGGCGCATCTCGGAGACCGCCTGGCGATCCTGGGGAGCGTTTCATTTGGAGACTTCCGGCATCCTGAGGACCGCCTGCTCCTCATCGAGCAGAATCTCGCGCGTGATCCCCACCTCGTAGCCCTGAGCGTGTATCGCGGCCCCCACGGCTTCATACCCGCCTGGCGCATCGCCACGCCCGGCGCTCCGGCCAAGGCTGAGCTGGTCAATCTCGACAGGACTTTTCCGCTCGACCTCGAGCGGCTCTCCCGAGGGCAAACCGACTTCACTATTGCGACCCTCGGTGACGGTTCGCGGCTGCTGCGAGTCGGGCTCCCTTTTGTCAAAGACCGCGAGGGTGTTTTTTCGCAGCTTCTGATCGCCGAGCTGCGACCCGCGAAGCTCGAGGCGCTCTTTTCGGAGTCGACGGAATATTCGGGCTATCTCGTTGACCGAAGCGGCAGGATCCTGGCCTCCGGCGATCCCACGAGCTTCTCTCTCGGCACGGACGCGAGCCACGCCCCCATCGTCGCTCGGGCTCGGGGGCAGGGGGACCGCTCCTTCCAGCTGGATTTCACCGATGCCCAGGGGCGGAGCCAGATCGGAGCCCTTCATCAGGTGGGCTTTGCCGACCTCGTGGTGGTGACACAGACGCCCCGCGAACGGATCGACCGCGCGACCCAAGGCCTCAAGCGGCGCGTGACGCTGCTCGGGCTTTTCGTGCTCTTTTTCTCGCTACTGCTTTCCTTCCGGATCTCGCGCTCGATCACCCGCCCGCTGCTCGCGCTCGCGGCCGCGACCGAGCGAGTCGGAGCCGGGGACTTCTCGGTTCGCGTGCCGACCTCCGGCACTCGCCTGCGCGACGAGGTCTGGGCCCTCGGAACCGCTTTCAACTCGATGGCCTCGAAGATCAGCGCGCTCTTGACCGAGAATGTCGCCAAAGCGCGGATGGAAAAGGAGCTCGAAACGGCGAGAGTCGTCCAGAGCCGTTTTTTCCCGAAAGAAGGAATCCGGGAGCCAGACTTCCGCCTCGAAGGAAAGCTCATCGCCGCGAGCGAGTGCTGCGGGGACTGGTGGAATTTCGTCCAGATCGAGGAGCGGCTCCTGATCGCCGTCGGGGATGTCACCGGCCACGGCGTGTCGGCGGCGCTGGTGACCTCGGCCGTGCACGGGGCTTTCGCCCGAGCGGTCCGCGAGCTCCGTTCAGCTCCCCTTCCCCCCTCGAACATCGAAGAACACCTCATCCGTCATCTCGCCCGGGAGCTGGACCTCGCCGTGCGCGAGTCGTCCCAGGGCGACGCCTCGATGCCCATCACGATCTCCTGCCTCTCGCCGGATCGCCGGACTCTCTTCACCCTGAGCGCGGCCCATCCCCTGCCCCTGATCATTCGAAAGGACGAGCAGCTGGCCGCTCCTTCCGCCATGCGCGTCGCTCTCGGGGAAACCGGCGCCGAACCCGCGGCGCTCCGGGCCTTCGCGCTGAGCCCGGGCGATCTCGTGCTGTGGTATACCGATGGCCTGACCGAATCCCTCGGCCAGGGCGGGCGGCCCCTCAGGAAGAAGGCCGTTCTTCAGCATCTCTCCGAGCTCGCACGCCTGACCCCGGGCCGGCCCGACGCGATTTGCGACGGCCTGGCTCAGCTCATGCGCGCGCATCTGGGAGCCGCCGCTCCCCACCCCGAAGACGACATCACCTTCGTGATCGGTGTCGTGCCGGTCAGAGACTTCGAAAAAGCTTGAAATAATCCGAAGCGATTTCGTCGAACTCGAGCGCTCCGCCGCACTGGGCGCAGGAATGCGACGGCAGGACGGGCTCGGGGCCGGCAAAACGCAGCTCCGCGACGCGCAGCTCGAAGGTTCGCCGATCGTCGCACTTGGCGCAGTAGTACGGCGCGGCCACCACGGAGACCGTGGCCCGAGGTCGCCCCAGAAGGTCCGGAAAGAGATTCGCTCGTTCAAGAAAGATCTCGCTGAGCGACGAAAAGCTCAACCGCAAGCCGGCTTCTCCCACGAGCGCGAGAAAAGAGATCCACTCCCTGACCCCCGCCGAGCTGATACCGGCAAGGCCCGCGAGGTCCACCACGAGCTCACCGAAATCGCCCTGACTGTTGAAGAGGTAGGTCGAAACCGCGCGGAGCTTGATCGACTCGTCCAGGGTGCCCGAAACCAACAGGGTCACCCGCTTCGCCCCCAGATCCGGTCGGGCCTTGACCTCGAAATGCTCCGCTTTGAGAACCGGTATCTCCATCGCGCGTCCCCTTAGATGTTCCGCCGGAGCGCGTCCACGATCTCGAGCTTGGAAGCCCGGACCGCGGGGATCGCCGCCGCCACCATCGAAGCCACGAGCGTCAGCGCCATGGCCTCAACGAAATTCCACATCGGCAACAGAATCTGGATCCGTTGGGGAAGCGAGGCCCCCGGCATCGGCGCGCGGAAGTCGATGGCATTGATCACGAGCGCGAGAACGACGCCCGCGATCGACCCGACCACGCCACCGAAAACCCCGAGCACGGCCCCTTCCAGGACGAACTGCCTGACAATGTTCCGCTGGGTCTCGCCCATCGCCCGCATGGTCCCCATCTCACCGGTGCGCTCAAAGACGGACATCCCGATGGTGTTCAGGATACCGATCAGGACCAGCCCGAGGATGATGAGCTGAATGACCGCATCGTAGAGGTTGTAAAACGAACGCACTTCCTTGTAGAAAGCCGCAAGCTCGTGCCAGGGCTTGATCTCAAGGCCCTGGGGTCCCGCGCTGAGGATATCCGCGACAGACCGCTGCCCCTGCTCGGTCAGGTCAGTGCTCTTGAGGTAAATGATGAACTTCTCCACATCCGTCGTATCAAGAAGCTTCTGCGAAACTTCGAGCGGGATCATCGCCGTGACGTTGTCGATCTCCTTCAGGCCGGATTTGAAGATCCCCACCACCTCGATGTCCAGCGCGTTCACCAGTCCGTCATAGGTATAACCCAGGAGATTCAGGTTATCGCCGACCTTGGCGCGCAGCGCGCTCGCCACCCCTGCCCCGAGCAGGACCTTCTGACCGCCGGTGTAGTCGGTGGCCTTGCCCTCGATCATGACCAGGTTCGACAAGCGCAACGACTCGTTCACCGGATCCAGGCTCAGCATCTGCGCGCCGACCGTGCGATCCTGGGCCCCGAGCAGGCCGTAAAATCCGATCCAGCCCGTCGCTGACTTGACAGTTGGGATACCCTGGATGCGCTTGAGCAATCCCTGATAGTCAGGAATCAGATTCTCTTTTGGGGTCTCGGCTGAATTTTTCCAAAAACCGTCACGCGCCACCTGGAGATGACCATATTGGAACTGGATCGTTCCCTCGCGGATCGAGAGAATCAGGTTCGCCGAGAAGCCCTTGAACAGGATCAGGCTCGTCACGCCCGAGGCGATCATGAAGACGTTCAGCGCGGTACGCCGTTTGTTGCGGAAGGTGTTCCGTATCGCGATTTTAATGCGCATGAGGAGCCTCCGGAGCCGGCACCTGGCGACCATCCGACATGTGGAAGATCCGGCTGGCCAGCGAGAGAATCATCGAATCATGGGTGGAGAAGACAAAGGTGACCTTCTCGCTGGTGTTCAGCTCCCGCATGAGAGTCAGAACCTCGATCGCGGTCTTCTTGTCGAGATTTGCCGTCGGCTCGTCGGCGAAGATGATCTTGGGACGCTTGACGAGGGCGCGGGCGATCGCCACCCTCTGGCGCTGGCCGCCGCTCAGCTGATCCGGGCGATGATCCAGGAACCGCGCCAGCCCGACCCGCTCGAGCGCCTCCTTGGCCCGGTTCTCCCGCTCGGCCGCCGGAGTCTTGTTGAGCAGCATCGGGTACTCGACGTTTTCGCGCGCCGAAAGCACCGGAAAAAGATTGAACGTCTGAAAGATGAACCCGATCGTCGCCGCACGAAAGCTCGCGAGCGCATCCGAGTCGAGCTCCGCGACGTCCGTCCCTGCCACGAAGATCCGCCCGCTGGTCGGCCGATCCAGGCAGCCGAAGAGATTCAGCAGGGTCGTCTTGCCGCTGCCGGAGCTTCCCGCGAGGGCGAGGAATTCCCCTTCCCGTACCTCGAGATCGATATTCTGGAGCGCCTGGACCGTGGTTTCGCCGAGCTGATAGGTCTTGCAGACATTCTCGGCCCGCAAGAGGCAGGAGCTGCCGTCGCCGTGTTGGGTCATGAGGCAAAGTCTACCAGAACTTGCCGGCTAGCCCCCCAAAAAAACGCGTAATGAGAGGGTCCCGCGGCTCGCCTCCCGGAGAGAGCCATATTGCGACGCCGCGTTTCCCAGGAACAGGTCCGTGCCCAGACGCAGCTCCAGGGAATTGGAGAAAGGATTGACATAAGCGAAGCGGACAAAGGAGCTCTTGTCCGACGGAATGTGCGCCCAGAGCGCCTCGAGAGTCTGCTCGTTGGCCAGGGTTCGGGTGACCTGCGCGCTCATTGAATGCCGCCGCGGACTGAGCAGGCCCGGAATGTCTTCCGAAATAGCGTCATACGCGCCTTGAAGCGCGAAGCGCCAGTTCTTCAGCCCTCCATAGTCCGCCTCAAGCACCGCGATGGTTTCCTTGCTCTTGACGCTCCGATATACCCCGCCGTCGAACACATCGAAGCGCCGGTCAAAAATCTGGAGCGCCTCGAGGCGCACCAGGACCGAGGCGATGTCCATCGTCGCCGTGATCCCTGCCGTCTGAACCCGGTTCCGAACCGCCTTGAGTGTCAGCGCCGGCGGAACCAGTGAAGTCAGCTCAGCCCGGAAGTTCGGCTGGCGATCAAACGATTTCAGAAAAAACACCGAAAGATCAACGCCGCCCACCAGCTGTGTGCCGCGGACGCCGGCCTCCCAGTTGCCGAGACTGAAGGGCAGCTTGCGGGGATCATCGACGGTGAGCGAGACGCCCGGGACCCGCGCGGTGAAGAAGTCACCGCCCTGGTTGGGCAGCCGGTTGAACAAGGGATAAGGGATATAGAGAAATTGGATCGAATTACTGCTGCCGATGAGCTTGGCGTTGACCATGGGAACGGGAATCCGCGCCGACGCCAGATCCCGTGGAACGCCGGTGCGAAGATCCTTGGGATTGACGATGTCCGCGTAGAAGAAACCGAAAGTCTCTCCCCAGACCACCTGCTGGTTGCCGACCCGAAGAAAGAGAGAGCCGCCCTTGAACTGCGCGTACAGGTCACGCAAGAGGAACTCCGAAGACTCGTCACGCACCACGGCGCCCGAATAACGCCCCGAATTCATGGCGTAGGCGCCGTCCACGACCCCGCGCCCCCCCGCGACGAGCGTCCAGCGGGACGGAAAAGCGACGCGCTGCTCGAACTCCGCCGAATACCGATGGGTCGCCAGGTCCTGCCGCCCAAAGAGATGCCAGCCCGCCTCGCCGTCCACGCGAAGCTTGTACTGCCAGGTGGGCCGGGGAGCGGGCGCGGGCCTGTACACCGGCTCCGGCCGCGGCACGAGGCGCGCGGGCGGCACCACCAGCTTCGCGGCGGGCTCCTCGGCGACGTGGGCGGGCTTTGATGCCAGCGCGGGTTTCGGTTGCGGCGCGGGTTTGGCTTTGGGTTTGGCTTTCGAGTTTTGCTGGGGCGCGCGCGCGGTCCCCTTCACCTGCGCCGCGGAGGCACCCGTCGCGAATAAGCTCAGTACAACGGCAAGGGCGAGCACGCCCCCGGTCGACTTCCAGCTATTCAGAAAGCGATTCCTTATTGAAGAAGCTGTCAGGCAGCTCGGCCCGTTTGAAAGCCGAAAACTCCAGGACCGAGCGCCTCGACGGCTGCAAAGCGTCCTTGATCACGAGCACGGTGGCACGGACCGCGCCCATCACCTTCTTTGGGCCCGAGTACTCGCCGGTCTTCAGAAGCTTCCCCGAAACCGCGTAAAAAGCCGACTTCACCGGAATATACGTCTTGGCATCCAGCCAGTAATCGATCTTGCTGTAGGTCACGTCCTTGTGCTTGGCCGAAAGCGCGAGCTTGACGCAGGGTTTGCCGCTGATGGTCTCCTTGCCGACCAGCTTCGCATCGTAATCCCCGGCAAAGTTCGTCCGGGAGATATCGCCGTTGGCGACCTCACCGGTCAGGCGCTCGCGAAAGCTGATCCGGGTCGGACGCTTGACGGTGGGCAGATAGAACCACAGATCATTCCCATTCATGAGAAGCTTGCGTCCCTTGAGCCGGTCCGGATAGATCGACTCGACCAGCGAGTTATTGTCCGTGCCGCCGCCCTTGCTGGAGACCCGAAAACGGCTCTCACGAGCCGAGCTGCCGTTGAAATCCTTGATCGTCACGAGAAAGGTCACGGCGCCCTCGGGCACCCTCGCCTCGTCCGCCTTCTTGACCATCTCTTCGGGCGTGACGGCAAATGCCGACGGGATCGCCAGAAAGATGGCCATCAGGGATTGAAATGCCAACGTCTTTGCCAAGGAGACTGTTTTCATAGTCATTTACCCCAAAGCTTACAAACCTCTCCCGCGAATGTCGCGGCAAAAGTGATCCCGCTTACCCTGGCGGCACGGTTTCGGACTTAGCCGATCCGGGCCTTGACAAAGGCCTTGAAGTTTTCCCGGGCGGGATGCGCCGCGAAGACCTGACCGAGAGCCTTCGCCGCCTGCCGTATCGACGGCTCATGCAGGGCCCGGTCAACGGCTGCCTGCAACGCCTTTCCGGAAAACCGGTCGGCGCGCAGCAGTATTCCGGCGCCTTTACGAACCAGGAACTCCGTCGCCAGGTATTGGTCCAGATTCGAGGGGATTCCGATGACTGGCACCCCGGCCTGAATCGCCTGATGCGCGGTGGAGCTCCCGCCATTGCAGATCACGAGGCTCGAGCGCTCCGAGACTTCCCGCCCCGGGAGCAGCGGGTAGCTGCGGACATTCGCTTGTGAGCGCTGACTCGCGAAGTTCTGGGCGTTTGCCACGAGAAGCGTCGCATCAACCCCGGCAAGCGCCTCGAGAATCGCGGGCAAAAGCGCGGCGTTGCCCGAGGAGCCCAGCGTAACGTAGATACAGGGACGATCGCTCGGAAGATCTTTTTGCCAATCGTTGGTCAGATTCGGGGGTGACCAGAGGATCGGCCCGAGGAAGAGATGATTGGCGGGAAGCTGAGGCAGGTCCTGAAGGCCGGGCACATCCGCGTATAGCGTGAAATCGGCCTCGGTATAGGCTTCTTCCAAGCTCACGAAACGAGGAAATCCGTAGTGCGCGCGAAGCTCACTGAGCGGCTTCATGATGCGACTGAAAAAGATCGGATAGACCACGCGAGATGTCGCCTGGATCATCCAAACCGGAAGAAAGCGAAGTACGGAATGGGAACGGTCGGCGACGGGAAAGCGCCTTCTCGGCGCGAACGGGCTCCACTGGACATTCGCGATCGCGCCATAGGGCACCTTCTCCAGGCGGGCGCTGACCGAGAGCGAAAGGCGGAAGTCCCCGATCACCAGCGCGGGTTTGACCTTCTGAAGGATTTTTCGATCCTCGGCCACGTAGCGATGGAGAACCTCCAGGTCATAAGGAGGCGTACCAGCCAGTACAGCTTGCTGGAACCGGGCGGAAGAGATGGAATTCAACGGATGGTGGATGAAACCCGAGCCTTCCAGAAGAGGCTTGCCCTCCGCTGAACAGGCAAAGTGGATTTCATAGTCCTCCCGAGGAAGGGCATCGGCCAGGACCAGTGGACGGGCCAGGTGCGCCAGGGTCACGCCTTCGGAAAAAAAGAGAACCTTGCGCTTCACGCCCCCCCTCTTTTCGCCTGAAACCGCTCCAACATTCGCCGGAAAGCCCAACGTTTGAAGAGCTGGATGGGGTTTCGGTTTCCGAGGAACAGATACCCCCTTCGAAGGCGAAGCTTCACCGGGTCGAACTGGGCATAGCGCGGCGCCAGGAAGGCGGGGCGCCGTTTCAGCAGGATTTGGGCCGCTTCCGTGCAGGCCAGGCCAGCGCAGAGCTGGATCGCCGTGCCGAACGACGGCGCCTTCTTGCCGTTGAAGTCGACTTTTTCAGGATCCACCTGACCCATGTGCAGCAGCGCGGGCGCTACCCCGATAATAAAAGCGACCTGCTCGGCGATCGGATCCGCGCACCCGGCGAGGTCAAAATACCGGTCGAAGCTCATGCCGCCCGGGCCAAAGACGTGCAAGGTCGTCGTCATTCCGATCGGGCCCGAGGTGACGACCGGGATGCCTCGTTTTTCGGCGGTTCGAAAGAGGATCTTCCGGGCCGGGAGCGCGTAAAAATCCAGGCCGTCCATCACGAGATCGACGCCGTTCAGGAACGCCTCGACGTTCTCGGGTTGCACGCCGTCTCCGAAAACGACGACCTCAGCCCAGGGATTGATCGAGAGGATCGCCTCGCGGATAACGTCGGTCTTCTTTCTTCCGATCGCGGGAAGCGTCGCGCCCGCCTGCCGGTTGAAATTGGCGGCCTCGAAGCTGTCCATGTCACTGATGTGAAAGCGGCCTACCCCCATGCGCGCCAGGGTCACCGCGTAGCTGCCGCCGACGCCGCCCAGCCCGGCGATCGCGACGCGGGATTTCCTGAGCGCAGCCTGCTCGGGCTCACTGACCAAGCCAATGTTGCGGGAAAAAAGCTCCGAGTATTCCGGATGCGAAGGGTTCATTTCAAAAAGTCTAGCAGCCTGGAACTGGATGGGCAACCTCGGGAAGAATCCTCGTGCATTCCCGATCTAATGCGGCGAAAATGAGCCATGGATCTCATGAAACTGGTTGAAACGGCCGTGACCGCGCCATCAGGAGACAACTGCCAGCCCTGGAGATTCCGGCTCGCGGGCGAGGAGCTGCAGCTGTTCAACCAGCCCGAGCGTGACACCTCCGTTTACAACCGCGAGCAGCGGGCCTCCCATATCGCACACGGCGCACTGCTCGAGAATCTATCGATTGTCGCGGCCGCCCAGGAGGGACGGATCGCCTCCATCGCACTCTTCCCGGACCCGCGAAATCCCGAGCACGTGGCCACGGTCCGCTTCAGCCCGGGCGGCAACGCCGCGCAGCCCTATTTTTCATGCCTTGAGCGTCGGACGACCAACCGAAAGCGCTTCCTGCGAATGGCGCTCAAGCCCGAACACGAACACGCGCTACTCGAAGCTGGCCGTGATCCGGCGCTCGGCAAGGTCATGCTTCATCAGCATGCCTCTCCCGGACACGCCGCGATCGTCGCGGCGATGGCGCTCAATGACCGGACGGTTTTCGAAAACCGCTGGCTTCACGCCTTCCTCTTCGATCACCTCCGTTGGAACAAACGGGAGGCCATCGAAACGCGTGACGGCATGGACATCGCGACCTTGGAACTTTCGTCGATGAATCGCTTGGCCTTTCCGCTCCTCCGCTACTGGAATACGGTTCGCGCCCTGAATCCCTTCGGGCTCTCCCGCATGGTCGCTCTTGAGGCCCGGCGGCAGGCGCTCTCCTCGTCCGCCGTGGGTTTGATCACGATCCCGGGCTCGCGTCCGGAGCAGTACGTGAGCGGCGGAAGGCTGCTTCAGCGGGTTTGGCTCGAAGCGACGCGCCACGGCCTGAGCTTTCACCTCATGGCCGGCAGCGCGATGCTGCTTCAACAGGCGCACGCGGGAGAAGGTGACAAGCTGGAGGCCGATCAACGGCAACGGCTTCTGGCCGCGAATGCCCGCGTTCGCAAGGAATGCGGAATTCCGGAAACCGACGTCCTGATCGCCGCGTTCCGGGTCGGCTACAGCCTGCCTCCCAGCGCGCGATCGCTTCGACGTCCGCCGCAAGTGAAATAACGCGTAGAAAGGCTCAAAATCAGCCCGTCCCGCCGATCACCTCACGCACGATCGCGGCCTCCGCGCCGGGGATCTTCCCCTCTCCCATCAGCAGCTCGAGGACTTCGCGCGCCTTGACGGCCGGGACGGAATAGCTCAGCTCCGTCCAGGTCTCCTCGGTGGGTGACTGAAGCAGGCGATCGAGATACGCGGAGCTCTGGACCTGCGACGACTTGGGAATCCGCCCCGTCCACAGGATCCCGATCGGGCGCCCCGTTCTTCGATCCACCACCGCGGAGCCGGAATCACCGTGCGAGACATCGCAGCCGTTGGCGAAGGACCACGCGCGATAAGGCCCCGGATTGATTTCGTCGGGATCGGCCATGAGGCGGAACTCGTTCTCCGCCGAAAAGACCTTGCAGTCCTGATCCTGATTGGCCCGAAGCTCGCTGAACTGGTTGTCGTAGCTTCCGAAACCGATGGTCAGAAGCTCCTGACCCGCCGTGATCGGCGAATCAAAGTCGAAGTTCGCGGCCACCTCTCCGAGCGCGCGCGCATCCTCGACCTTCGGAACCTCGATGAGCAGCAGCGAAAGATCGATCTGCGGCCAGGTGCCCAGGCTCCGCGTGATCCTGAACCGGAGCTTCAGCAGGGGAAAGATCGCCGCCGAGCCCACGCAGGACCGCACGTTCGGGCACACATGATGGTTCGTGGCGACCACGTGGTATCCGCCGAAAAAGCCCAGATAAAAACCGGTGCCGCCACCGACCCGGGCCGTGGCGCGCGCGGCGCGCGCGAAAATCGGGTCTCGAAGGTCGGTTTCCGTGACAGGCTTTTTTCCCCACTCGTCGCCGAGCCGGTAGGAATTGTCCCGCGACTTTAAAACCGGGGCCGGCCCGGTCCTTCCACCAAGCTGGACCACCGGCCATTCGGACGCGTCTCCGCGCTCCGCGGCGCCCGCCATGGCGGCGACAAGCAAGCCACACCCAAGTACCCCCAACCCCCTCACGATTTCCATGCCGTCAGAATCATGCCCAAGGCCCCGATTGTCAAATACTCAGCGCCGGAATGTGCGGCCTTTTTGCTGTAAAAAGATCCCGACTTTGCCTAAGCTGCCCCCATGCCGCAGATCTCCATCGTGATCCCCGTTTTCAACCAGAGCCACTTCACCCGGCGCTGCCTCAGGTGCCTGCTCGACCACTCCGAACAGGCCCGGGAGATCGCCGTCATCGACAACCACTCGACCGACGACACCGCCGCGGTCCTGCGGGAGCTCCAGCCCGAGTTCGAGAAGCGTGGCTGGAAATTCCACATCCTCACGAACGGGGAGAACCGCGGCTTCGGCCGGGCCTGCAATCAGGGAATTCGCGCCACGCAAGGCGACTACGTGGTGATCCTGAACAACGACACCTGGCTGATGCCCGGCTGGGATCGCGCGCTGGCCGGCGCGCTCGAAAAGCTCGGCGCCGCCATGGTCGGGCCGTACTACTACGAGAAGGGCTTCGATGAAAAATCGCTCCGCGCGCGTGCCCGGCGTTTCACCTGGCTCAACCGAGGCAAGTCCCGCGAGTTCTGGGTGCCCATGCTCATGTTCTTCCGTCGGGCGGCCCTCGATCAGGTGGGGATTTTCGACGAAAGGTACTTCGTCTCCTTCGAGGAGATCGACCTGCGCGTCCGTTTCGACCGCGCGGGGCTCAAGTACTACATGGTGGGGGACTGCCTGATCTGGCACGCGGTCAAAGGGACGCGAGGGGACGCCAAGCTCGTCCCCTCCTCTCACGAGTTGGAGGGGCGAAAACTCTTCATCGAAAAATGGAACTTCGATCCCGATGACCTGCGACCCGGGTATCACCGTTGGCCGGCGCGCCTCAAGCGCCGCTGGCAGCGGATCAAGAACAGCCTGGATCTTTTCTAACGCATGCGTCGCCTTTTTCGCTTCGAGCTCCCCGTGCTCACGCGCTTCGTTCTCGCGGCGCTCGAGATCGTTCTGATCTGGCTGCTCGTCTTCGGCTGGCGCACAAGTCAAAGCTTCGGTTCGGGAGACGCGACGAGCTTTGAGCTTCTGCTGGCGCGTGAGCTCGGCCTCAGCGGCGGCGACCCGGCGCTGTTCCGCTACCGACCCGGGCTTCTGGGCGGTACTCCGCTCTTGCCCGTGATGGGGATGCCCTGGCCTCACCGCCTGGGCGCGTGGCTGGGGCTTTCCCCTCTGTCATGCCTGAACGCGACGGCGCTGCTCTGCCAGAGCCTGGCCGCGTTTTTCGGGATCGAGCTGCTTCTCTCACTTCAAAAAAAGTGGGGCGCGCTCCGCTTCCGCCTCTCACCACCGCTCTTCATCTCCTGCGTGGCGCTCTTTGGGTTTGCGCCTCTCTTCGGCTGGCGGATGGCCTACGGACATTGGCAGCTGGTGCTGGGATCTTTGCTCCTGGCGTCGCTGCTGGCGGTGGCGATGGCGCAGCTCGCGGGCCGGCTGAGCGCGACACTGCTCCTCTTGAGCGCGCTGAATGCGATGTGCGTGGCCGCGAGCCCGCTGCAGCAGCAGCCGGTTTATATCGCCTACTTCGGGATTCCCCTGGTGCTCGCCCTCATCGGCGAGGCGGGTGCGTTGCGCGCGCTGGCGACCGCGGTACTGCCCCTGCTCGCGGGTTATGCGCTTTCGGCGCCGACCTTTCTCGCGATTCTCTCGCATGTCCGCTCGCCGGAGTTTTTCCGCACCACCACCGACGCGGCCCTGGTCTACTCCTTCGGAGCGCTGGACGCCTCGGATCTCGCCTCCTCGCTGACCTGGGGAACCGCCTTCCTGCCCCCCGATCGCTCCCGGGTCGAGCTGGTCGAAACGAACCTGGCCTTGGGTCCGCTGCTCTTGCTGCTGCTCCTGCTCCCGTGGCGGCGCGCGGGCAAGCTCGTGGCGGGGCTTTCGCTCGGAATCGCGGGCGCCATCCTCTTCAGCGTTCACACGCCCGGGATCAGCGACTTTCTCATCGAACACCTTCCCCTGCTCAAGGCATTCCGAAATCCGGGACGAGCGCTGCTTCCCCTGCACTTCACGCTGATCGTAGTGGCGGTCTCGGGCGCGGTATTTCGCTGGCCCGACGGCCTGGCTTACGCGCGCCCGCGCTGGCGCCCGCTCACGGCCGCTGTGGGCCTCGCGCTCCTGCCCTGGCTTTTGCCCGAGCCTTATCGCGAGGCCGCGAGCTGGGTTCTCGTCGCCGCGCTCGTGGCGGGCGTTCTGCTGAGAAGCCGCGCCCTGCCCCTCGCGCGCCGACAGGCTGCCGTACTGCTCATCCTCGCCCTCGTCGCCTCCGGCTCGGTTCGCGCGTTTCACACCCGCTTTGCGGCGCCGCTTCCGGAGGTCTCGCAACGACTCAAGGCCCACGCACCTGCTTCGGCGTCCCCGCTCGACCGGCTCTGGGTGGATTTTGAGGATTCGGAATTCGCGGCGAATACCGGCGCTCTTTACGGAATTCCGACGATCCAAGGCCGCGGCTTTCCTCCCGCCCGCGCTCTGAAGCTCCTTCGTGCCCTTCTCCAAAGCGACGTGCCCGTCGTCGTGGACATCGAGCTCCGAAGTCAGCGCGCGCGTGAAATCCGTCCCCTGCTCGAGGCGCTTTACAACGTGCGCGGCACGATGACCCGCAACGGATCCGGGGTGCACGTCACGCCCTCGATGGTGCGGAGCGAGGCGGCGTGGTTCTCAGCGCGCGTCACCGCGGTCGAGAGCTTCGAGGAGCTGGCCAGCCGGCTTCGCGCGGACTTCGCAAAAAAGGGGGAAGCGATCCGGAATGAGCTTTTCCTCGTCAAGACCGACCCGGCCGCTTCAGTCGCTTCAGTCGCCCCGGCGCAAGGCGCGCAAACGGCGGTCCCGGCCCCGGTGCCGGTGCCGGTGCAAACGGCGATGCCGAAAGAGTGCCTCGCCGCGAGGGTGACCGATGTCACGGTGAGCGAACTTGGCCAGCGCATCGACCTTCGGGTCCACGCTCCCGAACGGTGCCCTCTCACGGTAGCCATGAATTTCTCAGGTCACCTTCGCGCGAGCGCCGTTCTTGCTGACGGCGCCAAGGTTGCCGTGCCGCTCCTTCCCGGTTATGGATCCCTCACCTCGCTTTGGGTTCCGCGCGGTACGGAGCGGGTCCGGATCGAGGCGTCCGACCCCGTCCCGCCCTACGCCGCCGGCGTGCAGGTGGTCGGGCTTCTCCTTCTGGCCATCGCCTTGCGGATTCGCCAGGTGCACGCTACGGTTGAGCCATGATCGAACCCCGGCGTCGGCTCAGTGAGGCGGTCCTGCTCGGCGCTCTCGCCCTGCTTCTGATCGCTTACCTCCCGTGTCTGCCGGCGCCTTTTTTCTCGGTGGACGACGCCTCGCTCATCCAGCTCCCGCAGCTCCAGCCTCCGTTCTCCCTTCGCTCCTTGGCGACGCTCTTTCGCGTCGATAGCAACATCGACTATTACCCCGTGCGGGACCTTTCCTACGTTCTGGATGCGGTCCTCTGGCCCGGTTCGGTCATTGCCGCGCGACTCCATCAGCTTGTCGTCTTCTGGCTGGGCACGCTTTTCGCCTTCGGAGTCCTCCGCGAGCTCGGAGCCGAACGCCGCGTTGCCGCGGTTGCCGTCGCGCTCTGGGCGGCGCACCCGTTTCACGCCGAAACGCTGCTCTGGCTCTCGGCGCGCAAGGATGTCCTTGCGCTCACGTTCGGTCTGGCTTCGGCCTACCTGTTCTTGAGGGCGGCACGCAGCTCAGTGCCCCGCCGCTGGACGGCCGTGGCGCTCGTTTGTTTCGCGTGCAGCCTGCTTTCCAAGGCGAGCCTCACGCTGATCCCGCTGGCGGCGTTTCTCGCCGTGGCCCGCGGGCGCCGCGCCCTTGCGCTCTTCTCGGCGCTCGCCGTCGTGTCCGCGTTCGGTCAGAACTGGTTCTATTCACACGTCAATGAGATGCGGAACGTCGTGCCTCTGCTGGAGCGCCTGCCTACCTCGCTGGCGGCGATCGGGCGGATCCTGGCGGGCTGGGCCCTGCCCTTTTTGAACACGGTGGACACGGACACCTTCGGGGAGTGGACGAGCCTCAATCGCGTGTTCATTCCGCTCGGAGCGCTCGCCTGGCTGGGGTTCCTCGCCTTTTTCGGCCGCGCTCTTTTTAGAAAAGACCGCCGCGCGATTCTCGAGAGTCTGCTGCTGGGCGCGGCCTACCTGCCGATCTCCGGAATCCTCTTCGCGCATCGTTCGCTCTACAGTACACGCTACTTCGAGCCTTTCGCGCTCGTCCTGCTTCTCATCGTCACGCTCAGAGTGTCGCAAGGCGGGCTCGCGCTTTCGCGAACCTGGCTCGCGCCTTCCCGACACAGGTTCGCGCTGCCGATCCTGGCCGGCCTCGGCCTGCTCGTCTCCGGCGCCCTTGTCGCCGAGGCGCGCCACTGGGAAAACAACCTCACAATTCGTGAAAAGGGCCTTGCCGTCCATCCCGAGAGCGTGAGCCTGCGTGCGTACCTGCTGGGCGATCTGATCAACGCCGTGAGCCTCTCCCAACCCGACGAGCGACCCAGGCTCATCGCCCGGCGCGACGAGCTCATCGCAAGCCTCGAACGGGATTGTGCCCCGGAGCGTTTTTCGGCTGACGGGCGCGGCTCGCCCTTGCTCAACTGCGCGATCTTTTATCGCCACGCTTATCTGGTCCGGCGCTGGCAAGGGGATGTGGCCGGCGCGACAAGGTACTTCGCGCTCTTTGAGCGCGCGAATCAAGGCTTCACGCCCCCGCCCGGCATGGTCCGCCGCATGCGCCTCGAGAACAGCCTTTTCGCGGGCGCGCCGGACCGGGCGGCGTTTGCCGGCTGGGACCACGATCATCCATATCAGCCGAATCCGGATTACCGGACCCTGCATCTCATCAGCCGGTGTCTGACGGGAACCGGCGAGCCCCGCCAGGAGCTTCTCTCTTTCGTCAAAGCGCGCCTGCTCACGCCGGAGCTCGTACGGGGTTATCTGGCGGACCACGCGGCGCCGCCGCTGCGCGCGCAGCTACGAAGTTGCCTGGGGCTCTGAACGATTTACGGGCACAACGTGCAGGTAGTCCCGAAACACCCGCACGCATACTTCGCCTGCAGGTCATGAGGCTCCGACGCAGTTCCAGGCCGTCTATTCCCTAGCGGGTGTGCACTGGCGCGCTTCGTGCTTTGCGCGCCAGGAGCCGCGGCCGCTGTACTGATGCCCAATCACCTGCATATCCTCGTCGAGGGACGCGGTCGGGAGGCTCGGGTACGGCTCGCCTTGACGATGAGATGGCTTTCGCGTCGTTATTTCGCTGGCCGAAACGTCTGGGAAGCGATCCCCGAACCGGAAGCGGTCCGCGACGAAAAGCACCTCTTGCGCCAGATCCGCTATATCCACCTCAATCCCTGTCGAGCGGGCCTCACGACGGATCCTCTCGGCTGGGACTGGTCGACCCATCGCGACTGGACCGGCTTTGTCGCGGAAGCATGGCCGGATCTCGACAAGGTTCGCAGGGTTCTCAGGTGGTCGGAAAAAAACTTCGCGCACAGATTCCACAGCTATGTGTCGTCAGATCCGACGGTCCGGGTGACGGGTTCTGAGCTGATTTCCATACCGATTGAATGGGATCTGAACGCTCGCCTCGCCTCGGCGGCCCTGATCCAACGCGCGGTCGAGTGCGCCTACCGGAGCCCCCCTGGGAGCGCGTCCCTCAGGGGGCCTCTACGCGCGACCGCCATGGAGTTCATGCTGCGGAATTCCGCAAGCAGCGCTTCGAAAGTTGCGCGTGCCTTCGGCGTCGCGAGGCAGAGCGCGTGGGAGATTAGAAGAGAACGAAATCGCTCAGCCTCGAAACGCAGTGCCGACGCGGTCATTCACCGTATTCTCCGCGATGATCGGATCCTTTTCACCCGGGGCCACGGAAAGAGCCTGCGGTCCGAGAACCGTCCACTCTAGCGAGCCCCGGTCATCCGACTCAGCGGCCTCTAACCTGACATTTTGTCAGGAAACAAGGGGTCTGAGTCGACTCAGCGGCCTTCAACCTGACATTTTGTCAGGAAACAGGGGGTCTGAGTCGGCGAAACATGAAAACCCTGCTACGCCCCGCTGCCCTGCCGCCTCCGGCACATCAGATCGCCGGCGCTCAGGCTCGGATCGGATCTAAACGCCCCCCGGATCTTCCGGCCCGTTTCCCAGAGGACCAGATCAATCTCACCGTCCTCGTGAAAGACGAAAGAATATTTCGTGGAAACCGTCGTGCGCTCGAGCTGAACCCCATAGCCGTCGCCGTACCAGAGCGACTCGTTTCCGCGGAAAACTTCGATCTCGCCGAACGAGCCCTGGTCGGAAGTCTCCATCCGGGCCTCGTAGGTCAGCTCCGTGGACGGGCTCTTGCACACAAACGTCACCGTCTCGGCACGCGCGACCGCGCCGGCAAAAAGAACCACGAACACCGCAAAAATCGCTGATTTCATACTTTCTCCCTCCTCAGCCCGCGGAAGCGCGGACCGCGGAGTTATTACCCGGGAAACCTTGAAATCAGAACTATACAAATTCGATCATCATCATGCAACCGCGTGACCCGGCTTCTCCCTCATCTCACGGATCGCATCTTCCTTCGTGCGATGAACCGTGCCCGGCGCTTCCTCGGGCGGAGCGTAAAAGGTAACCAGCTTCAGCGGTGCGCGGCCCGTATTGAGAAAGTTGTGGCGACTGCCCGCGGTCACCTCGACGAGGTGCCCCGGCTTCACCGGCGAGCGCACGCCATTGACCACGGCGACCCCCTCGCCTTCGACGAAGAGCAGGACCTGATCCACGTCATGGGTCTCTTCGCCGATGTCGTCTCCCGGCTCGATGCTCATCAAAACCACCTGGCTGCGTTCGCTCGTCAGGATCACGTTGCGAAAATACGTGTTCGCCCGCGCCATTGCGAAAATGTCTCCATTGAAGCTCGGCATAGGACAAGGCCTCCGTTGAACCAGGAGGCAAGTGCAAGTTAAAGACCGCCAAATTGACTCGTTGCGTTAAAACCAGGAGCATGATACGCCTGCCTCAGTCATTTTCGGAGGTTCCCCCATGCCCGCGTCGATTCGCTCTCTGAAAGCCCTCGCGCTCGTTGCGCTGTCCCTGCTCTCGGTCCAGGCGTTTGCCTCCGCCGAGTCCTGCAACCAGGCGCTCGCGCCGCTCGGCAAGGCGGGACTTCTCGCCTACTGCGGCAAGATGCTGGAGCCGGCGAACTACACCGACGTGGCCCCCACTCCGGAGCTTGAGCTCTGCGTCCTTCGTGGAAGCTCCAAGGCGGACCCCTCGCAGACACTGATCAGCACCGCCATCCTCTACACCGACGAACAGAATCAGAAGCGAGCGGTGAACTTCACCTCGGTGTATGATCCCAGGGACGCGCGCGAGTACGCCTACAATTCGGCCGGACATTTCACCGTGATGAAGAACCTCAACGGGACGCTCTACAGCGCCCGCTACTCCTACACCTACGGCAACGCGATTTATGAAGAAATCACGGGCAGCGGCAACGACTACCGCGTCCACCGCAGCGTCCTGGTCAAGTGCTACTCGGTGATGTGAGCCAGCCCGAGGCTGCGAGCCAGGCGCAGCTCCCGCGCCCGCTCCGTACCGTCGATGACCTCAGGCAGCGCCTCCGCGCGCTCGGGGCGAAGCCCTGCCATGAAAGACGGATCCTGCGCGCCTGGCTTCAGGCAAAACCGCTCGACAGCGGCCCGATGCGTTCGAACGCGCTTCCGGGACCACTCGTCGCGGCGCTGCCCACGCTTACCGAAGAGCTCGGACGGCTCGGGCGTGCCAGCTCCGAGCACGTCGGGGCCGATGCTTCGGTTCGTTTTCTGATCGATCTTGCGGACAACCAAACCATCGAAGCGGTTCTGCTTCCGCGCGACGGCCTCTGCGTTTCGAGCCAGGTCGGCTGCGCCGTGGGCTGCGTCTTCTGCATGACGGGCCGGAGCGGCCTGCTCCGTCAGCTCGGCAGCGCGGAGATCGCCGCGCAGGTGGCGCTCGCGCGCTCCCGGCGACGCGTCGACAAGGTCGTGTTCATGGGCATGGGCGAGCCCTCGCACAACCTCAAGAATGTCCTCGACGCCATCGAGCTTCTCGGAACCGAAGGCGAAATCGCCCACAAGAAGCTCGTCTTTTCGACCGTGGGGGATCGCCGGGTTTTCGAGGAGCTGCCGAAAAGAAAGGTCAAGCCCGCGCTTGCGATCTCGCTCCACACCTCGCGCGCGGAGCTGCGCGCCCGTCTGCTGCCGCACGCGGCCCGGATCGAGCCCGCGGAGCTCGTGGAGCTCGCCGAGGAATACGCCCGCCTTACGCACTATCCGATCCAATACCAGTGGACCTTGCTTGAAGGGATCAACGACACGGACGAGGAGCTGGAGACGATCGCGCGGCTCCTCCGCGGAAAGTTCGCGATCATGAACTTCATCCCCTACAACGACACCGGCAGCCCCGAGCTGCGGCGCCCCCCGTGGGAGCGCGGCGCCGAGCTGGTTCGCCAGCTCCACCAGCGCGGAGTGCTTGCCAAGCTGCGGCGCTCGGCCGGCCAGGACATCGATGGCGCCTGCGGGCAGCTCCGCGCGCGGAACACACCTTCTCCCTAAGGGTTGAAAGCTTCAGCACCTAAGATATCGAAACATAAGAGTAAATTTCATTGAAATAATAGTTGATTACTTTAATCAAATACTCTAGATTCGAGTCCGCTCATCGGGAACCCCAAGCGCAAGGTTCCCACAAATGCTCCACTGAGAAGCTATCGCGCAAGTTGCTGCTGAGAGGTTGAAAGATGAAATCACGCCTATTCCTGCTCGGGACGATCGTTACCCTCCTCCCCCTGATGGCCGTGAACTTTCCCGGAAAGCCGGCCAAAGCCCTGGACCTCGACATTCCCCGCAACCTGACGGACACCCGCCAGGCCGTCAAGGACATCACCCGCAAGGTCGTGATCACGGTCGGAAGCTACCGCCCGCTCAGCGATCACCAGGTGCAGGAGACCTGCACACTGGTGCATAGCGCTTTCAATTCCTCGGGGGCGATCGTCGACTCGAACTGCCTGCGTACCTCGGGCTCGCTGATCGACCCGGACGTCAAGGAAGCGCGGGCCTCGGGCGTGTTCCAGTACCGCTTGGACGTTCAGCGCGTTTCGCGCGAGGAGCTCGTCGTCTCCGTCGAGAACTGGAGACGCGAGGACGGCTCGGACTTCGAGCGCGTCGGCTGGAAGCTCAAGGACGATGGCACGGGCGCCTGGGAAACCAAGCTCTACAAGCTCGCCTCGCAGGTCATGGGCTTTGACCTCAAAAAATCGCTGATCAAGGAAACCCTCCTCGCCCACGCCACCTATGAGTCCCGCAAGGTGGGCCTCGGGCGCGACGGTGGCTTCATCGACAAGGCCACGGGTGTGGCGTTGCAGATGAAGGACGCCTACCGGGCGGTGCTGAACGAAGGCCCCAAGCAGCGCAATTATCTCCGCGCCGGCGTCGAGATGGCCGTCGTGATGGGCTTCGCGATGTACAAGTACTATGACCTCGTGAGCAACCAGCTCGACTACGACTACGACTTCGGCGAAGGCCTCCGCAAGAAGCTCATCACGATGGAGGCGGTGCTTTACGACGACAACGACCTGGCGGCCAACGCGGGCCATGCTTTCGCCGGCATGGTCTACTACCAGGTCGCGCGGTCGAACAACTTCGGCCCGATGGAGAGCTTCCTTTTCGCGACCGCCTCATCGGCCTTCTGGGAGGTCATCGGCGAATACCACGAGGTCATGAGCATCAATGACATGATCATCACGCCGATCGGCGGCTACGTGATCGGCGAGGCCATGTACCAGATGGGCCGCGTGATCCGCGCACGCAACAAGAGCCTCGGCGGTTACCTGCTCTCGGCGATCCTCGACACCCCGGGCGCGATCGGCGCGTGGCGGGACCGCGACGCCGCTCCGGGCACGACTCCCGAAGGCTTCAACGCCGACTCCTGGGCGCGGCTCGACCTTTCGGCGGGCCTGGCCTCCCTGTCGCGCAAGCGCGGCCGCACGGGCGTGAACGCCGTCGAACTCGGCTTCGAAGGCAAGATGGTCGACATTCCGCTGTACGATGAGCCGGGCCAGGAACAGCGAGTCGTCACCTCGACCGCGCTGGCGGAGCTGCTCGCCAGCGGCGCCGCCTCGAGCAAAGGCGGCGAGTACTTCAAGTTCATGGCCAAGACCGCCTTCGGCGTCTACTACGAGAAAAACCTCGGGCGCGACACGCGGGGCCAGCTCCAGGGCTACACCTTCCTCTTCGGCCCGGCGAGCGCGGTGGACTTCGAAGAGCGCCCGGGCGCGACCGGCCCTCTCACCGACGAGACGCATGAGTACCAGTTCGTCGGCACGATCAACATGATTGGCCCGACCCTGGACTTCACCGCCTATCGCAACGGCATGAAGCTTCATCTGGTGATGGACTTCTACGCCGACTTCGCGATGGTCCGCTCGTTCGCCCTCGACGAATACCTCGACGCGAAGGGCCGCACGACTGACGGCCTCAATACCGTGGTCGCCAAGCGCGCGTACTACTACGGCGTGGGCTACACCGGCCGCGTGCAGATGAGCGTGGAGCAGGGCCGGCTCGAGGCCGGCGCCGCGTTCTCGACCTCGAGCTGGAGCTCGCTCCAGGAGCGTCACCGCCGGCAGGAGCTTGCCACGAACGACGTCGAGATGCAGGACACCTACCAACGTGCCGAAATCTGGGTGGCCTACAAGCTCGCGCGCAATCTCCGCGTCGAGGCGTCTCTCGAACGCATCCGCCAGGTCGGCAGGGTGAACGGCGACTTCCGCGCCTCGGACTCGGAAACCCGGGCGACCGGCCGGCTCATCTACAGCTTCTAAAAGGGGAGAAAGGCCCGGCGCTACAGCGTCGGGCCGGACTCATTTTCGACCGCCACCGCGATGAACGCCTGGACCTTCGGCGACACAAAGCGCTGCGCGGGGTAGACCAGCGAGAGATGATCCGCGCCCCAGCTCCAACGGGGAAGGATGCGCGTGAGTTTTCCGGCGCTTTCGGCCTCGCTTGCGAGGTACTCCGGCAGCAGCCCGATCCCGTCGCCCTTGAACAGGAACGCGCGCAGAGTCTCGAAGTCATCGGCGACGACGCGGCTCCTGAGGCGGACCTCGGCGACCTCGCCCGCCGAAGACTCGAGTTTGATCTCCGGGTCGCCCAGGAACAGGCACTCATGCCGCTCCAGCTCCCGCGGATGCTTGGGCGTCCCCGCCTTCTTCAGATAGGCGGGATTCGCCCAGAGTCCCACGCCCGCGGTGACAAATTTTCGCGCGATCAGGCTCGAGTCCTCGAGCTCTCCCGCGCGGACCGCGAGATCCACGCCCTCGCCGACGAGATCGACGACGCGATTGGTGACGACGAGCTCGACGCTCGTCTGCGGGTACTTCTTGAGATACCGCCGCACGATCGGCGGCAGAAGACTGTGCGCGACGTCCACCGGCGCGGTGATCCGGAGCAGCCCGCGCGCCTCCTTCGTCGAGGTCGCGATCTCCGACTCCCCCGCCGCGATCTCATCCAGCGCGCGCACGCAGCGTTCGAAGTAGGCTTGCCCCGCCGGAGTGATGTTGAGCTGGCGGGTGGTCCGCTGGATGAGCGTCACGCCGAGACGCTTTTCGAGCCGGGCCACCTTCACGCTGACCGTCGTATTGGGCATTCCGAGCTGACGGGCCGCCTTGCTGAAGCTGCCCGCCTGCACCACCTTCACGAAAACCGAGATTCCGTCCAGTTCCATGGCGGCCATTATGCATTTAACTGCAGAAAGTTTCCACATTACTCCGTCTAATCAAAAAGCCGTCGGAGCCCTAAACTGGAGAGGAAAGCGGGGAACTCCACATGAAACCTTCCGACACCCTTCTCGTGACCGGCGCCGCCGGGCATCTCGGCCGACGCGTCATCGAGGCGCTGCTTCTCACGGTCCCGGCGCGAAAGCTGATCGCCACCACCCGTTCCCCGGAAAAGCTCGCCGACTTCGCTCTCCGCGGCGTCACCGTACGGGCCGCCGACTTCAATCGCCCCGCCGGACTCGAGGCCGCTTTCAGCGGGGCCGCCCGGATGCTGCTGATCAGCACCGATGCGATCGGAGAGCGGGTGAAATCCCACCGCAACGCGATCGAAGCCGCGCGAAAAGCAGGCGTTGAACATGTCGTTTACACCTCCTTGCCGAATCCCGAGACCTCGCTCTCGCGGGTGGCCCCCGACCACCACGCCACCGAAACGCTGATCCGCGAAAGCGGGCTCTCCCACGCGATCCTCCGCAACAACCTGTACGCGGAAAATCTCCTCCTGTCGCTGCCGAGCGCGCTCGCGATGGGTAAGCTCCTGGGCGCGGCGGGCAACGGCCGGATCGCCTATGTCACGCGCGAGGATTGCGCGCGCACGGCCGCCGCGGCGCTTGCCTCGACCGATCGGAGTTCCTCCGTGCGGGACGTCTCGGGGCCCGAGGCGCTGAGCTACCAGGATATCGCGCGCATCGCAGGCGAGCTGACGGGCCGCGAGCTCCCCTATCACGATCTTCCGCCCGAGGAGTTCAAGCGCGCGCTGATGAAATCCGGCCTCCCTGACCTTTGGGCCGAGACCTTCCTGAGCTTTGACCTTGCGGCCAAGCAAGGGACCCTGAGTTCGGTGACGACCACGGTAAAGGAGCTCACCGGCTCCGAACCCACGTCGGTAAGGAATTTCCTGAAAGCCTCAAGCCTCGCCCAGCGGGCCTAGCGCGCGAGGCGCCCGAAATCGGTGGCGCAGTCAACGAGCGAGGAGGCGCCTGGCGGAACGGTGGCGGCCCCGCGGACTACAGGCTTTGCTGAGGCGGATTTTGCGGCACCGTCCATCGCCTTGGTCGCCTTGCGGTCATTGAGGGTCCCGGCATAGCGCAAGGTCGTCAGATCCGAGCCCCACTGCTCCTCGGTCAACGGATGGTTATTGTTGGCCCAAAGATACGTCTGCAGCGCGGCTCCGCGCTCCTTGGCCGGGGAGAGCTTATCGAAGGTGAAACCGAAATACCCCCAGATCCGGTCCGGCCCCCCGTCCATCGTCGGTATGGGCTGCTGCATATTCCACGAGCTCATCATAAGCAACGACTTCGGCTGGCTCACCTCTTCAAACGCGCCGAGCATCCGGGCAAAGCCCCCCTGCTCAGCGGGCATGTACTGCGGCCACCAGGCGTTGCTCACGTCGAGCGCACTGAGCGGGAGCTTCGCGGTTTTCATCGCGGAGACGAGCTGGCGGAGCTGCGTCTCATCCGTCAGGTTCATCGTCACGGCCTGGATCCGGTCCTCACGGGCGAGCGCCGAGAGACGCGCAAAAAGCTTCTTGTCGTGCAGGTAGTTCGCGCCGTAGAAAAAATCCTCTTTACCGGGCCTGACGTGCATCCCGGCGAAACCCTGGTTTTCGCGCACTCCGAACTTCCAGTTTTCCCACACCGCTTTCGAAGACAGGAGCTCCGCGGAGGAGCGGTCCAGGCGTCCGGCGGCGAGGAGCTCCGTGGCGCGTTTCTGCCATTCGGCAGCGCTCGCCTTGAGGCGGAGCTGCCGGTAGGCAGTCAGGTCCCCATCCGCCAGCTTGAGCAGCGCCACGTTGATCTGGTTGAACTGCGTCACCGTCGGCGTCATATCCACGAGGAGCACGTGGGTCGCCGCCGGGTTGAAAGCGGCGCCGATGAATCCGCGCTCCGTGCCGACCGAGACGTGAACCCCGGCAGGCGCCTTGCGCAGCAGCGGCGCCTGAAAAACGGGCGTACCTTCGTTCGGCGCGAGGTAAGACTTCAGCCCGGTATCCAGAGGCTTTTCATATTCCGCAGGCATGAGAGGACGGGAGAGTTCCGCAAGGAAGTCCGCCGCGCAGGGGATGCTCCCGAGCCAGACACTCACGAACAAAATCAAGATGAGACGAAATCCGGAAGTAGGAATGGGCGTTCGCTCCTCCCAGGCTTATCGGCAGTATCCGCTAAAAGGCTTAAAAGGTACCTTAAAAGGTACCCGCTCACTTGGTGATGCTCGCCGCGTCAAAGCGACAACGAAATAGCTTGCGGATCGATCGGTACAGCTGAGTCCCTGCCCCGGGGCCGACTCAGCGGCCTCTAACCTGACATTTTGTCAGGATAGAGGGGGTCTGAGTCGACTCAGCGGCCTTCAACCTGACATTTTGTCAGGATAGAAGGGGTCTGAGTCGGGAATCACGAAGCAAAAATGAAGATGAGTTACTTCCTCGCCGGCGGCTTGGGCTTGCGGCAAGCTACGCAGATTTCCCCTGCGCCCACCTGAACGTAGAAATGCTCGCACCGCTCCTGCACCTCGCGCTGGAGGATTCCGCAATGGACGCACTTGGCGCCCACGGACCTGCCGTCGAGGAAAGCCTCTTCCCACTCATGAGCGCAGCCGCTGCCCGGCTCTCGTAAGTCGGGCGAAGCACTGGGCGGGGAAACCTTGGCTGCCACGCCTGCCGGCCGGAGCGGAGAGGCCGCTCGCCCGAGGGCACCCGGCGCCCCACCTTTGCCTGCCTTCGCATCGCCCCTGCCGCGCGCATAAGCTTCGCGAAGCGCCGCCTCGACTGCCGCGAGCGCGAGCCCCTGGTTCAACGGCGCGCCCGGATTCTGCCCCAGGCGCTTGAGAAGCGCCTTTGCCTGTTCCTTGAAGTCGAACTCATCCGCCATTCCGCTACCTTCCCATCTCGGATGACCCGCTCCAAGAAAAATAATTTCAACGAAAAAGGATTTTCCGGTCGCCTCCCGGCTCGGCCCGCACGTACGATGACCTTATTACACAGACTGTATTTATCTCGGAGGTGATCGTGAAGTCTCGTCCCGCTGCTATCCGCCGCTCCGGCCAGGCCCTGGCGCTCCTCGTCCTTCTTGCCGCCTGCACTGGCGGCGGATCATCTCCGGCTGTTCCGGCGCCCGACCTCGGCGCGGTCCCGGAGACCACCGACGACATGAATAAAAACGGGCAGCCCACGCCTACGCCCACGCCTACGCCCACGCCTACGCCCACGCCTACGCCCACGCCTACGCCCACGCCCACGCCTACGCCCACGCCTACGCCCACGCCTACGCCCACGCCCACGCCTACGCCCACGCCCACGCCTACGCCCACGCCCACGCCTACGCCCACGCCTACGCCCACGCCT
>JAMPXZ010000022.1 GCA_023700925.1 Oligoflexia bacterium | reverse complement strand
GGAAGCCAAGACCTTGCTTCATCAGGGGGACTTTCACCTTGTCCTTTGCGACTGGCACATGAGCCCCACCAATGGCCTCGAGCTGCTCAAGTACGTTCGCGGCGAGCCCGCCTTCAAGAATCTACTTTTCATCTTTTTGACCGCCGAGGCGACCAAGGAGCGGGTTTTGGAAGCCATTCAGGCCGGGGTCGACGGCTATATGATCAAGCCAGTGACGGTGGCCCAGATTCAGACGAAGATCTACGGACTGCTGCTGGACAGGAAGGTGCTGTGATGGTGCCGAACGCGCGGCAGGAGCGGATCAATGATTTTGTCACCGAGCTTGGGGAGTTTGCCAAGCGCGCCGAGTCCGCGCTGGAGCGCATGGCGGACGACGTGGGAGCGGGACAGAGCCTCTTTTCGGATTTCGCGGAGCAGATGATCGCGATTCGCGGCACCGCCCAGCAGCTGAACTTCCCCGCGATCGCCAGAATCGCCGGGCTCGGCGAGGAGATCGCGATCAAGGGCGCCGGCCCCCTGTCCCCTTCGCAGGTCAGGAAGGCCGTCAGCTGCCTTTGGGACGCGCTGACAACAGTGAAGTACCTGCTCGTGCACCTGGACGAGGAGACCAGCGAGGAACGCGAGATTCTCGTAAACCGGCTTGAAAAGACGCTTCAGGTCCTGGGCGGCGCCCGTGCCACCGTTTCGATGGACGAGCTTGACGCCTTGCTGTCGGCTCAGCGTAAACGCTGAGGCGAAATCAGGGCGTGGCCTGATCGATCAGCTCGGCGATATCCAGCACCTTGACCTTGTCCTGCATGTCCTTGGTCTTGACGCCGTCGGTGAGCATGGTCATGCAGAACGGGCATGAGGAGGCCACCACGCCCGCCTTCGTCTCGAGCGCCTGCTCGGTCCTGGCGACGTTGATGCGTTTTCCGATCGTCTCTTCCATCCACATACGCCCGCCGCCGGCGCCGCAGCACATGCTCGAGTCGTGATGTTCCTTCATCTCCACGAGCCGCGCGGCCGGGAGCGAGTTGATCACGTCGCGGGGTTCCTTGAAGACGTCGTTCCAGCGGCCCAGGAAGCAGCTGTCGTGGAAGGCCACCGTCTCATCGAAAGCCTTGGTCGGCTTGATCCGCCCCTCGCCGATCAGGCCGGCGAGGTACTGGGAGTGATGAATGACGTCATAGTTGCCGCCGAACTCCTTGTACTCATTCTTGAGCGTATTGAAGCAGTGCGGGCAGGCCGTCACGATCCGTTTGACGTTGTAACGGTTCAAGGTTTCCACGTTCGCCTTGGCCAGCGACTGGTAGAGGTACTCGTTGCCCATGCGGCGGGCCGGATCGCCCGTGCACTGCTCCTCGGTGCCGAGGATCGCGAATTTCACGGCCGCCTTCTTGAGCAGGCTCGCGAACGCCCGAAGCACCTTCTTGTTGCGATCGTCGAAGGCGGCGGCGCACCCGACCCACAGCAGGACCTCGATCTCGGCCCCTTCGGCCATGGTCTTGATGTTCAGGCCTTCGGCCCAGTTGACGCGCTCGGAAGGGTTGAACGCCCAGGGGCTGGCGTTGGTCTCCATGTTCTTGAAGACCGGCTGCATCTCGGCGGGGAACCGTGATTCCATCATCACCAGGTTGCGGCGGATGTCGAAGATCTTGTCCGTCTGCTCGATGAACACCGGGCAGGCGATCTCACAGGCGCGACAGCTCGTGCAGGCCCAGATCACGTCGTCGGTGATGTTTCCGTCGATGAGCGGCCCCACCTCGTCGTACTTGCCCGCGAGCGCCTTGGCCTTGTTGCGGTGCAGGTTCTCCTTGAGGTCCATGATGAGGGCCTTCGGCGAAAGCGGCTTCTGCGTATTGTAGGCGGGACAGAGATCCTGGCAGCGTCCGCATTCGGTGCAGGAATAGAGGTCCAGGCCGTCCTTCCAGGTCATGTCGGTGATTCGGGCCGTGCCGTACTGCTGGATCGACTCGTCCTCGAAGTTGATAGGAGTCATGCCCTTTTCGCGGCTGAGCCGTTTGAGGAAGCTGTTCGGCCCCGCGGCGATGACATGGAGATGCTTGGAGCTCGGGATGTACATCGCGAAGCCGAGCACGATCAGCATGTGGACCCATTTGAAGACGAGCCAGAGCGCGTGATTGCTTTCCTGGCTCAGTCCGAGCCCGGCAAGACCCGTGGCGAGGTATTTGGAAACGGGCATCGCGTCCCGGTACCACGGATTGTCTCCCAGGATGTGGAAGCCGTTCATCAGCAGGATCGCCACCATCAGCGACGAGGTGAAGGTCAGGACGAGGTCGGCGTCGCGCGATTTGCCGAGGCCTTCGGGCCGGATCACGTATCTGCGATAGGCGGCGTAGCCCACCGCGAGCAGCACGCCAAGAGTGAAGAAATCCTGCAGCCAGATGAGCGTCAGGTAGGGCGTTTGGCCGATGAATTGGAAATTCGCCGAAGTGTGGATCGTCGAAACGAACTGTTCGAGGGTCCCGATCGTGATGATGAGGAAGCCCCAGAAGATCGTCGCGTGCATGATGCCGGGTCCGCGCTTGCGGAGGACCGCGCGCTGTCCGAACACATCGGCGATCGCCGCGAGGGTTCTGGCGCCAAGGTGGCCGAGACGGTTGGCTTTACCGCGCTGGGCTTTCAGCAGGCGATAGAGAATAGCGAACCGATAACCGGAATAGCCAAAGGCCAAGCCGGCGACAACGACGAAGACGAATGTTTGCCAGGTCATGAACCAATACTAAATCAATGTTCCTTGATTTTCCTGAATTCTTCCTTGAGCTGGGGCACGATGGCAAAAATATCACCGACGATGCCATAGTCGGCTACTTGGAATATCGGAGCCTCGGCGTCGGTATTGATCGCAACGATCACTTTGGAGGTGCGCATCCCGGCGAGATGCTGGATCGCGCCGCTGATTCCACAAGCGATGTAGAGAGTCGGGGACACGACCTTGCCCGTCTGGCCGACCTGGTCACGATGAGGGCGGTAACCCGCGTCGACCGCGGCACGGGAGGCTCCCACGGCGCCGCCCAGGACGTCCGCCACGTCCTCGATCATCTTGAAGTTATCGGCGCTCTTGAGGGATCGACCCCCGGACACGACGATGGAGGCCTCGGTAACATCGGGCCGACCGCTGGCCCCCTTGACGACTTCCAGTACCTTCGTCTTCAGGCCGCTCAGATCGGCTGACGCGGTGAGGATTTCGGCCGTCTTGGAGGTGTCGGGCTTGGGCACCCCAAGCGCGTTGGCGCGGACGGTGGCCATCTGAACTCCGGAGCCGATAAACTCGACTTCGACTATCGCCTTTCCGGCATAGACCGGACGACGCGCGGCCAGGCGACCGCCGTCGAGGGACACCTGGACGCAGTCGCTGGCGAGGCCGGCACCCATGCGCGCGGCGACCCGAGGCATGAAGTCGCGTCCGGTCGGCGTGTGACTCGCGAGGACGATATCCGGAGAGGCGCCCTTGAGCACGCTGACCACGGCCTTGGCGTAGGCTTCGGCCGAGTAGAGTTTGAGCGCCGGGTCCTGGACGAGGTGTACCTTCTGAGCGCCGTAGTGGGCGAGTTCCTTGGCAAGCTCGGCCACGCCTTCTCCGAGCAGGATCGCGTGGGTCTCATGCCCGGCAGCGGCCGAGGCCCCGAGGAGCTCGAACGTCGATTTCTTCAGACGGCCATCACGATGTTCGGCGACAACGAAGATCTTAGCCATTTTCACACCACCTTTGCTTCTTCATGAAGGAGACGGACCAGCTCTTTGGCTTGAGTCGCCGGATCGCCGGCGATCTTTTTGCCGGCCTGCTTGGGCGGCGGGAGCTGGAAGTTCTTGTAGCGGATCTTCTGATCCGCGTCTGACACGCCGACATCGGCGGCCTTGAGCGCTTTCACTTCCTTCTTCTTGGCCTTCATGATGTTGGGAAGGCTTGCGTAGCGGGGTTCGTTGAGGCCTTTTTGGGCCGCGATGATGACCGGGAAGGACGCCTCGATCACTTCGACGGCACCGCCTTCGACTTCGCGGCGGGCCTTCACGCCGGCGGGGCCGTACTCGACGCCGAGGACGACGGTCACACAGGCGGCATCGAGGTATTCGGCGAGGAGCTGGCTCACCTGAGCGGCGGAGTCATCAAGCGCCTCCTTGCCGGTGAAGACGAGGTCCACCTTTGCTTCCTTTTTCAGCGCGCCGGCAAGAGCCTTGGCGATCGAGTTGTTGTCCGCGGTTTCGGGAAGGTCGATATGAATCCCGTTATCCGCTCCCATCGCGAGCGCCGTGCGGATCGACTCGATCACGCGGGCAGGACCGGCGGAAAGCACGGTCACCGTGCTGCCGGGGTTCTTCTCCCGCAGCCGGAGCGCCTCTTCGACGGCATATTCATCGTACGTGGAAAGGATCCACTTGATTCCGGCGGGGTCGATCCCGCTGGAGGTCGCGTTGAGCTTGATCTTGGTTTCCGTATCCGGGACCTGCTTGATGCAAACGAAGATATTCATGATTTTGAGCCTCGATGCCTATGGTTATACCGAGCCACGAAGGACTTCCGCAACCTGTTTTAGGACTGAAACATCGGAGCAAAGTGTGAAACGGACGTAACCTTCTCCCGCCGCCCCGAAGCCGTTGCCGGGGGTCGACACGATGCCCTGCTTGCGGATGAGATCCAGGACGAAGTCCTCGGATTTGCGCCCCGCGGGAAGGCGCGCCCACACGTAAAAAGTAGCGTCAGGTTTTTGGCATTGAAGACCGATGGACTGCAGTGCCGGCACGAGGATGTCGCGTCGTTGCTGATAGATCCCCCGCAGCTCCGCGCCAAAAGGTTCGTAGCGCTCGAGGGCCTCGATTCCCGCCTCCTGACACGCGTTGAAGACGCCGGAGTCCACGTTGGTCTTGATCTGGGCGAGCCCTTCGACGACGCGCGCGTTTCCGACCAGGAAGCCCACGCGCCAGCCCGTCATGTTGAATGTCTTCGAGAGGCTGTGAAACTCGCAGCCAACCTCTTTCGCGCCGGGAACTTCGAGGAAGCTCGGTTGCCGCTTTCCGTCGAAAAAGATCTCCGAATACGCGTTGTCGTGGCAGACGATGAGCTGGTGCTTGCGGGCGAAAACGACGACCTCTTTGAAGAAATCGAGGGTCGCTGAGGCCGCCGTGGGGTTGTTGGGGTAGTTCAGGAAGAGCAGGCGCGCCCGCGGGCCGCGCTTAATCAGCCCCTCGAGCTGGCCGAAGTCGGGGAGATAGCCGTTCTTCTCGAGCAGTGGAAACGACAGTGGAACGCCTCCGGCGAACAGGGTGGCTGCATGATAAACGGGGTATCCGGGATCCGGGACGAGCGTGGCTTCGCCTGGATTCACGAAGGCGAGCGGAAGGTGCGCGATGCCTTCCTTCGAGCCGATCAGTGCGAGGACCTCGTTATCCGGGTTCAGCGCGACGCCGAAGCGCCTGCCATACCAGCGGGCCACGGCTTCGCGAAACTCCCTCATTCCCCAGTACGAAGGATACTGGTGGTTAGAGGGCTTGCGCGCCGCGGCGGCAAGGCGATCAATCACGAAGTCCGGCGTAGGAAGATCCGGGTCACCGATGCCCAGGGCGATGAGGCGCCGTCCCTTGGCCTGCTCTTCCTGTTTGATCCGGTCGATGCGGGCGAACAGGTAAGGGGGAAGTTTCTTCAGGCGATCTGCCATCTCAAACATGGCGTACTCCTATATTGATGCTTCAGGGATTGTGGAAGAAGTCGCTCATGCTGATGAGCGTGCGCCTCTCCGTGAGCGTCGAGCGTTTGCGGCCGAGCCAGAGCGCCGCCTCGAGCGCTCCGCGCGCGAAGAGGCTGCGATCCTGCGCGTGGTGGCTCAACGTGATGACATCGGACGTGCCGTAGAACGATACCTCGTGATCTCCGATCACCTCGCCCGCACGCACCGCGTGAATCTGCACCCGGCTTGGATCATCAGGCGCGATCGCCCGGCTCAGAGTGAGCGCCGTCCCGCTCGGCGCATCCTTTTTGTGCCGATGATGGTGCTCGACGATCACCGGCGCGTAGCCGAGGCGCGAGAGGATCGGGGCCGCGGACCGGAGAAGCTCGGTCAACGCCAGCACGCCGAGTGAAAAGTTCGATGACAGGAGGACCGGAGCGCGTTTGGCGAGATTCTCGAGGGCTCGCAGTCCATCGGCGTCCCAGCCGGTGCTGCCCACGGCGAAGGCGGGAAGCGTGGCGGAGGAGCCCAGCGCCGCCCGAGTCAGGGCGGCCATACCCCTCGGAGAGGAAAAATCGATTACGACGTCACAGCCGAGCAGGGCCTCGGGCGCTTCGTCCGCATCGACGGCGCAGGCCAGCGTGGCGCGATCGGCGTACTCGGCGGCGAGGAGGCGCTGGACCTGCGTTCCCATGCGTCCCTTCGAGCCCAGAAGGCCGATGCGGATCATAGCCGGCTCCCCGTAATGACTCCGCAGCGATCGAGGCTGGCCTTGAGAGTCTCCAGATTCGCCGGCGCGAGCGGCGCCAGCGGGGCACGCACCTGGGCCCCGCACCAGCCCACCAGCGACATCGCCGTCTTGATGGGGACCGGATTGGACTCGATGAAAAGGTCGCGGAAAAGAGGGTAGAACCGCTGATGCAGCGCGCACGCCTCTGCGTTGCGCCCGGTCTCCTGCGCGCGATGAAGGGCGACCATGGCTCGCGGAAACAGATTGCTCGCGACGGAAACGACGCCGACCGCCCCGATCGACAGCAGCGGCAGGAACGTGGCGTCGTCGCCGGAGAGCACGTCCATCTTGCGCCCCTGAGCCGTCAGCGCGTCGAGGAGCTGGCTCGAGAACTCGACATTGCCCGTGGCCTCCTTGATCGTGGTGATTCTCGGATGCGCCGCGAGCCGCGTGACTGTCGCCGCCGAAAGCGAAACCCCCGTCCGCCCCGGCACATTGTAGAGCATGACGTCGCAGCGGACGGCATCGGCGATGGCCGTGAAGTGCGCTTCGAGGCCCGCGGGTGAAGGCTTGTTGTAATAGGGCGTGACCACGAGAACGCCGTCGACACCGGCCTCCGAGGCCCAGCGGGAGAACTCCACCGTCTGCGGCGTGCTGTTGCTTCCCGTTCCCGCCACGACCTTCACGCCCGAGCCTTTGAGCTCGTCGACGCAGGCCTGGATGAGGAGCTTCTTTTCCGCGAGGGAGAGGGTCGGCGACTCACCGGTGGTCCCGCACGGAATCACGCCGGTGATTCCGGCCTCGCGTTGGTCCCTGATGATCCGGACATAGGCGCCCAGATCGATCTCGTTATTGGAATCAAACGGCGTGATCAGCGCCGTATACACACCACGCATGGGTCACCTCAGGAGGCGGCCTCAGGCCGCGGGCAAGTCTGATCCGGGAGGACTTCGCCGCGTACGAGGTCATCGTACGTTTCGCGTTCCCGGATGATTTCGAAGTTGCCGCCGGCCACGAGCACCTCGGGCGGACGGGGACGGCTGTTGTAGTTTCCGGACATCGCGAAGCCGTAAGCTCCCGCGGAGAGGATGGCGATCAGATCGCCCTGATCGAGGCTTCGCGGCAGGGGGCGGTCACTTCCGAAGCAATCACCCGTCTCGCAGACCGGCCCGACCACGTCCGTTTTCTTTCGCGCGCCCGTCTTGCGGCTCACCGCAACGATCTCGTGGTGGCTGCCGTAAAGCGAAGGACGGATCAGGTCGTTCATCGCCGCATCGACGATGAGGAAGTCCTTCTCCTTGCGCTGCTTGCGATAGAGCACCTCGGAGAGCAGGATCCCGGCGTTTCCCGAGATGGAGCGGCCCGGCTCGATCAGGATCTTCATGGGGTGGCGCAGGCCCGCCTTGGGGCCGAAGTAACGATGAATCAGCTCACAGTACCTGGGAATCGGGATCGTCTTCTCGTTGCGGTAAGTGATGCCGATGCCGCCGCCGAGGTCGACGAAGCGGAGCGGCGTCGGAAGAATGTCCTCCAGCTCTTCGAGCAGCGCGCGGACGCGCTTGAACGCGTCCTGCAGCGGAGAAAGAGAGAGGAGCTGGCTGCCGATGTGGATGCTGATCCCCCTGATCGAGACGCCAGGGTACTTCGAGACCTCGCGCGCGATCTTGAGAATCTCCGCGCGATTCAAACCGAACTTGTTCTTCTTGAGGCCGGTGGAAATGTAAGGATGGGTCTTGGGATCCACGTCCGGATTGAAGCGAAGCGCGACCGGCGCGGTTTTTTCCATGTGGCTCGCCACCGAACTCAGGAGCCGGAGCTCCGGTTCCGATTCCACATTGAAGGAGTAGATGCCATTCCCGCCGTAATCGAGCGCGCGCGCCATTTCCCCGGGGGTCTTGCCGACGCCCGAGAAGACGACCTTATCGGCCGGTACGCCCGCGATCGCCGCGCGATGCAGCTCACCGCCGGAGACCAGGTCCACGCCGGCGCCGTGCGAGGAGAGGAGCTGGAGGATCGCGACGTTGGAGCTGGACTTGACCGCGAAGCAGACCAGGTGATCGAGGCCTTTGAGGCCTTTTTGCAGGGCTTTCAGCGGATCGAGCAGGCCGCGGGCCGAATAGATGTAGACCGGGGTGCCGGTGCACTCGGCGATAGCGTTGAGCGATACGCCGTCGACCGTCATGACGCCGTTCTTGTAGGGGAAATAATCCGTGGGGCGACTCATCGATCGGACCTCGTGGGAGCCGGTGACGGCGTGGGCGAAGGCGCCGTCGGCCGGAAGGTTCTCTCTGACTGTTGAGGAGTCACGGGCTCCGGCGGCAGGGGCGGATGCTTCACGCCGCAGCTGAAGGCGACGAGGGCCACAAGGGACAGACCAGCCATGCGCGCGAAAAAAGGCATGGCTAGAACCTTAACATAAGGCTGAGCCCAACGATATCGAGTCCTGCGTCGATGCGGGCATCCCAGTTGGGCCCGACGCGAAAGACAAGTCCCGCACCCAGAGCGGGGGTGATCCCCGACAGCAGCAGGGCGGTCTCCGCGGCCTCCGCCGCGCTCGGAATGTCGGAGGTCGCTGTCGCGTAGTGGTAGGCCAATCCGCCGTAGAAGAAGATGCCGAAGTCATCGCGGAAGTAGATGTTGTATCGCAGCGCACCGGTGGGTGAGAGGACCATGAAGCTGTCCTGCGCCTCGACGTAGCCGGTGATGTTGTAGTTGAAGATCCCGCCTTCGAGCGCCAGCGAGTCCTGGGATTCGGCGCTGTGCAGGAAAAGCAGCTTTTTTACCGTGATTCCGTAACGCAAGCCGGCGCCGGTGAAGTAGTCGCCCCCATTGGCGAGTTGACCGATCGCGAGCGAGAGCCAGTGACGATGCGGGTCGAGGTCGGGAATCTCCTTGATCGCGAGGCCGAGCAGGCTTTCGTCTTCCTCTTCAGGGGGGAGGTCCTCGGCGGGAGCGTTTTCCGCGGATTCGTTTTCGGCCGGTGCTGCCTCCGTGTTTTCGGCGGGAGTCTCGGCCGTGCCGGTCTCGGCTGCGGAAGTCTCGGCTGCCGTGGTCTCGGCCGCGAGAGCCTCGCCCCCCACCGCGGCTTCGGCGGGCGGCGCCTCGGGAGTGGGTGGCTCTTGTCCGGCGCCGGGTTCCTTCGTGCTTTCAAGCGCCGCGAGATTCGCGCCCGGCTCGGTAAGGGAGGCCGGCGCCTTGGGCGCGTCGGGCGTCCGTTCGGCCGCGTCCCATTGCTCGAGCTCGCGCAGATCTGCCCTGTCGGCGGCAGTTTGCGGTGGAGGTGGTGGCGGCGCAAGGTCTGATATCTTTTCGACCGCGAACAGGGCGTTGCCACTGTTGAGGAGGTCGGTATCAACGTAGTCGCGCAGGCGTTTGGCCGCGAAGCCCGGCTTGTCGGGATAAAGCTTGAGCACCCGCATACCGATCGCGGGCGCGCCGTCGCGTTTGAGCAGCAGGACCCGCCCGACAGCGGGCGCGGCTTCAGTCGGCGCCTCAAAGAGGATCACTCTGCCGGAGCGGCTCTTTCGGAGGACCTTGACGTTGAAGGTGCGCGCTTCGATGTCGGGGAGCGGCTCTTCAGCGACCGCAAGCGAGGGAGCGAGGGCGAAGAAAGCCAGCGTGAGCCAGGCACAGGAACGAACCGCGCATTTGACAGGCTTCCTTGCATTGGCTTTAATGCGAACTGATGGTTGGAAAACAGTCATATTCCCTCATCTTAAGTTTAGCGTGCGGGGAACGGCGTGTCGAGCTTCCGCGCTGGATCTTGGGCGTCATCGCGCTGACTGCGCCGGCGGCGTTTGCGGGCCTGCCCGAATCCTATCCCTGGCAACCCAACCCCCATTATCAGGAGGCGCAGCAGCTTCTGAAGGCCCGTAAGTGGCCCGAGGCCGCCATTGTCCTTCGCTCCGTCCAGCAAAGGGCCGGTGAGGCGGCTTCCCTGCGGGTGTCGCTCGATCTGGTGCGGGCGCTGACCTTTTCGGGAAGGCGCGAGGAGGCCCTCAGCGTCCTGGCCCAGCTTCTCAGCCGCGAGCGTAAGGGTGCGCGACGCGATCTTCTCATCCGAAGGGTTCAGGTTCTGTCCCGGCAGTTCCTGACCAACGAGTCCTTTCAGCTTTACCAGGACGGTTTGAATCTCCTCGCCGCCGGCAGATACCGGCAGGCCCGGGTTCGCCTCGAGGCGGCCGCGGCGCGAGAACCGGATAACATCGAGATACTGATCCGTCTGGGGCAGAGCCTTCTGCTCGACCAGGACGAGGACAGTGCCGCCGAGCGGCTCAAGCTGGCGCGCAAGCTCAATGCGTTCGAGCCGGAGATGAATCTCTGGCTGGGCAGGGCGATGTACCTGCGGGGTGAGCTCCAGGAGGCGCTCTCCGCGCTTCGCCTGGCCTTCGAGCAGCTCGAGAGCTCCGAGCTGGCCCCGCTCTGGTATGCCGAGGCCCTGGCGGGTGCGGGACAAAGAGGCCTGGCCTTCGAAATCCTGGAGACGGATCTCCAGGAGGCGCCCCTCCATCTGGAAGGACTGTTAGGTTTGGTCCGGCTTCGCCTTGAGTCACCCGGTCGCGATGCACAGGGCTCGCTCTGGGCGGCGCGAAAGGATCTTCAGCTCGCCTCGAGTCGGCTGGCCGCTTATGTGGACCCCCGGCGTCCGCGTTTCGAGGGCGAGCTGGGCCTGGACTCGCAGCGGTCGAACGACGAGATGAAGGCGTACGTGGAGAAGCTCCAGGCGCAGGTCGAAGGGCAGCTCGAGAAGCTTCGCGGATCCTCCGCGCTCGACTGAGCGACGGGGCCGTTCAGCGCCGAACTTTACGATCCTTCGGACCCGTGTAAAAGCCACGTGGGCGGTAGATCCGGTTGTTCGCGTTCTGCTCGAGCACCTGCGCGGACCAGCCGGAGATCCGGCTTACCGCGAAGATCGGGGTGAAGTCACGCGGCCTCAGTCCGAGGGCCGTGTAGACGAGCCCGCTATAAAAGTCGACGTTCGGCATGAGCCCCTTTTTCGCTTCCATCTGCTCCTGGATCCGCACAAGCATCTTGTGGAAGTCCTCGAGCCCCGCCCGCTGGCAGATCTGCAGGGACATTTCGCGAAGAATGCGCGCGCGCGGGTCGCCATGCTTGTAGACCCGGTGACCGATGCCCATCACCTTTTTGCCGTGCTTGATCGCATCGTCGATGAAGGCATCAACCTTCTCATACGAGCCGATCTGTCTGAGCATGATCATGACGTGCTCGTTGGCGCCGCCGTGAAGAGGTCCCTTGAGTGAGCCGAGCGCCGCGGTAATGGCGCTGTAGTAATCGCTCATGCTCGAGGCGACCACGCGGGCGGTGAAGGTGGAGGCGTTGAGCTCATGGTCGGCGTGAAGCACGAGCGCGGTGTCGAAAAGCTTCTCCTCCTCAGCGGTCGGAGGCTTGCCCCGGATCATGTTGAGGAAGTTCCACGCGAGCGAGCGATCGAGGGTCGGCGCGATGGGCGCGAGCCCCTGCTCATAGCGGGAGATCGCCGCCACGATAGGTCCGATCGCGGCGGTGAGGCGGGTCGCCTTGGCCTTGACCGCATCCGGGGAGAGATCCTCGGCCGCGGGATCCAGGCATCCATAGTACGAGACGGCAGTCCGTAGTTTGGCCATCGAATGCGCTTCGGTCTTCGCGATGGCCTGAAGCACAGGGAGGAAATCGGATGGCAGTGCAAGATGATCGTTCAATTCCTTTTTGCAAGCCGCCAGCCGCTCCCCGGAGGGAAGGTCGCCATCCCAAAGCAGGCGGATGACCTCTTCGAAGCCGCAGTTTTGGGCGAGGTCTTCGATCGTGTAACCACGAAAGACGAGGGTTACGTCGAAGAGGGTGCTCACCTCCGTGGTGCAGGCGACAATGTTTTCCAACCCTTTGTTCGCTGTTTCCGGGATCTGACCCATAAGCTCCATCCTTTGTTAGATAACCGCCGGGATCAGAGTGCAGAATTCGTGCTGCTTTGAGACGGGCGCGCCTCGCCGATTCTTTTCTTGACTTCAATTACCCAATCACCCTATGACGGAAAAAAGCCATAGAGGGGGAGTCGGTTTTGGCTAGCGAAAAGATTTTTATCGCCGTCGCCGGGAACATTGGCACTGGGAAGACCACGCTGACTCGCATGCTCTCGGAGCGCTTCTCCTGGACAGCGCATTTTGAGGCGGTCACCGATAATCCCTATCTCGCGGATTTCTATAAAGACATGGCGCGGTGGTCTTTCCCGCTCCAGATCTTCTTCCTCAATAATCGCTTCACCGCGCATCAAAAAATCACCAAGGAAACCAATAGCGCCATTCAGGATCGCAGCATCTATGAAGATGCCAACATCTTCGCCCGCAACCTCTATGAGCAGGGCATGATGGAAGAGCGCGACTACAAGAATTATCTCGAGCTTTATGGCGTGATGTGCCAGTTTCTGCAGCCGCCGGATCTCGTGATTTATCTCAAGAAATCATTGCCTAAGCTCAAGGAACAGATCTCCAAGCGGGGCCGCGATTACGAAAAGAGCATTCCGGACGATTACCTGGCCAACCTGAACCGCTACTATGATGACTGGCTTCTGAGATATGACCTCGGCAAAAAGCTGATCATCGAAAGTGACGACCTCGATTTCGTCCAAAATCCGAAGGATTTCGAGTCCGTTGCGCATCGCATCGTCAGTGCTCTCGACCAGAGGGACCTGTTCCTCGAGTCCCGCGCCGAGCTTCCGACCGAGACGTCAGCCGAAGCTCAGACCGAACTCAGGCGCGAGCTGCAGGACGAAGAGGTCGCCGCGGTAACGGGTTGAACCCCCTGGTCGGGTCAGAACTTACCTGTGTCTTTGTTGCCGGTAGGCAAAAAAATCAAGTTTTCGACGTGACCTTCCGAAGAGCCAGTTGCAGTCGAGGGCGAACTTCCGTTCGTCAAACTCGCAGAGGCAAAGCGGAGGCAAGTAATGAAGAAGATCAATCTGTATCTGCTGGCATGTGGGCTGGCCCTGACGTTGGGGGCATGTTCCTCCTCGCAGACTTCCGAGGAGCTGGGAGACGAAGAGTCGCCGGTGGTCGATGCCGGGACGGACGCGGTTCCCTCCTCATCCGCGGAAGATGTCGCCGAGGCTCCGCCGCCGGCGGCTGATGCTGATAGTGGCGGCGATGTGCCGCCGCCCCCTCTGGAAGAGCCCGTCGCTGAGACGGCGGCCAATGAGCCGCCGCCGGTTTCTCCTGACCCGCTCGCGGCCCCGCCGCCTGCTCCGGATCCCGAGGTGGCCAAGGCCCCCGAGGCACCGGCCCCCACGCCTGCGAGCGCGGGCGGCGAGCCTTATACGGTTCAGCAGGGTGATACGTTGATGAAGATCGCCTTCGAGACTTACGGCGATCTCTTCAAGTGGCGTCAGATCTATGAGGCCAACAAGGACAAGATTTCCGATCCCAACGCCGTCCCGCCGGGCACTGTTTTGATGCTCGAAGGCGCCGGTGGTGTCACCATCTCGCGTAACGGCGAGAAGTACCTCATTAAGCGCGGCGACACCCTCGGGACGATTTCCGAGGATGTTTACGGCACCAAGACGAAATGGAAGAGAATCTGGGAAAACAACAAGGAGCTGATCCACGATCCGAACCGGATCTTTGCGGGCTTCTTCCTGTATTACACCATGACGCCCGAGGATCGCGAGGAACTGGAAAGGTACAAGAGCGCGCCGGAAAGCCAGACCCCCGCTCTCGCAAACGCACCGGGGGCGCCGGCCGAAGACTCGGCTCGCAACCCCGCTTCCGGAGCTGCGGGCGTACCTTCGTTCCAGGCGCCCCCGGCACAGTGATTGGCGATCAGTAACGAGCGCTCAGTTGCGCTTGAAGCTGACGAGCTCCATGATCAGATCCATGAAGTCGGTGACCATGAGCTGCTTGACGGTGCCGTCCATGACGGTGTCACGGGGATTAGCCCAGACTTCGATCTTGGAAACCTTCTGGGACTTGGCCACGATGTGAATCACCTTGAACGTGCCGGCAGGCACGGTGATCTCGGTGGCGTCCTGTGAGATGATTTCGATCTTGTCGTTCGGAATGGCTTCTTCCTTGCCGTTGCGGATCATCTTGAGGACCTTGCCTTCGGCGCGGTCGAGCAGGATGTCGACGACTTCTTTCTGGAAGCCGAGATCGATGGCCTGATTGATCCAGATCGCATTGCCTTCTTCGCGGGTCACCTCCTTGGTCATGCGGCCCATTTTGCCGAAGGCGCCGGCGGAGACATCGTAGGTGGCCTGATCGCCGACTTTCCAGTTGATCAGGTTGAACGGAACAGTCGTGGCCATCGCAGAGAGGACTTCTGGGCTCAGCGTCGGAACGATCACACTGCCGGCCGACGCGAGGTTCATCGAGAACAGCGCCAGGCCAAAAGCGACCAATAATTTCTTCATGGCAAATCTCCGTGTTTCAATTTCACGTTAGGTTGTTCGTCCGCGAACGAGCCCGCCCCGCCGCGGCACAGCCGTAGGCTGTTCGATAAAGTATCCAAGCAGCCGGGAAATGCAAGCCGGCAAAAGAGCGCCTTGCCCCTATTTCGGTTTTGCGCAAGAATAACCCGGTGCGAAATAATCTGACTCTCCTGATCGTGGCAATGGCGCTTGGGGCGTGTTCGACCCCGATGCAACGCGAGCTCACTCCGGTCGAGCGTCGCCAGCTCGATAACGTCCTCGGGCTGGACCTTGCGCAGCAGTTCGAGGCTCAGATCACGCTGCGGAACGATGAGGTCGTCGCCGCCTACCTCGAGCAGCTCGGCCGATCGTTGATGCAGCTCCCCGAGCTTAAAAATTCGCCGCTTCAGGTCAAGCTCATCAGGGAAAAGCAGGATCCCTGGCGGAATTACGCTTTGCCCGGAACCCGCGTTTATGTCTCGATTCCGTATCTGAAGGATGTGCGCTTCGAAAATGAGGTGGCCGCGATCCTCGCGCTGGAGCTCGGGCATATCGCCAGGAGAACGGCCGTGAGCCGGCTTGGCGAACCCTCCGCCGAAGGCGCGCGCCGTTTGCCCGGCCCCCTGAAGGCGCCGGCGTTTTTCGGGTCGAACGGCATCTTCGCGTTCACGGAGGAGCAGCACGCGGCGGCGCTGGAGCCCGCGCTGGAGATGCTGTATTCGGCGGGCTTTGATCCGCGCGGATTGACCTCGCTCATGGCGCGTTACCAGCAGAACCCGGATCGATCGCCTTATTCGGCCCCTACGGTCGCGAAAATGCTGGAAAACACTCGACGGATCATTGCTCTTCATGCGCCTTTGCGTAATCCTATAGTCAGATCGGATCGGTTCGTCGCGCTTCAAAGAAGGATAAAGGCGCTGTGACGTCGCTGGTTCGCGGTTCAGCCAAGGCGATCAAGACACGGGAGGTCAGGCGGATGATGGAGCAACTGGTTCTGGGCGATGAGGAAGTGACCAAGTGGGTGAAGAAGACCAAGACCATTCGTTCGATCACCCGGCTGCCGGGCGATGCGAGTACCCGCCGCTATTATCGCATCGACGCGGGAAAGAAGACCTACATCCTCATGCGAATGGAGCCGTTCGCCGAGCAGGGGAACGAGCTTCCGTTCCTGGTCGTGCAAAAGCATCTGGCCGCCTGCGGCGTGGATGTTCCCGCGGTGCTGGACGTGGATGCCGCAAAGGGCTTTGTCCTTCTCGAGGATCTTGGGGATGTGACGTTGCTCCGGCATCTTCAGGAAGTCTCCAGCGCGAACGTGGAGCGTCACTTCTATGAGCGCGTGATCGATTCGCTGATCCATCTTCAGATCCACGCCTCTCCCAAGAAGAAGAAGGCGAATCTTGAGGCGTTCAAGCTCCGCTTCGACCACGAGAAGCTCATGTGGGAGATCAACTTCACGATCGAGCACTTCTACAAGCTCTACCTGAAGCGCCAGGTCAAGGACTCCGACCTCAAAGTCATGCAGAAGGGTTTCAGCGAGATCTGCGCGTACCTGGCGGACCAGCCGACCGTGCTCACTCACCGCGACTTTCATAGCCGCAACATCATGGTGACTCCGGGTGAGACTGAACGCCTCGTGATGATCGACTTCCAGGACGCGCGCATGGGACCCGCGCAGTACGACCTGGTGTCGCTGCTGAAGGACTCCTACTATCAGCTCGAGGAGTCGCAGATTCAGCGGCTTCTGAGCTATTATATCGTCCGGTGGGAAGCGCTCACGGGCGAAAGGCTCGATCAGGCGCAGTTCCTGTACGCCTTCGATCTGATGTCGGTGCAGCGGAACTTCAAGGCGATCGGCAGCTTCGCGTCCTTCCTGAACCGCCGGGGCAACGCGACCTACCTCAAGTATATCGGCAATACGTTCGAGAATGTCCGCCGCACCCTGCTCAAGTACCCGAAGTACTCGGCGCTTCGCGAGGTGCTGTTCCACTATTACTATTTCTGACGTCTCCGGGGGGGCGCGCTCTTGATCTCTCACGCGATGCTCATGGCTGCGGGCCTCGGTACGCGGCTCCGGCCGTTCACCGAACGCGAGCCCAAGGCGCTGCTGCCGCTTCTCGGCGTCCCCATGGCGCAGTTCGCGCTGGATGCCCTCGCGGCCGCGGGAGCGGAGAAGGTCGTGGCCAACATCCATCATCACGCGGTCCGCGCGCGTGAGGGGCTGCTCGCGCTCGAGCGGCCGGGCATGGAGCTCGAGATCAGCGATGAGTCCGATGAGCTGCTCGGTAGCGGCGGGGGCATCCGCAAGGCGTTGCCTTCGCTCGGGGGGGGGCCGTTTTACCTCGTGAACGCCGATACGCTTTGCGACGCGGACCTCGGCGCCCTCGCTTCGGAGCATCAGCGCCTGAGGCGTCGCTGGGGTGTGCGCCTGACATTGACCGTCTTTCCCGCCGGTCCGGCGGGCGGCAAGTACCGGGAGATTCTTTTTGACCCCACGGAGGGCCGGGTGACGGGCTTTGGCCAACCGGTAGCGGGCCGCCCGTATTTCGCGGGCGCCGCGATCGTCGAGCCCGATGCGTTCGTCGACGTTCCCGCCTCCGGGCCGGCCGACTTTCTGCAGACTATCCTGGAGCCCGCGATTCGCGCCGGAAAGGCCGGGATCTTCCTTTCCCAGGGAAGCTGGCTCGATGTCGGGAGCCCTGGCCTTTGGCTGTCCGCTCACCTCGGACTGATCGCGGATCTTGAGCTCGGCCGGATCTCCCCGCGCTGGCGTTCACGCATCGAGACCGGCAACGTGCGCGTGGGCCCTCAAGCCTGGGTTTCCCGGACAGCAGCCTTTGGCTCGGGCGGGAAGGAGTGGGCCGGACCCGCCTACTGGAATCCTTACGGTGACCCCGAGGCCGTCGCTCCTCGGTGTCTCGGTCCGCGCGCCGTCCTTTACGGGCGGCAGCTCGAAGCGGGGGCGCCGCTGCGCTCGGGCATCGGCTTTGGCGGCCAGTGGGTCAGCGGCTGAGGTTCGCTCCCGCGAACCATCAGCCCGGGGGTCTTGTTCCAAGGCAGTGGTAGAAAATCCCGGAAAACAGCGGTAAGTAATCTAAAAAACTTCAAGGAGCCCACGATGAGCGCGAATCACCGGTCCTCGCACGAAGATACCCAGACTCCGACGGGCGCAGCCCTCCTTCACGACCCCTGGCTGAACAAGGGGACCGCGTTCACGCAGGCGGAGCGTGAAGCTTTCGGCCTCCAGGGACTTCTTCCTCCGCATGTCTGCACGATTGATGAGCAGGTTCAGCGAGTCCTCGAGAACTACCGCAAGAAGACGACCGATCTGGAGCGGTACATCCACCTGGTCGCGCTTCAGGACCGCAACGAGACGCTGTTCTATCGCGTTCTGATGACTCATCTCGAAGAGATGATGCCGATTGTCTACACGCCGACGGTGGGTACGGCCTGCCAGAACTTCGGCCAGATCTTCCGGCGCTCGCGCGGCATGTACGTCTCGTACAATGATCGCGGCCGCATTCATGAGATGCTTCGCAACTGGCCGCAAAAAGACGTGCGCGTGATCGTCATGACCGACGGAGAGCGCATCCTCGGCCTCGGCGACCAGGGCGCCGGCGGCATGGGCATCCCGATCGGCAAGCTCTCGCTCTACACGGCGTGCGCGGGCATCTGCCCCTCGCAGACCTTGCCGGTCATGCTGGATGTCGGGACCGAGAACGAGGCTTATCTCAAGGACCCGATGTACCTGGGGCTTTCCCAGCGGCGCGTTCGTGGCAAGGACTACGAGGATTTCGTCTCCGAGTTCATCACCGCCGCCAAGGACCGCTGGCCGGACGTGCTCGTCCAGTTCGAGGACTTCGGCAACACGACCGCGTTCCACCTGCTCGAGAAGTGGCGTGACCGCGTCTGCACCTTCAATGACGATATCCAGGGCACGGCCGCGGTAGCGCTCGCCGGCTTGTTCTCCGCGCTCCGGATCACCGGCAAGCCGCTTCGGCAGCAGCGGATCGTCTTCCTTGGCGCGGGCGAAGCCGGCGTGGGGATCGGCGATCTCATCGCCTCGGCGATGGTGGACGAAGGCGAAACGCTCGAGGGAGCGCGCTCGAAGCTCTGGTACGTCGACAGCAAGGGCCTGGTCGTCAAGAGCCGCACGGACCTCGCTGACCACAAGCTGCGCTACGCGCATGATTATGAGCAGATCCCGAATCTCCTCGGCGCGATCCGCGCACTGCAGCCCACGGCCATCATCGGGGTCTCGACGAGCGCCAAGGCGTTCAACCGCGAGATTATCGAGACGATGAGCCGGATCAATGAGCGTCCGATCGTCTTCGCGCTTTCGAATCCGACCTCCAAATCCGAGTGCTCGGCCGAAGAGGCGTACTCCTGGTCGAAGGGCAAGGCGATCTTCGCTAGCGGTAGCCCGTTCCCGTCGTACACCTACGAAGGGCGCACCTTCGTTCCCGGGCAGGGCAACAACTCGTACATCTTCCCGGGCCTTGGTCTGGGCGTCATCGCGACCCGCGCCAAGCGCGTCACGGATCGGATGTTCTCCGCGGCGGCTCGCGAGCTCGCGGCGCGGACGACGCAGGAAGACCTCGACATGGGTCGCATCTATCCGTCGCTCAAGCTCATCCAAGAAGTGTCGGCTTACATCGGTGTCGCGGTGGCGGAGGTCGTGTTCAAGGATGGCCTCGCCGGCGTTCCGCGCCCGGCCGACATGCTGGAGCACATCAAGTCCAATATGTGGAAGCCGGAGTACCGCGACTACCTCAAGAAGCCCTGAATCGTCGCGACGACTTCTTGCCAGTTTTCTCCCGGAATCAGATGCGCCGGCGGCCCGTACCCGCGGGCGCCGGTCCAGTCGCCGCCCAGGGGGTGGCCCAGCAGGGCCATGAACCCGTACATCGCGAAGGCCTGTGACTCGATGAGCTGCGGGTCGAGGCCTGCTGACCCGATCGTATGGACCTGAACGGAAGGCAGGCGATCGGCGAGGGCCCGAAGCAGCACGGGGTTGTGGGCGCCGCCGCCGCAAAAGTAGATGCGCTCGAGCGGAAGCTGTCGTCCCAGCACCCAGCGCTCGTAGGCTTCGGCGATCGACTCGACCGTTACCAGCGTGGCCGTGGTGACCAGCGACTCGTCGCGCGCGCGCGTCTCGCGCGTCAGCAGGGAGAACGGGAAGTCGTCGCGGCCCGTGGATTTCGGCGCCGGTTTGGCGAAATAAGGATGCTCGAGCACCGCGCGCAAGGCACGGTAATCGGGGCGACCTTTTTGAGCGAGGCGCCCGCCGCGATCCATCTTGAGCTTTCCCCGCGTGACCGCGGAGGCCGCCGCGTCGATCCAGATGTTGCCCGGCCCGGTGTCGAAGGCGATGAGCTCGAGGCCCGAGCCTTCGGGCGGAACGTAGGTCAGATTGCTGATGCCGCCGATGTTGTGGATGGCGACCCCGCAGCCATCCGGGTCCAACGTGCGGGCGAGCAGGCGGTGAAAGAGCGGCACGAGCGGGGCGCCTTGTCCGCCCGCGGCCATGTCGCCGTCGCGGAACCCGGCTACCACCGTAAGTCCCGTGGCGTGGGCGATGCGCGTCGGATCGCCGAGCTGGAGGGTTGTGCCTTTTTTCCGGCGGGCACGGGAAGGCGCGGGAAAGTGGCCGACCGTCTGACCGTGATTGGCGATGACCTGCGGAGCGGGCCGATGCCGCGCGATCAACGCCGCGAGTGTCTTGCCGTACCACTCGCCGAGCTCCGCGTGCAGCTCGAGCCAGTCACGCAGCGAGACCTTCACGTGCGCGCGCTGGAGCGCAAGCACTCGTGCGCGAAGACGTGAAGGATAGGGTGATGAATCGGACCAGAGCAGCTTCCAGCCGTCGGCGTTCGCCTCGATGCAGGCGGCATCGAGGGCATCGCAGGAAGTACCGGTCATCACACCGAGGACCCGCAGCGAGGGGGAGCCCCGAACGCCCGCGCTCAGACTCAACTCTCTTCCTCTTTTTCCTGCGCGCGCTCAGGCCGGACTTGAAACGGAATGAGGGCGATCGCGTTGACGGGGCAGACGTTCACGCAAGCCGCATGGCTCGAGCAGGTGTCCGCATCGATGATGAACTGCTCCTTGCTCTCGATGATCGAGCCCGTCGGACATTCGTTGAGACAGGCTCCGCATTTGTTGCAGGCATTGCTGATGAAATAGGGCATTCTAGTATCTAGAGTACGGCCAAGAGCCTTGCGTTGACAAGTTCTTGATTAACATGAGATTTTAAATTGATGCGGATCGTCTCCGTGCCTTTCACGCTCAATCTGGCAAGAACGGTGTTTCTTCTGTCGGCGCCCTGGGCGGCGGCGGAGGTGCTGATCGCTTCGCGTGCCCCGTGGTGGCGCCTGCCTTATTCCGGCATGGCGAGCTGGGCAGGGGTAGCGCTCGTCGTGACGGGCGGCCTCGGGGCGGCAATGGTGCGGGGGCGTCGCTGGGCCTGGAACGCTTCGGTCGCGGTGGCGACGATTTGGACTCTTCTGAGCGGATGGCTCGCCATCCGCACGCGCTTGCCTTCGCTGGGCTATTTCACGATATTCCTCGCGATTTTCCTGATCTACACGTTGCTGTGGCTTCGGCACGAGATGGGCCGGTCGTACCTGGACCCACGGGTGCGCTGGTACCATGGGCTCCCGCGGCCGATCCCGGGATTGGTTTGCGAGCTGGCTCCGCCGAAGGAAGGTCCGGCCGTGCGCTTCCAGGTTGCGCGGGTCGACCGAGAGGGAGCCATCGTTTTTTCGGGCAAGCGTGAGGGCGCCATGGATCAGGTGCTTCGCGCGGCGGTGACGGCGAGGGGGGCCGAGCTGGTCTTCCGCTACCGGACCGATGAGCTGCGCTGCCCGGCGCGGCCCACGCTGCTCTTTGAGCGCGGCACGGGCGCGGGTTTCTGTTTCAAGGATCTGGGGCCGGATGCGAGGAAGAATCTGGGTGATTTCATCGAAACGCTTCGAGGAGAAGGTTATGTCGAGTGAGCTGCGGAAGAAGTTCGTTGGGTTCGTTCTGGTCGCGCTGATCAGCGGTCTTGGCGCTTGTGCCAGGCAGTCCACGGGTCCCGATGACCCCAAGAAGCGCCTGAACGAATATATTTCGCAAAGCTTCTCGGTGAAGAGCGCCGAGGATCGGGCTGAGCTGACGAATTACCTGACGGGCCAGGCGAAGGTCCGGCTCACCGCTTGGAGCGATGAGCAGTTCCGCCAGGCATTCATCGATTCGAAGCGCCAGTTCGTGAAGCTCGTCTTCACCGAGGTCAAGCAGGTCTCGCCCACCGAGAGCAACATCACCTATGAGCTGACCTACATCGATCAGTCGCGCGGCAACGACGCCAAGGTCACGAACAAGAAACTTTGCCAGATGGTCAAGGAGAACGGCCGCTGGCTGGTCCGCGAGGTCACCAACATCAAGGAGCTCGTGGAATACAAGAACGAGATGTCGTTGCCTTGAGCCGCGTTCTCAGGCGCGCGGAGCCTCAGTCCGAGATGAGTATCGCCGTAGCGTAATCTGTGCCCTGAACCGTCGAGCGGATGGTTACAAGCTGCCAGTCTGGCGTGATGAAGCCGTCGAGGCTGATGTCGTAATTCTGGTCCCCCGTGACGCCGCGAAGCTCGATCGGCGGGAGCGAGCTTCCGCTCACTTTCGCGATGATCTGAAGCCCGCTTTCAGTGGGAAAGCTCACACCCGAAAGCCGCAGCACGTACGAGACCTCACCGGTTTTGTAGATGAGCGCGCTGCCCGAGACCGTCTTCCCGTTCTGACCCGCGAAGGTGCCCTGCGCGACCAGCAGCCCCTGGGGCTCGGGATCGCGCAAAGTGCTGCTTCCTACCCGAATGCCGCAGGAGATTGATAGCGCAGCGCACAAAATGGCGAAATAGCTTAATAGCGACAGGAGCTTAGCGGGGGAAGAAGGGCGTCTCATAGCCATAAAGAATTTTCCCATGGTGTCGATAGGATAACAAGGAGCACAGCAAGGTGGAAGAGAACGACTCAAATTCGCCAGATCTCAGTATGCCTGAAATCGAGCTCGAAGAGGCAAACTCCCTGCCACTTCCGGACAACGTTTTCAAGGACCCGCTGTTCAGCGCGGACTCGTTCGCGCTCGCTACCGGCAAATATGTCGCGCTCGACAGCATGCTCAAGCTTCTGACGCGCGATTACCGCTTCACTGAATTCGCGCGCGAGCTCCTGCTGATCATCATGAACGTCGTAAAAAGCGAGGCGGGCTCGATCCTTGAGGTCAACCAGAAGGAGCGCGTGCTCTTCTTCCGGGCGAGCGTCGGCCAGAGCTCCGACAGCATCGGCAAGTTCACCGTTCCGATCGGGCAGGGGATCGCCGGCTATGTGGCCGAATCCCTGCAGCCCCTCGTGGTCGCCGACGTCAAGGAGAACCAGCGCCACCTGAAATCGATCGAGAAGGCCGTGGGCTTCGAGACGCGCAATCTCGTCGCGCTCCCCCTGGTCGTGCGTGGGCGGATCTTCGGAGTGATCGAAGTCCTCAATCGCGTCGGCGAGGAGAACTACACCGTTGCCGACATCGAGCTGTTGAACTACCTTTGCGAAGCGGCCGCCAAGGCCATCGAGATTCGCCTGATGTTGAGCTGGGTGCAGACCCAGGCTGAGAACAAAGACAGCAAGGCGGTGGCCGCATGAGCCAGTCGGCGACGCCCCCGAAGGGCCATCTCAGTGCCGTCTCGCCCACGCCCGCCTCGGCCGCGCAAGCCGCCGCCGTCGCCTACGCGCAGCGGATCGACATGCGGTATCTCGTCCGCGCGCTCATCAAGTACAACGCGTCCGATCTGCATCTGAAGTCGGGACGCCCGCCGCTGTATCGCATCAACGGCAAGCTCATTCCGGCCAAGATGGAGGAGCTGACGCAGGATCAGCTCGAACAGATCATCTTCGGCGTGCTCTCGGGCAAGCAGCGCGTGGAGCTCGAGGAGCGGCGCCAGGTCGATCTGTCCTTCCACATGAAGGATCTCGGCCGCTTCCGTTGTCACGTCTTTTACCAGCGCGGCGGAATCTCCGCCGCGATCCGGATCATCCCGATGGTGATTCCGACCTTCGAGGAGCTCGGGGTTCCGGACGTGCTCAAGGAGCTGTGCCAGCGCCCGCGCGGGCTGCTGCTCGTGACCGGGGCGACCGGGAGCGGCAAGTCCACGACGATGGCCGCGATGCTCCAGCACATCAACGAGACGAGCCATGTCCACATTCTCACGATCGAGGATCCGATCGAGTACGTGTACCGCGATCTGAAGGCCTCGATCACCCAGCGGGAGGTCGGCTCGGATACGCATTCGTTCAAGGACGGTCTCTATGCGGGGCTGCGTCAGGATCCGGACGTGATCATGATCGGAGAGCTGCGCGACTGCGACCTCATCCAGGTCGCGCTCTCCGCCGCCGAAACGGGGCACCTCGTGATCTCCACGTTGCATACGAAGGATGCCGCCGGCACGATCGACCGCATCCTCGAGGTTTTCCCAGCGGACGCGCAGAATCAGGTGCGGATCCAGCTCGCCTCGGTGCTCGTGGGCGTGGTCTCACAGCAGCTACTGGTACGCTCGGACGGCGCCGGCCGCGTGCCCGCCTGCGAGGTGATGGTCAAATCGCCGGCGATCGAGAACTACATCCTTCGCAACGAGGTCGAGAAGCTTCCCGAGGCGATCGGGACGTCCAACAACTATTACAAGATGCAGACGATGAATCAGGCGCTCGAAAAGCTCGTCAACGCCGGCACGATCACGGCCGAGGAGGCCATCAAGTCGACGAGCAATCCCGATGATTTGCGCCTGCGCCTTTCGGGCCTCACGCGTGAGCAGGGATACGAGATGGCGAGCAGCTACCATCCCCCCAAGACGCAGGAGTAGCCCCGGGCCAGTTCCGGATTTCGGGTGGCCAAGCGGCGTGGGCGCGATTAGACTGGGGCCATGTGGCTTCCCTTTCGGGTGCTTGCGCTCCTGCTCTTGATCCTGGTTCCGCCGGCGGCCTTGGGTTGGCTCGTCCTGGGGATTCCCGGACTGCTGGCCGGCGCGCTCCTGGCATACGCTTACCTGATGTACGCCGCGCTCTCGTCGGAGAGGATCGTTCTGGCGGCGCTTCGGCCCGCCGGGACCGCCTCGTCCCTGCTGCCGGGCCTTCGCGACTCGTTGGACCAGGTGTTGGCGCGCCTGACCTCGGTGCGGCTCCTCAAGGTCAGGAACCGGTCCGACTCCGAGCTGCTCCGGCCCGAGGTGGTCATTCTTGCCGAACCCCTGCCGCTGGCGCTCGTGGTACGAAGCCTCTCCGGCCCGGGTTCAATCGTGCTGAGCCGGGGACTCGTCGAACTTCTGGAGGAAGTTGAGCTGCGGGCGGTTCTCGTGGCTTGTCTGCTTTGCAATCAGCAAAGCGAATGGTCCTTCCGAAGCCTGTGTTCGGCGATCGCGGTGCAGCTCGCCTCGCTGGTTCCCGCCGACTGGAAGCTCCTGCTCCTGTCAGAGCCCGAGGCCACGGCGCGGTCCAGGGGCCGGTTCTCGGCCGCGGGGCTTTTTCGCTTTGCCATGGTCCTGCCGCTGACGGGGGCGTTGCGGCGCCTGGCGGGAGTCGCTGATGTCTCGGGCGGCGAGATCGCCCAGGCTTCCCATTATCCCGTGGTCGCGGCCAATGGCGCAATGCGTAAGATCGGCGGGGCCGCGTCCCTCGGCGGCTGGCGGGGCCCCCTGGGGAGCGAACTTCTCGCCGTCGCCGATCCGCGCTCCTGTCTTCGCATTCTGCCGTAGCTCTTGCCTGTTTCCGGCGCTTTATGCGAAATAATGGAATTCATGAGCTTCCCCAAAATCGACCTCACGACCTTCTTCCTTTCGATTTCCTCAGCCGCCTTCATGGGTCTCGGAGAGGAGAAGGGGCCTGATCTTGAGCTTGCCAAACAGAATATCGACCTGCTCGAGCTGATGTACGACAAGACCAAAGGAAACCGGACTCCCGAGGAGGATCGTCTCATCGAGCAGCTACTGTTCGAGACGAGAATGCGCTTTGTGGAAGTCCAACGGAAAGTCGCCAAAACATGATGATGCTTCAGAAGACCCGAACCCTGATCACCGCTTTCGTCATCGTGGCCGCGGGCGCGGCCGGAGCCTACTGGGCCACGCCGCATTCCGCGGAGCGGCCGAGCGCCTCGGCGGCGCTCGGTGCGCCGCCCGCGCAGCTTCCGCCGGGGGATCCGAATATCTTCGTCGCGCTCTCGAAAAAGATCGTGCCCTCGGTCGTGAACATCTCCACGCTCTCGACGGTGAAGAGCCCGTACCATCGTGGCGGCCCGGATGACCAGTTCCGCCGTTTCTTCGAGGATTTTTTCCGCCGTCACGGCGAAGGCCGCGATGACGAGGGGGAGATGCCGGGGCCGGGATTTCCGCAGGGACCCAAAGGACCCAAGGCGATGTCGCTGGGCACGGGCTTCATCATCGAACCGGGCCTGATCCTGACGAATAATCACGTGGTCGCCGAGGCCGACGAGATCAAGATCTACTTCACCGAGGAAGCGGACGAAAAACCCACTGACGGCGAAGTCGTGGGCCGCGATCCGGAGATCGACGTCGCGCTCATCAAGGTCAAGAGCAAGCGCGACATGGTGCCCGTCGCGTTGGGCGACTCCGACGCGCTCGAAGTCGGCGAGTATGTCATCGCCGTGGGCAATCCGTTCGGTCAGGGCCACTCCGTCACTCACGGCATCATCTCGGCAAAAGGCCGCCCGGCCCCTGATTTCCCGCTCGCGAGTTAT
>JAMPXZ010000200.1 GCA_023700925.1 Oligoflexia bacterium | reverse complement strand
GACATGCTCGGAATTCTTTCATCCGGCAAGAGAAAGAAGATCATCTAAACCCACAAACGCTTCGAGAGACGGGAGGTCCGACGATGCAACTCAACATCAGCTTCAGGAACATGGATACCAGCGAGGCGCTGCGAACTTACACCCTGGAAAAATCCGAGCGGCTCAAGAAGTACTTCGACGGCCGCATCACGGTGACCTGGAACTTCTCCATCGAGCACATGGAAAAGGTCGCGCACTGCCACCTCGTCGGCAACAATATGGACTACTTCGGCGAAGCCTCGACCGATGACTTCCACGGCGCGGTCGATGCCACCGTCGAGAAGATCGAGAAGCAGCTTCGCAAGCACAAGGAGATCGTCAAGGCGCACCTGCGCAAAGGGAGCGCCGGCCGCACCAACGCGCCGTCGTGAGACGCGCGATCGCGATCCGTTTCAGCGTTTTTTGAGCTGAAAGGCACTGAAGGTCCCGTCGTCCGTGGCGGCCACGATGATGCCCGCATCGGGCGCATAGGCCTGCACGTAAAGACAGGCGCCGTCTTCGCCGCCCATGCGGTAGTCGACGAGGCCCTCGCCGGCGCCGTCAAAGAGGGCGAGCACGGGGTGCCGGGGTGCCCCCTCCTTCGGCGGCGGATCGCGGGCGAGCAGGGGTCCGGACCGGGTGACCGTCGCGAGGGGCGGGCAATCCGTCGAACGCGGCTCGGCGGCTTTCCACTTTTCAGTCGGCACGCCCGCGGAGGAAAGCTGAAATGCGCGCGCGAACAGCTCCTTCGCATCATGCCCGAAGCCCAGGAGCGTCCCGCCGCGCTCCGGCCAGAACTGAAGACGTGTCAGCCGCTCCGAGGTCGGCAGGATCGCCGCCGGAGCGGCGCCCGCCTGAACGATCGCGAGCTTCTGCGCCGGCTGGCGCCTGGAATCGAAGAGGACGGCGACCTTCGGGGCGCTCCCCGGCCCGACGTCGAGCGCGGAGATTTCGCCTTCGACCTTCTTCTGCCAGACCGGGCGAAACTCTCCGTTGAAGAGAATCACCTGCCCGCGCGTGAGCGCGACCGCGATGTTGCGCTCATCGGAGGATACGGCCAGCGCGAGGATGTCGTGAGAGATGGGATACGAGAGCAGCTTGCGCCCGCTCCAGTCGAAGACCTGAAAAGCGACTCCGGGATCCTCGTCATCATCGTTGTAGCAGAGAACCCGTTTGGACCGGTTCAGGACGAAAGGCCGGCACGAGGCCTCCACTGACCAGAGCTCCGCGTACCTGCGGCCGCGCGGATCGATCGCGGTGAGGGTATCGTCATAGCCGGCGACGACGGCGAAGGCGCCGTCATCGGAGATCGCCTGCGCTTTGACCGGCGCCTTCGGCTTGGTCCGCCAGCGCATCTTGCCACGGGCATCGAAGCCCATCAGCAGGTACTCGCGCGAGCCGCTCTCGGTCTCGCGATTAGGCGCGGTGGAGAGCAGGATCGCGCCACCGTCGCGCGAAATGTCGAGATCCGTCACGTAGCCCGGGAGCTTGCGCGTCCAAAGCACGCTGTCGGCCCGCGCGGGCGAAAGACCGGCGCACGCTGCCACGAGCGTCGCGAACGCGATGATGCGGAGCGGTCCGCCTCGCTTGACCATACCCGGGCTATGCTACATGATTAGCGATGGCGAGCAAAGCCCGGTTTCCCCTCGCCAGACACGGTCAAACCATGCGCCTGGCGATCCTTTCCCGAAACAAGAATCTTCACAGCATCCGCCGTCTCCTTGCGGAGTCACGCAAGTCGCGGCACCCGAAGATCCGCTGCGACGTGATCAACCCGCTCGATTGCCAGCTCGTGCTGAACGGCGCCGCCCACGGACCGGGCCGCCCGAGAGCGCAGGTCTTCGTCGGCTCACAGCCACTGCCGCCCTACGACGCGGTTCTGCCGCGCATCGGCGCGTCGATCACGGACTACGGGCTCGCGGTGGTGAAGCAGTTCGAGGCGATGGGCGTGCGCGCGGTGAACGGCACCCGCGCGATCGCCGAGTCGCGCGACAAGATGCGGAGCCTGCAGATCCTCTCGCAGGCGGGGCTCGGCGTTCCCCCGAGCGCGCTCACCCGGAGCTACCGCGGCTTTCGGGCGGCGGTCGAGGCGGTCGGCGGCCTGCCCACGGTGCTCAAGGTCCTGCAAGGAACCCAGGGCCGGGGCGTGATGCTCCTGAACGCGCCGATCTCGCTCATCACCGTTCATGAGACCCTGCGCAGCCTGGGGCAGGATGTGATCATCCAGCAGTTTCTCGCCGAAGGCGCCGGTCGCGACTACCGCGCCTTCATCATCGGCGACCGGGTCGTCGCCGCGATGATGCGGACGGCGCCGGAGGGCGAGTTCCGCTCGAACATTCACCGCGGCGGCGAAGGCTCGCTCGTGAGGCTCCCCAAGGCTTTTGAAAGAACGGCGATCCGCGCCGCGCGGGTCCTTGGCCTGGAGATCGCCGGAGTGGACCTGATGGAAAGCCACAACGGCCCCGTCGTTCTCGAGGTGAACAGCTCTCCCGGTTTCGAAGGGATCGAACGCGCCACCGGCTTGAACATCGCGGCGCTGATCATCAAGCACATCGTGCGTCGCCGCTGACCCCGGGGCTTCAGGCAGCCTGGCGGGAGGGACGGTTTTTTGACAGTCGGGCGTAGCGGCCGCGGGCCTTCTTCTTCAACGGCTCAGGCACGGCCTTGCGATAGTCCTCGATCGTCAGGCATCCGTAGATCTTCTTGACGAGCATCGTGCCGACCTGTCCGGCCAACTCTTCGAAAACAAGGCCTTCCAATGATTTCGGAATAACGATGTTCTTTTTCCGCAGGTAGGAAAAGTACTCCAGTACGATATTTCCTATGAACGTTTTGCGGTCTGTGTCAGAATCCTGAAAGTTATAGAGGTGTTGCTCGAAAATGACAAAAAGCGGATCAAGCTGGTCCTGCTGGACAGTCATTGTCATCGGGGTTCGAACCTCTCAACAGCATTTCGGCTCGCGGGGTAAGTAGCTTGAGCAAGAAAACGAAGGCACTCCCACTCTCGAAGACCAAAGAGTTCCAGAAATTCAAGGAGCTGCTGGGGCAATCCAAGCGCGTTCTGATTTCCACGCACCTTCTCCCGGACGGCGACGGGCTGGGTGCGGAGGCGGCCCTCTTTCATTATCTCAAGCGCACGCGCAAGGCTTGCCGCGTCTACAATCCCGATCCCCTGCCCAAACGCTATCGTTTTCTCGACCCCAAAGGCCAGATCCTGCTCGGGCCGGGCGAGGTCGAGCTCTGGGATACCTGCGATCTGTGGATCATCGTCGACACCAACGATCCGCGGCGTCTCGGCAAGCTCTGGGGCGAGCTCTCGCTGCGGGCCAAAAAGATCATCTTCCTCGATCACCATCCCGAGCTCCAGCCGACGCCCGAGGTCACCTACCCGCCGCATGCGCTGCTGCTCACCGACATCGGTTGCGGCAGCATCGGTGAGCTGCTCTACCGGCTCTTCGAGGACCTCGGCTTCACCAAGATCAACAGTGACGTCGCGCAAGGGCTCTACGTCTCGGTCATGACGGACACCAACAGCTTCCGCTACGCACGGACCACGCCGCTTTCCCACCAGATCGCGTCCGAGATGATCACGCTCGGCGTGAATCCGGAGGAGGTCTACCAGGCGATCTTTTCTTCCAAGGAGCTCTCGCACCTGCATCTCCTCGGGAGCATGCTGCAGAACGTCCGCGCGACGGCCGGGGGCCGCATCGCCTGGCTGGAGATGAGCCTGGAGCTGCGCAAGAAACATCAGGCCTCCGCCGACGACACCCAGTCCTTCCTCAATCTCCTGCTGCTGCTCAAGGACGCCGAGGTCGTGTGCCTCTTCCGCGAGGAGGACGACGGCCAGGTCCGCGTTTCCATGAAATCCAAGGGCCGCGTGGTCGTCAACCGCGTCGCGATGGAGCTCGGAGGCGGCGGGCACGAGTACGCCGCCGGCCTGGCGCTGTCGGCTCCGCTGGACAAGACAGTGGAAGCCGTGACCAAGCGACTGGAAAACATCGTCGAAAGCTACCAGAAGTTCGGAAAATGATCGCTCTCTCTTGACAATGCGCTAGCCGGTCTCATTAAATCCGGTAGGCGGGCGCGCTTGCGCCTAACTATTCGAACCGCTAGGAGAACTCATGATCCAGGTCTCTCATCTGACCAAGATGTACGGCCCGCGAACCGCGGTGCAAGATTTGACCTTTGAAGTCCAGTCCGGCGAGATCGTCGGATTTCTCGGCCCCAACGGCGCTGGCAAGTCCACGACCATGAAGATCCTGACCGGTCTCATGCCGGCCACCTCGGGGACCGCGAGCGTCGCGGGCTTCGACGTCTTCAGCCAGTCCCTCGACGTCAAACGCAACGTCGGCTATCTGCCCGAGACCCCTCCCGTCTACACGGAGATGCAGGTGGACGACTACCTCGAGTTCGCCGCGCGGCTGCACCAGCTTCCGACGGCCTCGATCCGAAGCGCGGTGGCGACGACGATCGAGAAGACGGGCCTCGGCGACGTGCGCCGACGCCTCATCGGCAACCTTTCCAAGGGTTACCGCCAACGCGTCGGCCTCGCGCAGGCGCTGCTGCATAACCCGAAGGTCCTGATCCTCGACGAGCCGACAGTCGGACTCGATCCCAAGCAGATCATCGAGATCCGCGAGCTCATCAAAGGCCTCGCCGGCGATCACACCGTGATCCTCAGCTCGCACATCCTTCCCGAGGTCACGGCCACCTGCCAGAGGATCATCGTGATCAATCAAGGCAGGATCGTGGCTGAAGACACGATCGACCGCCTCACCACGCGACTCAAGAAGGGTCTCCTTTACAACCTGGTCGTCAAGAACCCGGCCGCGGCGGGGCTCGAGGCGCTCCGGAAGATCAACGGGGTGAGGACCCTCGCGGCCGACGGACCAAAGATCACGGTCGAGCTCGCGCCCGGTGCGGCGGAGCTTCGCGACCAGATCGTCGAGAGCGCCGTCAAGGCGGGCATGGGTGTCCTGGAATTCAGCGCCGAGCGTGTGAGCCTGGAGGACGTGTTCCTGCAGCTCACGACGGTCGAGAGCGCCAACCAAGCGGGAGCATAAGATGAGAAACGTATGGACCATCGCCAAGCGCGACTTCCGGGCTTATTTCACGTCCCCGATCGCGTACATCGTGATCGCGCTCTTTTTGGCCATCATGGGCTGGATGTTCTTCTGGAACCTCTCACATTTCGATCTCCAGAACCGACAGTACCAGCAGTTCAATACGGGCCGGGGCATCAGCATCACCGACGGCATCGTCCGGCCGCTCTTCGGTAACATGAACGTGGTGCTCCTCTTCCTCGTGCCTTTCATCACGATGCGGCTTTTTGCCGAGGAACGTAAGCAGCACACGCTCGAGCTGTTGATGACCTCGCCGGTGAGGCTCTCGGAGATCATCCTCGGCAAGTTCCTCAGCTCGCTGCTGCTCGTGAAGACGATGCTGGCGCTGACGCTGGTCTACCCGATCGCGCTCTTCATCACCGGCAACCCCGATCTCGGGCCCATCGTGACGAGCTACCTGGGCACGATCTTCCTGGCGAGCTGCTACCTGTCGCTCGGGATCCTGTTCTCCTCCATGACCGAGAACCAGATCGTGGCGG
>JAMPXZ010000199.1 GCA_023700925.1 Oligoflexia bacterium | reverse complement strand
GGCCACCCGGGGCAGAAAGCGCTCAAGGCCGAAGTGCTCGCGGGAAACCGTGGAGGCGATCAGCCTCGAATAGAGATAGGGCGCCGGCCCGTCATAACGCCGCAGAATGTGGTGCCCGAAGGCCGGCGGACGGGTAAGCCCCGGCTCCTGATTGATCGGACCATCGCTCAGGGCAAAAACCCGCTCGGGCGAGGTCCGCACAATGAGCTCCGCCTCGATCGCGTCGCGCTCGGCGCTCTGCCCGGCCGGCGGGTCGGCCTCCCAGAAGACATAAGAGCCGGGATGCGCCAGAAGCTGCTCCCGCACATGGGTTACCTGCGCGCAGCCCGCCTCGCAGTGAAACTCCAACCCGTTTTCATCCGCGATATTGCCCCAGAAGGACACGTCTTCGGGCCGGGATGAGATGAGAAGCAGCTTGCCTTCCATGCCCTCATCCTACCAGAGAATGGCCAGAAAATGGTTCGAATCCAGTTCAATTTCCCGTATATAATGCCCCCATGAACGACCTCCCCCTTCCACCCTCCTCCCACACCCCCGCGCCGGGCGCGACCGTCGTCGTCGGGATGTCGGGGGGCGTCGACTCCTCCGTCGCGGCGCTGGTGCTCAAACACCAAGGCTACCGGGTCATTGGCATGTTCATGAAAAACTGGGAGGAGACCGATGACTCCGGCGTCTGCCAGGCCGCGCGCGACTACGATGACGTAGCGCGGGTGTGCGAGCGCCTCGAAATCCCCTACTACGGCGTCGAGTTCGTCCGCGAGTACTGGGACAACGTCTTCACCCGCTTTCTCGAGGAGTACCGCGCCGGGTTCACGCCCAACCCCGACATCCTCTGCAACCGCGAGATCAAGTTCAACGCGTTTCTCGAAAAAGCCCTGAGCCTCGGCGCTGACTTCCTCGCGACCGGGCACTACTGCCAGAACTGGCGCGTTGGCGGTCACCACCAGCTCGTCAAGGGAGTCGATCCGGGCAAGGACCAGACGTATTTCCTCCACACCCTCGACGAGAGCATCCTGTCCAAGGTGCTTTTCCCGATCGGCCACATCGAGAAGCCCCGCGTGCGGGAGCTGGCGCGCGAGGCGGGCCTGCCGACCCACTCCAAGAAGGACAGCACGGGCATCTGCTTCATCGGAGAGCGCAACTTCCGCCCGTTCCTCGCCAAGTACATCCCCGGCAAACCTGGCGAGATGCGGACCCTGGACGGAGAGGTCGTTGGCCGCCACACCGGTTCCGCGTACTACACGCTTGGCCAACGTAAGGGGCTCGGCCTCGGCGGCGAGGGCGAACCCTGGTTCGTCGTCGGCAAGGATCCGGCGCGCAACGTGCTCTGGGTCGCGCGCGGCGAGCGCCACCCGGCGCTTTACGCCGACTGGCTCGAAGCGGCCGAGACGAGCTGGGTTTCAAAGGCGGCTCCGGGATCCCTGCCTTTCCGCTGCCGCGCGAAGATCCGTTACCGGCAGCCCGACCAGGACTGCACCATCACCCGCATCGAGGGCGATCGGCTGCGTGTGGAGTTCGATCAGCCCCAGCGCGCCATCGCGCCCGGGCAATCCGTCGTCTTTTACAACGGGGATGTCTGCCTGGGCGGAGCGGTCATTCGCCTCGCGGGGCCGAGCTACTTTGAGCAAGGGCGGGAGCTCCCACCCCGGGAAGCCTGAGCGACGCGGCGATATCCGCGAACTCAGCGGGTTTCACGTGCAGCACCCGCTGTGGGAACGGGATCGAGATCCCTTCAACCGCATAGCGCTTGTGAAGCGCCTTGATGAACTCGTGCTTGAGCAGCGCCTGATCCGTGTACTGCCGCGCCCGCAGCACCACGGTGAAGCCGATACTCGAATCCCCGAAGGTGTGAAAAAGAACCGCCGGCTGAAATGAGGGCACCCCTCCCGGCGTCGTACTGAGAATCTGCCGGGCGACGTCGATCGTCACGGTTTCCACGCGCGAAAGGTCACACTCGTAGCCCACGCCGACCTCGATCGGAAGCGAAAGCTCCCGATCCTCGAGGTCAAAATTGGTGAGCCGGCTCGAGGCCAGCTTGGAATTCGGCACGACGATCCGATTGTTCCCGAGGGTACGGATCCGCGCGCTGCGCCAGCCGATCTTCTCGACATGGCCTTCGACGCCGTCCTCGACCCGGATGAAGTCGCCGATGCGGAATGGCTCGTCCGCGAGCAGGTAAAGGCCGCTGAAAAAGTTGCTCAGCGTATCCTGCAGCGCCAGCGCAACCGCCACGGAGCCTACGCCCAGCGAGGCCAGGACCGGCGTGATGGAGATCCCCGCCGTATCCAGCACCACGAGGCCACCGACGGAGTACAGCACCGCCCGCGAGAGATTGAGCAGGAGCTGGCGCATGCTCTGGCCGAGCTTGGCCTTGGAGAGCCCGGCCTTGAACGCGACGGAAAGTAGCCGATCGAGCACCCAGAGCCCGGTAGCGACGAACGCGACCTTGATGAAAAGCATGACGCCCGGATGCTCGCTGAGCTGCTCCGGGGCGACCTGGCTTGCGATGGCAAAAGCCACGATCAGGAGCAGCAACGACACCGGCGCGCTCAGCCGCTCCAGCAGCAGATCGTCGACGGTGGAGGCGCTCTTCGCGGCCCAAAGTTCGAGACGTTTCCACAAGAGCCTCTTCAGGCCCTGAAAGCCGAACAACGCCACGACGAGCGCGACAACGGCCCAGAGCCAGGAGCCCAATTCCTGCGACAGATCGAAAGTGATGTTCACGGCCCCAGCGTGGCATAGCCGCCGCCCGGGTGTCAACGCAGGCGCTATTTGATCTCGTTGCGATCGTTGACGAAAAGGACTCGCGGCTTGTGATCGCGCGCTTCGTCCGCGCTGAGCTGCGCATAGGCGACGATGATCAGCTTGTCCCCGGGCTGAACCAGGCGCGCGGCCGCCCCATTCACGCAGATCATGCGGCTGTCCTTGGGGGCCTGGATCGCGTAGGTCACGAAGCGGTTGCCGTTATTGACGTCATAGATGTGGACCTGCTCGTTGGGCAGGATCCCTGCCTCGTGCAACAGGACCGAATCGATCGCGATGCTGCCTTCGTACTCCAGGTCGGCCTGGGTAACGGTGGCCCGGTGAATCTTAGCCTTCATCATCGTGAGCAGCATGACGCCTCTGTACACCGGATTTGGCAGCCAAAACAAGGCTTTTGTCGCGGTATTTCCCCAAGGAACTCAAGTTGATAGAACGGTCCCACTTTCGGCATCCCCCTCCCCGACCAGGGCGAAGCTGAAAAGCGAAAGCGAATGGTACTGCAGCCCCTCGTAGATGAGCTGAGCCCGGTCTCCCGGCCAGGCCGCACCGAGAGTCACGAAGATCGGGAAGAAATGCTCGGCCGTCGGGTGCGCCTGCGCGGAACCGGGGGCCTCGGTCTCAAAGTTCAGCAGACCTTCGACGTCCCGGGCGGCCAGGCGGGCCTTCAGCCAGGCCTCGAACTCCCGCGCCCAGGAAGCGCCCGCGCCTTGCTTCTCGTGCCAGACAAGCTCCGAAAGGTTGTGAACCGCGCCGCCGCTCCCTAGAATGAGTACGCCTTCCGCGCGCAAGGGCGAGAGCGCCCGTCCGAGCTGCAGCACCCGCCGGGGATCCGACGGATAAGGCAGCGACACCTGCACCACCGGAATGTCCGCCTCCGGATACGCCAGCTTGAGCGGAATCCAGACGCCATGATCGAGCCCCCCATGGGCCTCGAGCTGCACGGCGATCCCGTCTTTCTGCAGCAGTGATGCAATCCGGGCGGCCAGCTCCGGCGCCCCCGGGCACGGGTACTTCAGCTGGTACAGCTCGCGTGGAAAGCCCCCGAAGTCATAGACGGGTCGGAACTGGGCCGCGGCATCCACGCTGACGACCCCGCCCTCGGTGAGCCCGTGCGCCGAGAGGGCGACGATGGCCCGGGGCCGCGGCACAGCTCTGAAAAACCCCTGAACCGCGCGCGTGAAGTCATCTTCGGCGAGCGCCAGCATCGGGGAACCATGACTGAGAAAAACCGCGGGCATATGCGCCGCCGACCATGCTGGGGAGGACATGGTCCGGATCATAGCCCCGGGAGCCGCTCTTGCAAAGCCACTCCTCATCATGAGATCGCGCGGCGGTTTGAGGATCGCGAGTTTTCGCGGCATCGATCTTCGGGTTCACATAAGCCTGCTCTTCCTGCTGGCCTATGTGGTCCTCGTCGCCCGCTTCCAGTTCCCGTCGATCGCGCTCCGCTCGGGAATCGATCCGATGGACCTCAGCGGCGGGCCGCTGGTCTGGGCCCTGCTTTTCGCCCTCGGGCTGTTCGCCTCGGTGGCGCTCCACGAGTTCGGCCACGCGCTGATGGCGCAAGCCCAGGGCGTCCGCGTCCATGGAATCACGCTGATGATGCTGGGCGGGGTTTCCGAGATGGAAAAGATCCCCGACAAGCCGTACGCGGAATTCAAGCTGGCCGTCGTGGGCCCGCTCGTGAGCCTTGCGATCGCCGGTGCGCTCCATTACGGCGGCCCGCTCTTTGACGGGGCCGAAACCCACTTCTTCGCCTACTGGCTCTCGCGCGCCAACCTGGTGCTCGCGATCTTCAACCTGCTGCCCGCCTTCCCGCTCGACGGCGGACGCGCGCTCCGCTCGCTCCTCGGCGCCCGGCTGGGCCACGCTCGTGCGACCGAGCTGGCGGTCCGGACAAGCAAGGGGTTCGCCTGGACGCTCGGAATCCTCGGGGCGCTGAGCTTCAACCTGCTCCTCGTTCTCATCGCCTTTTTTATTCACGGCGCGGCGAGCGCCGAGCTCTTCATCACGCGAAGCCGGGGCTGGCTGCGAGGGCTTACGGTAGGCGAAGTGAGTGTTCGGCTCGAGCCGTTGCCACCCGCGACTCCCATCGCTGAGACCGTGCGCAGGATGCTCGAGTATCGAGCCACGGTGCTTCCGCTGCTGGCGCCCGGCGGCGCGCCCACGCTCGCGGCGCTCGCGGACATCCGGCGCCTGCCGCGGCGCCTCTGGTCCCAGCTTCCCATTTCGGAGCTCGCCGTCGAGGCCCCCCGCGCCGTCAGGCTGAACGATGCACTTTCGGACATCCTGCCGGAGCTGGCCTCGGCGCCGTACGAAGCGCTGCCTCTGATCGACGAGGACGGGATTCCCATCGGAGTCATCCGCTACTCGGACGTGAAAGACGTGATCGCCCTCAAGAGCGTGACCGAAATGCCGGAGGAGTCCCGGGACCGGGCCGCGTGAGCGCAGGCTCCGTAACGTTCAGCGCCGCGCCCGCATTACCTCAACCAGCGCAAAAGGAGCGTGCGGAGCCCCGGCCAGAGCGCGGGTGAGCGCCGCACCGGACGTCGCCTCCGTCCGGCTCTCACGCTTTTCACGCGCTGGGTCGCTCGACGCGGCGGCGAGGCCAGCCCGAGCGGCGCGTCCTGCTCCTCTCCCATGCGTCGTCCCAGGTGCGCTGCCGCCAGCCTGCGCTGCCGCCGCCGCGGTGCATTTCGCGCCCGCCGGGTTACGCGCGGTTTACTCCGCGCCGATCCCGCCTGCCCTGCCACCGATCTTCTCGCTGTCGCGGTCCGTTTCATGGGTGAAGCGGCTTGCAACGGCCATTCCCTTGAAACTCTGCAGTGGTTTTGGCCATAAAAGCGGCTATCATCTGGGACGTGAACCCCCCAAGAGG
>JAMPXZ010000198.1 GCA_023700925.1 Oligoflexia bacterium | reverse complement strand
GCCAGGAAACCCGCGCCACAGCCGATATCGATCACCTCGCGCGCGCCTCGGGCGCGAAGGACCCCGGCCGCCCAGGCATCGCGCACCCGCGCCTCCGCGCGCAGCAGCGCCACCGGATCATCCTGCGCGCCGTACCAGCGCTCGCCCAGCTCCTCGTAAATCCGGTTATTGATTCTCGCTTTCACGGGCCTCCCTCCCGGCGGATCAGGTTCCAGTACACGAGCTGATACACGCCAAAAGCCGCGGCAAGTAGCGCCTGAAGGCCGACCCAGGGCGCGAAGACGCCGCCGTCCCGTCCGTCGGCCGAGAGCCACCAGAGCCAGGCCGCGGCCCCGAGAATCATCGGATGAAGCGTGAACAGGATCGCGTGCAGCCAATGTTCGCCGGCCGAGCAGCGCTCGGCATGGATCGCCTCGTCCTTGGTCACGAGCAGGGTCGATCCGAGCGCGAGCGCCACGAAACCCGTGAGGGCGCCGGAGCCCGGAGAACGCAGCCACAGCCAGGCGAAGCACGCGAGAACCGACGCCGTGTCGATCGGATGGCCGATCCGTTCCCAACGCGGCAGCTCCCTTCGGCGATGAAACCAGGCCTCGTCCGCGGCCATCGCCGCCCCGTGAAGCAGGCCCGGAACGATGAGCAGCGCGGGCTCCACCGCTAGGCCTCCTTTTCCATCAAGGTGCCGCAGACCGTAAGTCCCGGCCCGAAGGCCAGGCTCGCCACGCGGCGACCGCCCGGCACGTCCGGGTCCGCGAGCAGCCGCTCCCAGATGTGAGGGAGCGTGGCCGAGGACATATTGCCGCGTTCGCGAAGAACCCGGCGACTCTCCGCCACCTGCGCCTCCCGCAACGCGAGGCGCTCCCGAACCGCCTCGATGATGCGCGGCCCGCCCGGATGCACGGCGAACACGCACTCGGATCGCTCCTTCTCGAAGTCGAGCCCGGCGCGCGCGAAAAGCTCACCGAGGAAGCTTGCCAAGCCCGGCCCCGCTACCAGAAGCGCCGGGACCTCGCGCGAGAGCGTCATCCGCATCCCCCACTCCGAGCTCACCCAGCGCATGGCCTCCGCCGTATCCGGCACGATCCGCTCGCCCTGGGCCAGGAGCCGGAAGGCCGGGGCCTCGCCATCGGGCCTCTCGTCCGCCGCCGAATAACCGATGAAACCATCGGCAAAAAGGCTTTGCACGACGAGCTGCTCGGGCTCGTGCGCGGCCGGATTCAGATGCAGGGTGCAAAGCTCGGTGTGCACCACGTCGGCGCGCCGGGCCCCCTGAAGAAGGGCGCCGCGCGCGATCCTCAGCGCCGGAACGGCGGCATAACAACCCATGTGGTACGCGTGGGTCACCTCGGTGCGAGAGCCCCAGCCCCTGGCGGCGACGAGTCGCTGGGCCGCGCTCGGCGAAAGGTAGCCCGTGCAGGTGACGTGGATCAGTGAGTCCGGCGCGGCGGACCCGCCCTCGGGATAGAGCGACTCGAAAACCCGCGTGGCCGTTGCGGCAAAAAGCTCCGCCCGGATCGTGACGCCGGCGCCCTCGGGCGGCCGCTCGCGACCGAACACCCGCATCCGCGCGAAGTCGCGATGAGTGAGATCCTCGAGCTCATGGCCCCGCGTCGCGATGTGCGCGGGACCGCAACCGAACCGCAGGAGAAGCGATCGGAAGCGCTCCTCAGCGTCGGCCCCCTGCGTCCCCATTTTCCACTCAGCCTCGGCGTGCGCCGCCGCGAGCCACTCCAGCGACTCGCGCTGCCCGAGCCGGTAGCGGGGCGAAACGGAACGGAAGGCGTACAGGTAGCTCATCGGCCGGCGCTCGCCTTTCTCGCCGCGAAGATTCCGTAAGCCAGGGCGCGCGACGAGTACCCCTCGATCATGAGCTCGAACGAGTCGACGAAACGGGCGACCGCATCTCCCATCACCCGCGACAGGGTTTTCACTCCCGGCCTCTCCACGATCTCGACGCAGTAGCCCCAGGTCGGCGCCACCTCCTTGCTGATGTCGCGAAAATCGGTCCGCGAAAAGCCCGCCTCTCCGAGAGCCCTGAGGGTGTCCTGCGCACCGGGCAGCGACGGGCAAAGCATCGCCTCGCGGATCTCCGCGAGCAGGCGCTCCCCTTTCGGCGTATCGGCCGCGGGCCCGGCCAGCCAGGTCGCCATCGCCAGGACCCCGCCGGGCTTGAGCAGCCGAGCCGCGCTGGCGAAAAAGCGCGGCTTGTCCTGCAGGTGCTCGACACATTCGATCGTCCAGATCACGTCGAAGCGCCCTTCGAATTCCATCCGGCCCGCGTCCATCCGCGCGAAGCGCACCTGCTCCTCCAGGCCCTTGAGCTTCAGCTGCTCGCGCGCGATCCCGAGCTGCACGGGGCTGATATTGATCCCAAGCACGTGACTCCGGAGATTTTCCGCGAGCCAGAACGCCGAGCCTCCCGTCCCGCAGCCGACGTCAAGCACGGCCGCGCCCGGGCCGATACCCGCGAAATCCACGAGCTTCTCGATCAGGCGGAGCTGCGCGCGCCACGGCGGATCCCCGTCGCGCCGGCCCTCGGAGTAGCCCCAGTAGCCGTGATGAACGTGCTCACCCCAGAGGACCCGATAGAGCAGCGCCAGGCGATCATAATGGCGTTGAACGTCGGTCAGGGCTCGCGCCCGCCTCATGCCGCCTCTCCTTTCGAAAGCTGGCCCCGGGCCCTTCCCGCCCGCAGCAGCGCGAGCGCGCCCGCGAGCCCGGCGGCGTAGCCGAGAGCCCGCACCGCCGTTTCGATCCCTTCGATTCGCTTCGTGGGAGGCGTGGAGCCGCGAACGCTGAAGTAACCGGGCATGGGCGCGAAGAGATTATCTCCCCCCGCGACCCCTTTGGGCTCGGGACTGCGCTGGCCGCGGTACGCGGTCTTGCCCTGAAAGACGTTCGAAAGCCCGAGGAAGTTCCGAAAGAAGAACAGCCCGAGCCGCGGCTGCCCTCCGTGAGCGCTCTTGAAATGCGGTCTCCACGCCTCGTCGACAACCAGGCGAGCATAGCCCTCGGGACGGTACACCGGCCCCACGGGCTTCGGCCGATAGCCCATGTAGGTCTTGGCGTGGTCAAAGAGCGGGGTGGCGAGCGAGGGAATGAAGATCGTCGCCACGCGCACGCGGGAATGGCGATGGATCAGCTCCTCGCGCAGGCATTTGTACATTCCGAAAAGCGCGTGCTTGCTCGCGGTATAGGCGCCCTGCAGCGGGACCGCCGCTTCCGAGAGCACGCTCAGGATGCCGACGATGCGCCCGCCAAAGGAGCTCGACTCCAGGAAAGGCAGCGCCGCGCGGACGCCATGAACCTGCCCGAAGAAGTTGACGTCCATGACCCGCCGTTGCTCGACGAGCGGCACCTGATCGAGCTCCCCGTACACGGCCACCGCGGCGTTGTTGACCCAGACATCGATGCCCCCGAACCTCTCGGCGACCTGTCGCGCGGCAGTCTTCACCGCCTCCGGATCGGCGACGTCAGCCACGCAGACCTCGACGCCACAGCCTCGCACCCTCAGCGCGGCCGCGAGCGCCTCGAGTCCGTCCCGGTCCCGGGCGACGAGGCCGAGCCTGGCGCCTCTTCGGGCGAACTCGACGGCCGTGGCGCGACCGAGGCCCGAGCTCGCGCCGGTGATGACGACCGTTCTGTCCGTAAACTGATTTCCGCTCATTTTGAAGCCGCCTTTCTGCTGCCGCTCATGCGGCGGATTTGAAAACGCTCCTCAGCGCATCGCGGATCCGGGAGCCGAGGGTCGCCTCGAGATCCAGCTCCGCCGGCTGCTCGAGCACGCGCAACGAGCCCTGCTTGGCAAGGACTTGCCAACGCGACTTACCCGCCGAATCCCGCCAGAACCGCAGATCCACCAGGGCCGAACCCACCCGAAGCTGCCGAAGCTCGAGCCAGGGCAGCCAATCCGGCAGCGCCGGCTTCACGAGCAGCAGCCCGAGCGGGGCCACGGGCCGAAGCCCGAGCAAAATCAGGATCGAAAAGAAGAGGCCCGACACCGACCAGGCTTGCAGCGTGTTGCCGTCTTTGTAGAGGCCGGGAATCGGATACGCCTCGCTCCGCGCATGACCGCTCAGCAGCTCGGGCAGGCGCATCCCGGGAAACAAGGTGGCCGTGGCAAGCTGCGCCTCGATAAGCTGCAGCGCGGGCTCGTCAAAGCCGCAGAGACGAAAGCCACCGGCGATCGTGGCGTTCTCGACCGGCCAGACGGAGCCGCGATGGTAAGAGAACGGATCAAAAGCCGGGTTGGCCGACGAGAGCGTGCGAATCCCCCACCCGGAGAAGAGATCGTCGGAAATCATCCGCGCCACGACCGCGGGAATGCGATCGCGTGAGATGATTCCGCAGCCCAGGCAATGGCCGGGATTCGAGGTGACCGAGTCGACTCTTCGCCCGGCCCCGTCGAGCGCCACCGCGAAGTAGGACTGCTCCTCCATCCAGAACGCCTGATTGAAGCGCCGTTTGAGCGCCTGCGCCTCGTCAAAGAGTTCCCGCGCCTTTCCCGCCTCACCCATCGCGACCGAAAGTCCGGCGGCCGCCAGGAGCGCCATGAAACAGTACCCCTGGACCTCGCACGCGGCGAGCGGCGGGACCGCGATCCGTCCCTGGCGATCCACGATCGCGTCGCCCGAGTCCTTCCAGGCGTGGTGGCGGTTGCCCTCGGCGGTGCCCGGCGCGTAGTAGAGAAAGCCGTTCCCCTGCCCGAGCCGGCGCCGGATCCACGCGCAGCCGCTCGTGATCGTATCGCGATTGCGGAACAGCAGCTGCCGATCACCTTCCCAGAGATACGTCGTGGCCAGCGTGACGAGCCAGAAGGCGGTCGACACCACGTCGCCGTAGTAAAGCTCGCGATTGGTTTCACCCATCGCCGCGCGGGGATTCAGCCGCACCTCGTGCGGGATCTGGCCCGGCTCCTCGTCGCGCCAGGCGTCGAAGCGGGTCCCCTTGAGCAAGGCGAGGCTCTCGACCGCGTTGCGCAGGTAGCGGGGACTCAGGAGCGAGCCTTGCCAGGAGGTGGTGAGGATGTCGCGGGAAAAAAGCCCCATGTACCGCGGAATCCCCGCATTCACGACGTAAAGACCGCTATCCGAGTCGTCCCTCGGCACCAGCGGCAGCTCGAGCGAGTCGAAGTCGACCTCGGCCTGCGCGAGGATCAGATTGAGCGTCGAGTTGCCGGTGCGGATCTGCGTGCGCGGGAACGGCTGAGTCCGCGTCGCCCGGGGCAGCACGGTCGGCTTCACACGGATCTTCGTGCGCGGCTGACGACGATCCCGCTCGGGGATGAGCGCCAGCTTGAGCTCGCAACGGCCCTCGGCCGGAAGTTCCATCTTCAACTCGATCCGGGTCCGGCTGCCGACGTCCACCTCAAGCTCATGGCTCACGCCGGGGGACGCGGTCACGGCCGTCGAGATCGCGAGGGCCCGGCTCACCTCCTGCCCGTCGCGCGGCGCCTCGTCTCCGTAGAGACGCGCGAACTCGGAGGTCGGCGCGCGGGTGCGACGACCGAAGACGCGCTCGTACCGCAACGTCGGTGCCGCCGCCTCCCAGCGGATCGACGGCACGATGCCGGGAGCGCCACCGAACGGAGAGAGCTTCATCTCCTCCTGAAACTGAATGTCACCCAAGGGACACACCAGCTCGACGGCCAGGCTGAGGGACTTGCGATAGACGCCATAGTTGCG
>JAMPXZ010000197.1 GCA_023700925.1 Oligoflexia bacterium | reverse complement strand
GGCGGCCGGGCGGGCCAGCCTCTCGACCCGCGACGCGTCCGGGAGTTCAGCAAAGCATTCACCTCCCGGGGCGCGCGACTTCGGACAAGCGGAGTCGCCGCGTTTCGCCCTCGGCGCCGCAAATGAAGAAACGCGCGAAAGGGTTTGGCTCCGGCCTCGGGAGACTCCTGCTGCGCGGCTTCCGGCGTCGCCCGAGAAGCACACGAAGGCCGGGCACAGCGGGCAAGAAAGCCACGGCGAAACACGCACGGCCGGGCCGCGTGTCCCTGGCGCGCGCCCCTGCTCGAAGGGCGAGCCCCCCCGCAGTTCCCGCCACGCCCCCGGTAGCGAGCCCGACGCCCGCGACGGCCACGACTGCCCACCGGGATAGTCCGCTTACCGCCGCAAGACTCCTGCGACCCGATGAACGGCTCCGGCTCAGCATGGAAGGTTTTCTCCTCGATCAGCGCTCCGCGCACACCCGACGTGCTTATGGCAAAGACCTGAAGCGATTTCTGGGCTTTCTTCTTTCCCGGCGGCTCGAGCGGGGAGACGAGACGCTCGACCGTTCCGTGCTCATCGCCTACAAGGAGTCGCTGCTCTCCGAGGGCCTCGAGCACACGACCGTGGACCGCCATCTAGCGACGCTGCGAAGTTTCTTTCGCTGGCTCGTGGATGAAGGTCAGCTCGCGCGAAACCCCGCCGAGGGCGTTCGCTTTTTGAATCCGCGCCGGCTCTCGCGCACGGTCGGCTTCACGGACGACGAGGTACAGCGCGTCCTGGCCGTGCCGAACCTTCACACGCGGACCGGGGCGCTCCATTTCGCGATCCTGATGGTGCTGTTTTACTGCGGCCTGCGTCGCTCGGAGCTCTGCCAGCTCCGCACGTCCAATCTCGGGACCGAACGTGGCCAGGCCGTCCTGCGACTCAAGGGCAAGGGAAACGTCGAACGTCTCCTGGTGGTCACGCCGCCCGTGGTCGCGGCGCTCAAGCACTATTTCCGCATCACCGGCAAGGACGTCTCCGTCGACCAGTATCTGTTCAACCCCATCCGCAACAACCGAAGCGGGATCCTCGACAAACCGATGGACCCGTCGATGGTCTTTTACATCGTCACCCGCTATGCGAAGCTGGGCGGCGTCGCCAACCGGGTATCGCCACATTCCTGCCGCGCCACCGCCATCTCGAATGCGCGCGATCATAATGCCTCCGACCGCGCCATCCAGGAGTTCGCCGGCTGGGCCTCGCCGGACATGATCACCCGGTACGACAAGCGCAAAAGCGCCATCGAAAAGTCCGCGGCTCACGCGATCCGCTACGGCTCAAGCGAACGCCCGCTTCCCGAGGGCCCCCTTATTTCGCATCGCTGATCGTCAGATAGACCATCGTCTGATTCAGGAGCTGATAGGCTACCTCGCCAAAAGTGATCGGACCGGTCACGCCGACGGTCCTCTTGCCCTCGAGCTCCGAGTACAGGTAGTTGAGGATGCAGTTACAGGAAAACACGATGCTCTGGCAGTCCTCCGGAAGCTGAGCGGCAAACCGCTCCACATAGGACTCCACCGGCTTGGCGTGACGATAAACCACACCTTTGAAGACCGGCGCGAAAAAACGCACCTCGTGCGTCGTGCGATCGATCTGCTGAATGCTCGTATTGATCATCGCTCCGTAATAGTCCGCGACGAGAGGCAGGCGCGTATCCCACTTCTTTTCGAGGAGGTAGTCCGCGAAATTGACCTCCTGGCCGTTCACTCTCGCCCTTCTCGCCGTGAAGCCCTCTTCGGGGAAGGTAATCGTGTCGCCTTCGGACTGCTCGAAGATATTGAGGATGCCGATCTCGGCGATCTTGGAGGGAGGCAGCAGAATGCGCATCACCACCGCCTCGCGAGTGGACGACAGTAACGCGCTTCCATCAAAAACCTTGGGCTCGACCTTGCCGACGTTCTCGAGTGAGACTCCGGCGATCCACCCGATGAGGGGACGGGAAGCGAACTTCGCGAACCGTGGCCCCTTGAGGGCGAACTCGAAATGAGCAGGGGAGGAGGCGGGCATGATGATCACGGAAAAGCCGTTCTCCGGCGCTCCGAGATAAACCGTGTGGAGCGACTCCGCATCGTAACGCTGCACCTGAATGCCCGCCACGAATGCGGGCAGCTCAGTCACGAAGATGCGATCCTGCACGCACGCTCCGCCCGTCTCCACCATGAAGTAGGGGATCGTGCCTCCGATCCACTTTCCGGCGGGAAGCTGCGCCAGAAGCATCTCGTCGCCGGCGAGGACGAGGTTCCGGCCGGCCAGGATCTTCTCCCTGACCTCCTCAACCGATTGCAGCGCTCGCGTTTCGGTCCCCATCGCCATTCTCCCTTAACCAAAGATCCTTTGCAGATCCCGCTTGACGGATGCCAGACGGGAGTTCGTCGAAAACAGCTCCCGCAGCTCGCCGCACAGCTGCTGGACGTTGGTGGGAGAGGAGTCGCGCACCACATCCATGGACGCCCGAGCGACAAAGATCTTGGCCGCGAGGAAATCGAACGGGTATTTCGACTTTCCCGTGATGATCTCTCCCCACCTGGGGTCGGTGGCTGGCGGCAGATTCATCGGCAACCCTCGCCTGCGAATTCCATCTGAAATCTCTTTATCGAAGTCAGCCCGCGCAATCCAGACCAATCCCCCTGTACCCGGCGGGCGAGGGGTGGCTGTCCGCGTGGGCGGGGGGCGGCAAAATCGATCCATTCGCGATAACTTCTCTTATCGCGAATACCATCCCGACCCCGTTTCGATCTGAATCAGCGGCACTTTTGGCGGTTTTGGATCTTGCCGCGCCCTCGCTCCGGCGGCAGAATCAAACTGCAATGCGCTTCCTGGCCCGCCAGCTCAACGCCGTCACCTTTTCTCTTCGCGAGCAGCTCCTCGGTCGCCTGCGGCTGCGGGCCGGTGCGCCCCGTTTACCCGCCGAGAAGTCGCTCGCCGGCGAGCACGCCTACTATCGACTTCTTCTTTCGCGGATCTCTGAAAGCGATCCCGGGCTTCTTCAGGCGATCGACGCCTGCGTGGATGTCGGCTGCCGCAACTGGTCTTATGCACCGGCGCTCGCGCGGTTCTTCCCGAGAGCGGACCTTCTCGGAATTGAGCTCGATGGCGGCCGGCGCTACTGGAATCTCTATCGCAGGCGCGACTTCGCCGACGCGTTCGCACGTAGGGCCGCTGAACAATCCGGGCGCGGGGCAAGCTGCCTTTTTCGCGACTTCACCTCGGTTGGCGCGGACGAACTCAGAGCGCGGCTGCCCCGGCTCGCCGAGGCCACCCACGCCCCTGGAGCGCTTCTTTTCACGTTCTTTTATCCGTTCGTGTCCGAGCGGCCCTGCCTCAAATGGGGACTGCCCGCGTCTTTTGCGGGCTTTTCGCCGCTTCTTCGCCACGCGCGCGAGCTGGCGCCGCGGCGGTCGGCGCTCGTGCTTCTCAGTGCTCATCAAGGAGAGTGGGAACGGGAGCTCGCTCTTCGCGCCTACGCGGAGGCAGGCCTCGAGACGCGTTCGACACTCATTCCCGCGAAGGAATTCGAGGGACTTTGGCCCTCTGCTCATGACACGCACCTCATCTGGAGCAGGGAAGAACCCAAAAATTCGAACGACGCACCACGGCAATCATGATCTAGCGCACAGCATCACGACTAAGTCACCCCTCGCTTGAGGTTCCCGATTCAAGCCCTCGAAACAAAAGGCCCTTCTCCGTTACGAGTGGTTTTGGCGCCATTTTTTTACATAAACAATATTTAGAACGTCTTGCGTAAAGACACGGATACTTCAGGGCTTTTTTTTTAGCCGTCTCCCTCTTGCAGTTCGGCGGTTCACCGGTAAAGTCACTGGGTAACGGCCGCCGAAATGTCGAAAGACACAACATATAGTAGGGCGGCTTAAATGATTGTCGATTAGTGGTGGTAGCGGGCCGCACTGGAGAGTGCGGAAGAGATGTCCGGGGGGACACCGGGGGGACAATGGTTCAGCACCAGACGCTGGCAGCGAAGTTCAACAAACGTTTTGCGTTCACGATTCTTTGCGGAATCTCGATCGCTCTTTCATCCGCGGTTTCCTACGCGGTACCCGTGCACGTGGGCAACGCGCCCGAAAGCTCGCTGGCGCTTTCGCTGTCGGCCATTAGAAGTGCGCGGGACTCGCTCCTCATCAACATCTATGAGCTGAGCAATGTGGAGGTGGCAGAAGCCCTTGAGGCCAAGATCCTCGAAGGTGTTCACGTGGAAGTCCTCCAGGAAGGTCAGCCCGTCGGCGGAATCACGGCCGCCGGCCGCGGGCTGCAAACGCAGCTGGTGCGCGCCATGCAGCGGATGCGGAACTCGGACCGCTACGTCGAGATGACGGCGCAGACGAGAGCCGATCGGCGTTTCCGCTACGATCACGCAAAGTACATCGTGGTCGATGGCAAATCGCTCCTGATCAGCTCCGAGAATTATTCGCCCAACGGCCATCCGGTCGCCGGCTCGACCGGTAATCGCGGGTGGGAGGTCATGATCGACGATTCCCGGCTCGCTTCCTCGTTTGCTGCGATTTTCCGCTCGGATTCCAACGAAAACGAGGAAGACATCCTGTCTCTTTTACCTTCGCGCTCAGCCCTTTGCGCCTCAGTCAGCCTTTTCTGCGCGCTGACGGACGACACGTCGGGCCCCAGTGGGTTTGCCGTGGCGGATTCCGCTCCGAGCCGCCGCTGGCTGAGCGCTCCGTCCGTGGAAGAACTGCCCGAGCTTCCCGTCTACGACGCGCCGGTCATCGAAAAGATCACCTCGCCCGAGACGAGCCTGCGCGGCCTGGTACGGATGATCGACTCCGCCCGCTACCGCCTCGACATCCAGCAGATGACGCTGGCGCTCGAGTGGAAGAACGCGGGCGGCCGCTCCCCTCTCATTGATGCGCTTTTTGCCGCCGCGAAGAGGGGAGTGATCGTTCGGATCCTGATCAACGACGATGCGGCCTTCCTGCCGCCCGGCTCGAGCAACCGCAACACCAAGAGCCGCCAGAATGCGGCCTTGCTCAATCGCTTGGCGCGAGAGCAGGGGCTCCCGCTTACGACCCGGGTCGCGGATCTGGCCGCGATGGGTGTCACCATCATTCACAATAAAGGCGCGCTCGTTGACGACAACGCGACTCTTGTGAGCTCCATCAACTGGAACGAAAACTCCGTGATGAACAATCGCGAAGCCGCGGTTCTGATCAAGGGACGCGAGGTCAATGCGCACTATTCGGCGCTGTTTGAGCGCGACTGGTCAGCCAGTGATCCTAGGCGAGTGGAACAGGAGAGCGCCGAGCTGCTCACCCCCTGTCCCGAGACGCTTAGCGTCAAAACCGAGATAGGGGACCTCGATCTAACCGGTGTGATCGATCCGAGCTTTGCGAAGCTCGAAAACAGCGTGATCGAAGGCACCTTCTTCCGCCACAGCCAGACGGACAGGGAATGCATCTTCCGCGAAGGCGATCAGACCGAGCTGGACGACGCACAGCAGCCCGAGCGCTCGTACCTGCAGATCCGCAAAACCGCCAAAGGCTCGATGTCCATCGAGCTTGCGGGCTATACCTCCAAACACAAGCTTTATTCCATTCGGTCCATCCAGCGTAAAAAGGTCGAAAAGCTGACCGGGCTTTTCACGGCGTCCTTTTACGACAGCTCTGGCCAGACGCCGAAACGCCTCGGCAAGGCCGTAATCAATCTTCTGGAGAACTGATGCACCCATGGCATGACGTTGATCTAGGCACAGAGGCTCCGC
>JAMPXZ010000196.1 GCA_023700925.1 Oligoflexia bacterium | reverse complement strand
TGGCACCGGCAGGCCTGGGCCGGGGCCTTCGTACTGGTTGCGGCGGTTCTGGGCCTTAACGTCCTGACGAGGATAATCTTGAAACGAAGGGGCAACGCTGGTCCATGATCATTGAACTGGAAAGTCGAGAATTGAACGCCTGGTTTGGCGACTCGCCGGCCGTAAAGAACATAAGCCTGGGCTTCGAAAAGCACAGCGTCACGGCGATCATCGGTCCGTCGGGCTGTGGGAAGTCCACGTACATCCGCTGCCTCAACCGCCTCCACGAGGAGGTCCCGGGAGCTCGGTCGAGCGGGTCCGTACTCCTGCAGGGGCGGGAGGTCTATGGGCGAAACGTGGATCCCGTCGCCCTTCGTCGCGAGATCGGGATGGTATTTCAGAAACCCAATCCCTTTCCGGCCCTTTCGATCTTCGAGAACGTCGTGGTGGGCTTGACTCTGGCGGGGATACGAAGACGGAGCCTCCTCAAGGAGGTTGCGGAGAAGAGCCTGCGGCTGGCCGCTTTATGGGAAGAGGTGAAGGACAAGCTCGATCACCCCGGCATGAGCCTTTCAGGAGGTCAGCAGCAGAGATTGTGCATCGCCCGCGCTCTTGCGGTGGAGCCCAAGATCCTGCTCATGGATGAGCCGACCAGTGCCTTGGATCCGATCTCGACGGCCAAGATCGAGGAGCTGGTGTCAGAGCTCAAGCGGACCGTCACGATCGTCATCGTGACGCATAATATGCAGCAGGCCGCACGGATTTCCGATCGAACGGCTTTCTTTTTGTTGGGAGAGGTGATCGAATCCGGAGCGACATCTCAGATATTCACGAATCCGCGCGAGGAGCGGACGGAACGGTATATCACAGGAAGGTTTGGGTGAAGCATGGAACGCCACTTTGATGCGGCACTACGTGAAGCGAAACAGCTCCTGATCGGGATGGCGGGTTACGTCGAGACGACGATCGACAGCGCCATGGAAGGTCTTGAAGGGCGGAATGTCGCGAAGCTTCGTCACGTCTACGAGGTGGAGAAGACGGTCAACCAGGATCACATCGCGGTGGACGATGCCTGCGTGAAGCTTCTGGCCTTGCAGCAGCCCCTGGCGGCGGATCTTCGCCTGATCGTCGCTATCCTGAAGATCAATACCGATCTGGAAAGAATGGCGGATCAGGCGGTCAATATCGCCCAGAATTCCGAAAGGTACATCTCGTGCGAGCCGCTCAAGCCTTTGATCGATCTTCCGATGATGTTTCGCGAAGCCAAGCTCATGGTACGGGAGGCGATCGACGCTTTCGTCAAGCGTGACCTCAAGCTTGCCCGGGATGTGCTCAAACGCGACGAGCAGGTGGACCTGCTGAAAACCCAGATCTTCGTGGATGTCCTGCATCATATGAAGGCCTCGCCTGAGAAGATCGAGCAAGGCCTGAGCCTGATCCTGATCGCGCGGAATGTGGAACGGATCGGTGACCACGCCACCAATATCGCCGAAGACGTCATTTATGCGATCACGGGTGAGGACGTGCGCCACGGCTCGCGAGGGGCCGGGCTGAAGGAGGCGTTTACCAAGTGAGCGCGCCGAGAGTTCTGATCGTCGAGGACGAGAGAGACATCCGGGAGCTCATCGGCGTTCAGGTGAAGCGGGAGGGCTACGCCTGCGATGCGGTCGAGAGCGGCGAAGAAGGCTTAGCGGCTCTCAAGCGGCAAACCTATGACCTCGTGATCCTGGACTGGATGCTGCCGGGGCTGTCGGGAACGGAGATCTGCAGGCGCATCAGGGCGGAGGATTCCGTGTTGCCGGTTCTGATGGTGACGGCGCGAGCCGGCACGGCGGATGTGGTGGCTGGGCTCGAGGCGGGTGCGGACGATTATCTGGTGAAGCCCTTCGCGGTGGCGATCCTGATCGCGCGCATCCGTGCCTTGCTCCGCAGGAAAGAATCGGCGACGGGCCCGTCCGGCATCCTGCGACTCGGGCGCTTGGAGCTTGATCAGCGGAAACACGAGGTGCGTTCCGACGGTCAGAGTCTGGAGCTGACAGCCTCGGAGTTCAAGCTTCTGGTGGCGCTGATGCGGAACGAAGGGCGCGTCCTCTCCCGCGAAAAGCTCATTGACCTGGTCCAAGGAGAAGAGGTTTTTGTCACCCAGCGAAGCATTGATACTCATGTTTTCGGTCTTCGCAAGAAGCTGGGTTCCTCGGGCGGTTTTATCGAGACGGTTCGGGGCGTCGGGTATCGAATCCGATCCGAGGAGCGGCAGGAGCCGTGACCAAGCGACGGCCTTTCCCCTGGCGGGTATTTTCACGGCTTCTCGTCATCCAGACCGGCCTGAGCCTGCTGGCGCTGCTGATTTCCGGAGTCGCGGCGCGGCACTTTTTCAAGGAACAAAGCCTTTCGGCGCTCGAGAGGCAGCTTCAGGGAACGCTCGTCGGATTGAGTCATTTCTTGAGGAGCCCTCCCGGGGCCGGCTGGTGCGCTTCCACTGCCGAAGGCATGAAGCTCCGGCTGACCGTGATTTCGGTTTCGGGCGCGGTGCTTTGCGACTCCGCGCATGATGCGGAGTCGATGGACAATCACGTCAATCGCCCTGAGGTCAGGCAGGCGCTCTCCGACGGGTTCGGTGCCACGGTCCGCCGCAGCCGGACGCAGGGGATCGACATGCTTTATGGGGCCTTGAAAGCGGAGCCGGGGCACCTCGTACTGCGGGGGGCGATCCCGCTATCGTCGTTATCGGCCTCGCTGCGAGTCCTGGATCGCTCTTTGATTCTGTTTCTCGCCGGGGTGGCGGTGTTCCTCGCCTTCATGGCGATCTGGGCCCGGCGAAGCTCCTATGGAGAATGGCTGGAACTCGAGGATTACCTGAATGGTATTCAGAAGGAGCTTCAAACCAAGGTGGATACGCTCGAGCTGGAGCGGGAGCGCCAGGCGACGATCATCAATTCGATATCGGATGCCCTGGTCGCGGTGGACCGGGACGGGCGGATACTCTTTCACAATCAGCGACTGGCGGATCTGTGTGGCCAGGCGGACCTGCGAAGGTCGAGCTACTGGGAACTCTTTCGCCTGCCTGAAATCGTCGAGGCCTTCACCGGGGCGGTTCGGGAGGGGAAGTACATTACCACGGGCGCCGTCGCGCTCCGCTCTGGCGACAGCGATCGGTTCTACTCCGTCGCGGTGTCGCCACTGGTGAAAGGGGCGGAGGTTTATGGCGCCGTGGCGGTGTTTCATGACGTCAGCGAGCTCAAGCACGCCGAGCAGATGCGGATCGATTTTGTCGCGAACGTCTCACATGAACTTCGTACCCCTTTGACGGCGATCAAGGGCTACTCAGATACTCTCTTGAGTGACGTCGAGGCGGGGAGAGGCGTCGATCCCGGTTTTCTGACCTCAATCACCCGGAATTCAGACCGCCTGATGACCTTGGTCGAGGATCTCCTGGATCTCTCGTCCCTGGAATCATCGGAGGTCCTGAATATCGAGCCTCTGTCCACTGAAGAGGTGACGAATCGCGTCCTGAATCAGTTGAAAAGGGTTTTCGAAAAAAAGTCACATCGTATCAGCACGCGCTTTGAGGCGGCTCAGGTATTTGCCGATCAGCGGAGGCTGGAGCAGGTCCTGATCAACCTGCTCGACAATGCCGCGAAGTATACACCTTCGGCCGGGGAGATCGGTATTGTCTGGCGAGAGCAGGCGGGGGCTTCGGTGATTGAGGTGAGTGACACGGGGCCTGGCATACCCTCGGAGCATCTGCCGCGGCTTTTCGAGCGGTTCTACCGAGTGGACAAGGCGCGCTCGCGGGAGCTCGGAGGTTCGGGACTGGGACTTGCGATCGTGAAGCATATCATGCAGCGGCATGGAGGCTCGGTCTCCGTGATGAGCACCCTGGGTAAGGGATCGGTTTTCTCCTGCCGGTTCCCGCGTCCTTAGCAAATCCAGCGTCGCAGCTCCGCCAGAAGCCACTCCGGATCATCCAGTGGCAGGTCATGGCCCGCTTCCGGGTGAACCACGAGGGGTGCCTGGTAGCGCTTTGCCAGCGCCTGGGAGCATTCGGCTGAGGTGAAGGCGTCTCGCCCGGAAGAAAGGATCAGGGCGGGAGCAGGAAGCGATCGGGGTGCACGGAAGAAGGCGGCCGCCAGGATTTGAGAGAGGACCGTGCGAGCGGGAATGGGGCTCGAGACGGCGAGCTCGCTCCATTTCAGCGCGATCGAAGTGAGATCGGATCTCTTCAGCCGGGTCGTGAGCTCCAGTATCCGGCGTTCCTTGGCGAGCGGGTCCGCGGCAAAGAGGGTAAGAAGACCGGCGGCCAGAGCTGACGGCCGGATTCGCGCATAGGGCGGACTCAGATCGCCCGTGCTGGAGTTGATCAGCACCAGACGCGCGAAATCCGCCGGGTGCTTGTGTGACCAGTGCATCGCTACCATGCCGCCCAGGGAAATCCCGATAACTCCCCACGGTCTTGCGAGCCGGGCCTCGTCAGAAACCGAGCCGCACCAGCGCTCCCTGAGATCGGCGACGATCGCACCGATCGAAAGGGGGGACGCGCGCCGTCGCTCCGTCCCCGTTCCGGGAAGGTCCAGGCAGTGAATCGTGGATTCCGGAAAGGCCGCGCGCAGCAGGTTCGGGAACTCGGCCCAATGCCGTTGCTCGCGCGCGAGCCCGCGCAGGAGGAGCCAGTTCATCTTCATGGGGTGGACTCCTGGGTCAGCCATTCACGGTGATTGAGCGCCGCCTTGAGCAGAAAGTCAATCAGCGCCTGATGCCGCCTTTGGGTGCGGCGCTCGCGATGGGGTTTGACGGGATTGAAGGGGCCCTGGAGGGAAAAAAGCTGCCAAGGGTTCTTCTTGACCCAGCGCCACGAGCCCATCTCGAGTGTCCAGGGAAGGAAGGTCCCGGAGCACTCGTTCCGATGTTCATCAAAAAAATAGTCCCAGAGGTCCCCGTGCGTTCGGTAGCATTGGGCTTCCACCTGGTAGACGTGATGAGGGAGCGTCCGATCCAGCAGCCCTTTTAAGGCGCGTGCGGCGCCGTGCGCCGCGAATGGGCGCGACGTTTTGGCGTAGGGATGCCAGAGCCGGTCCCGAAGCCCGAAGCCCGAATGGCAATCCAGGCTGATCGCGAACTCGGACGGAAAGATTTCCCTTCGCACAAACTCGCAGAGTGCGCGGGCTTCGAGCTCCATCGGGCCTCCGGTCCGTCCCCGGTACCAGGGAAGCCAGGGCCCCAGGCGATGACCGCCGGCCAGGAAGGGCGGTCGCTCTTCGGCGTCGACGGGAGCATTTCGCATGAGGTCGACCCCTCCGGGATTGCTGCGCCGGTTGAGCGCCATTCCCCCGGGGTTCGCAAGCGGGATGGCCACGAGCCGGACTTCCTCGAAAAGACGGCGGAGATGCCGGTCCCAGCGGAGCTGTTCGAAGAGGGACTCCAGAAAAGAAAGAACCACGTGCGTTCCGATCCGCTCGAGACCATGAATTCCACCGAAGAGGCCCAGTACGGGACGGGCGCGATCAGGCGATCCGATCGTGAAGGCCTGGATGGGAAAGTCATGGGCGCCCACCCGAACACAGTCCAAGGTTTCGGTCCGTAGCAGGCCCGGGGGGGCTTTCGTGCTGAGGTCCCGCGCGCGGTCCAGCTCCGGGAGTGCGTGCGAAGTCGATGTCCTAACGCTGCTCATGACGGTTCATTACCTCGAAAACGAAAGAATGGAGTAAATTTTCCGCGATGCCGGACGGCTTGGAAATTTTTGCCATTTTTCTTTAACTTTCCGTAAAGATCGCTACCATGATGTGCACTGTATGCGAATGGT
>JAMPXZ010000021.1 GCA_023700925.1 Oligoflexia bacterium | reverse complement strand
GCGACTCGGGGGGAGTCGGGGCGAGCTCCTTGGGTACGGTGGCGAACCACTCGGAGCTGAGCACCGCCCGGGCGCGCTCGAGCAGGTCGCCGCCCTTGCGCAGGTCGCGCAGCAGGGGTGCGGAATAGAGGGCGTTCGAGGGCTTGACGAGGCGGACGTTCGTGACGTCCAGGGAGCCGCCGAGGCCGATGTTGAACGTGGCGAACGCGTTCCCGAGCGGGACCGAAAGTACGGGGAGGGAGAGCGGCAGGCGCACGCGGTCGATGACCGTGAAGCTTTCCTCGATGTCGTTGTTACTGAAGATGGCGCGGCTCACCTTGAGGCGGAGACGGCCATCGTCGCCCAAGGGGGCGCTGAAGACGTTGATGTCGCTGATGCGGTCAAAAAAGACGTTGGAGATCTTGTTGCCCAGGCTTTCACGGCCCTTGTTGGCCGCCTCGGCCAGCTCGGAGGGAAGCTCCCCGTAGACCGCGTTGATGCGGTCCTGGTCCCGCGCGAGAACGAAGGTCATGCCGACGAGAAGGAATCCCGTCACAAAAAAAGTCTTCCGATTCACCTTGAACATCGTGCAAGCCTCCGCTTACCCATGGTTCAGCAAGGCCTGTGCCCGGAGTCACCGTTTCAAGTGGCCGAAACGACGCATGAAAAATGCGCGTTCCCCGGCGAGGCTGTCAAAGCATTTGACACCTGGAGGAAATCCGTTGACGAAAAAAACCAAGAAAGCGTTTGGCAAGCGTTCACAGTTCGCTTAACCAGGAAGCATGACCCTCAACTTGAGTCGGCTCAATCCCAACCAGAGGGAGGCGGTTCTGCATCGGGACGGACCGCTTCTCGTGCTCGCCGGCGCCGGCAGCGGCAAGACGAGCACCATGACCTACCGGATCGCGCATCTGATCACGGAGCGGAAGGTGGCGGGGCGGGCGATTCTCGGCCTGTCGTTCACGAACAAGGCGGCGGGGGAACTGAAAGAACGCGTGACCGAGCTCGTGGCGAAGGTCGCCGGCAAGGGCGCGGCCGAAGGCCTGACGGTCTCGACTTTTCACAGCCTTTGCGTGCGGATCCTGCGTGCCCACGGTTTCAAGCTCGGCTTTCGTCCGAGCTTCACGATTCTGGACGAGCACGATCAGAAGGACATCCTCAAACAGGTGTTCAAGAATATCCGCATCGACGATCGCAAGTTCGACGTCGACCGGATCCTTTTTGAGATCGGGCAGGCCAAGAGCAAGCTGCTGCGGCCGGAGGACGCCGAAGGCTACTTCCTCGATAGCAAGCGGCTCTCACCGGATTACGCCCTGGCCGCGGCCGCGAGCTTCGGCCGGTACCAGGAGCAGCTCCGGCTCCTCAACGCCATGGATTTTGACGACCTTCTTTATCATGGCGTCGGCCTGCTCGAGCGCCACGCGGACGTGCGCGAGCACTACAACGACCGCTTCCGCCACATCCTGGTCGATGAGTACCAGGACACCAATCCGACGCAGTTCCGGCTTCTGGAGCTTTTGACCCGGAAGCACCAGAACATCTGCGTCGTCGGGGACGACGATCAGTCGATCTACTCCTGGCGTGGCGCCGACTCGACCCATATCCTGGAGTTTGGACGCCATTATCCCGGCGCGCGCACGATCCTCCTCGACCAGAATTACCGGAGCACGAACACGATTCTCAAGGCCGCCAACCAGGTCATCACCCAGAACCCGAAGCGGCATCCGAAGACCCTCTGGTCCGAGCGCGGGGAGGGGCAGCCGCTCACCGAGGTGATACTGGAAGAGGACCGGGGCGAGGCCGACTTCGTGGCGCGCGAGATCTTCAACCGCGCGCAGGAGGAGCACCGGCCGTGGCGGGATTTCGCGATCCTTTACCGCTCCAACGCCCAGTCGCGCGCGTTCGAGGAGGCGCTCCGGCGCTTTGCCGTGCCGTACAAGATCGTGGGCGGGATGTCCTTCCTTGACCGCAAGGAGGTCAAAGACGTGCTCTCGTACTGGCGCCTCGTGGCGAATCCGGGTGATGACGCCTCGCTCAGGCGGATCCTCAACTGGCCGGCGCGCGGAATCGGCAAGAGCACGATCGAGGCCCTCGGGACGCTCGCGTTCGAAAAGCACGTCCCGATGTTCGAGGCGCTGGGGGAGGCCACTGGGATCAAAGGCAAGGGCGAGGCCGGGATCGTGGCCTTCCGGGAGCTCATCGGGGAGCTGCGCGCGCGGCTCGAGCTCACGGCGGCGACGCGCGAGGGGATGGCCGAGTGGGGCCGCTGGTCGATCGAGCGCATCGGTGCGAAGAAAGCCGTCGAGGAGGACTCGGAGGAGCCCGCCGAGTTCGCCCGCAAGTGGGACAACGTCGAGGAGCTGGTTCATGCCATCGGGCAGCTCTCGCCCGGTCGCGCCCGCGGAGAGGCGGGGCCGCTGCAGGTGCTTCAGGATTTTCTCGCGCGCATGGTGCTCGAGGCCAAGGACGAGGAGGAGGAAGCGCGCGATGAGCAGAAGGAGTCCAAGGCCGACGAGGTGACCTTGCTGACTCTGCACGGCTCCAAGGGGCTGGAGTTTCCGGTGGTCTTTCTCGTCGGAGCCGAAGAGGGGTTCCTGCCGCATAAACGGACGATCGAGGAGGCGACGGATTTCAGCGAGGAGCGCCGGCTCTGCTACGTCGGCATCACTCGCGCCAAGGATCACCTGATCCTGACCCGGGCGCGCAACCGCATCCGCTATGGCAAGCCCGTGCCGCGGTACCGGAGCCGCTTCCTGCAGGATATTCCGCCCGCGCTGATCCATACCCGCGACGAATCCCACGGCCCGGACGCCACTGACTCGGCCGAGTTGCGCAAGGCGCATGAGGAGCAGGTGGCCGTGCACCTGTCGGGGATCAAGGCGCTCCTGCAGAAGAACAGCAAGCGGTGAGCAAGGCAGGGTGGAGATGAAGGGTTTAGGTCGCGATTTCTGGCTCTTTCGGGCGGGGCAGTTCGTCTCGGTCATCGGCGATGGCTGCGCCAACATTGCCATCGCCTGGTGGATCCTCGACAAGACGGGTTCAGCCGCGGCCATGTCGGCTATCCTGGCGCCGGCGATGGTCGCGCGCGTCTTTTTGCTTCCCCTTTTTGGCCCGCTCGGGGATCGCTTCGAAAGACGCCGGCTCGTGCTGCTGAGCGATCTGTGGCGGGGCGCGCTCTTCCTCGCTTTGGCGGCGATGGCCTTGAGCGGGAGCTTTCAGCTCTTCGGGGTGGTCGCGCTCTATATTCTTACCGCCGTGGGTACGGCGCTTTTCAACTCCGTTTCTTCCAGCATTGTTCCGCAGCTCGTGGCGAAGGAGCAGATCCCGCGGGCGATGCGTCAGACGCAGGCAGTGAACTCGGTGGGCAGCATCCTCGGCGGCATGGTCGGTGGCGTGCTCGTGAGCTTCCTCGGGGTGGGTGGCGCCCTCCTAGTGAACTGCGTCTCGTTCTTCCTTGCGGCGGCAGCGAGTGCGGTGATCCGCTCCCAGGCCGCGTCGGCGCCTTCCTCGCAGCGACGGGGCGCGCCCCTGCGCCAATGGGCTGAGGAGCTGAAGTCGGGCTTTGTGTTCCTTTTCAGGGTGCGGGTGCTTTTCTGGACCTGCATCGTCGCCATGGCGCTCAATTTTCTGGCGAACCCCATGGCGGTTGCGCTTCCGGTCTTCGTCAAGGAGGCGCGCGGCATGCCCGCTTATTACCTGGGCCTGCTCGAGTCGGCGTTCGGGGCAGGGGTGACCTTGGGAGCGCTCGCGGTCGGAAAGATCCATGCGAGGATTCCGGGGGATCGGCTGATTCTGGGTGGAGTCGCCTTGATGGGCCTCGGGCTTGCCGGCATGCCCTGGCTCCCCACCCTCGTCGCGCCCGCGCTCCTGATGGCGCTCGCGGGACTCGGCAACTCGCTTGCGAATGTTCATATGAACTCGCAGCTGATGCTTGCCACGCCGGACCTCTACCGTTCGCGCGTCTACTCGAGCCTCGCTTTCCTCGCCTCGGGCATGGCTCCGCTCGGGGTCCTGCTGGCTGGCAGCCTCATCCCGCATGTCGGCGTGGGCTGGGTCATGAGCCTTTGCGGAGCGGGGATTCTGCTGCTCTTGCCGCTCTTCACGGTGATTCCGAACTTCACGCATTTTCTTCGGATGCCCCAGGCCGAGGCGGAGACTTTCTTCAAACGCTCCTACCCGCGTGCTTTCGAGGGGTCGGGGGCTTAGTTGCCGCGGTATTAACGTCAGGCCGGGTTCGCCGAAAGCTCGATCATGAACTCGGCGCCCTGACCGGGCCGGCTCTGGACCGTGATCCGTCCGCCATGGGCCTCGACGATCTGCCGGGTGATGAAAAGCCCGAGGCCGAGGCCGCCGTACGCCCCCGGCATCACGGCCTGCTCGAAGCGCGCGAAGATACGCGGCTGGTCGGTGGGCGCGATGCCGATGCCCTGATCCCGCACGGAGAAGAAGCAGGTCTCCCCCTCCCGCCACAGACGCGCCCGGATTGGCTTGCTTTGGCCGAACTTGATCGCATTGGAAAGAAGGTTCGTCACCACCTGCTCCATGCGCGAGCGGTCCCAATGGACCGGAAAAGGGCGCTCGGCGTCGAGCTCGATCGTACCCGCGCCCGAAGCCTGCGCGAGCTGGAACCGTCGGATGATCTCCTGCACGAGCATGGCGAAATCAAAAGACTCCCGTTCGATCACGAAGCGCGCCGCCTTGAGGCGTGTCGTCTCGAGGAGCGTCTCCACCAGCTTGGCAAGCCGGTTCACGAAGTGTCCGCTGTTGCGAAGGGTCTGAAGCAGGAGGTCCCTCTGAGGCCCGGGAGTTTCGGAGCGCTCAGCGATCTTTTCCGCGAACTGTACGGAGATCTTGAGAGGGGTGAGCGGGGTCCGCAGCTCGTGCGCGGCGATGCCGATGAACTCCTCCCGGAGCGCGATAGCCTCGTCGCGCTCCTTGATCATCGCCTCGAGGCGGAGCGCCTGCTCGGCGAGCACGCGCTCGCGTTCGCGGTAGTAGGCGACTCTTCGGTAAAGCACCTCCGGTGGAAGCTGGGTCTCGGCGAAGAGTTCCGCATACCGTGCCGAGAGCCGCTGCTGCTCCGCACGGTCGATCAGGCCGGAACGGGTCACGAGCGCGTGTGCCGCGGCGGTCCCGATCACCCCGCCGAGACCCCGCTCGACGGTCGCCTGAAGCTCGGCGAGTTCGGGAAGCGAGATCGACTCCTCTTTTCCCGAAAGGCAGGTCGCCGTAAGTTCCCGAGCTTTTTCGCGGCTGAAAAAGGACCGGTAAAGCCTGTAGATTTTTCGGCGTTTCCTCTCCAGCGGGACCTCGCGGGGCATCGTTCGCCCCGTAGTCATGGCAAGTCGCGGTTCATAGGCGTCGACGAACGCCTCGGCGTCGAACTCCTCCTCCTCGCTTACCGGCAGCAGCAGGGAGAAGACGATATAAGCGACGCAGTTGGCACCGAGGCTCCAGAGCGAGGCGTGCGTGATCGCGCTCAGGCCGGTCAGCCCGAAGAGCGCCTGCGGCTTGAGCCAGTTCTGCGCGAACGGACCGGCTTCCAGGAGGGTGGACGGAATGAGGCCGCTTCCGGCGAGGCTCGGCACGAGCAGGCAGTAGGTCACGATGAGAAGGCCGGAGCCCAGGCCCGCGAGCGCGCCGTTGCGATTCCCTTTTCGCCAAAAAAGCCCGCCGATCAGCAGCGGCAGCAGCTGGGCCGTGCCCGCGAACGCGAGCAGGCCGAGGTCCGGGAGGGTGTTGGATTCAGCGAAGCCCAGATAGCAGAGATACCCGCAGGCGATCAGGGTTGCCACCGCGGCCCAGCGCAGGGGCAGTATCCGGCTCTTGAGAAATGAGAAGGCCCGCCAGCGCGTGGCGATGGGGATCGCCAGGTGATTGGAGACCATGGTGGCGACCGTCAGGGAATCGAAGACGATCATGCCGAGGGCCGCGGAAAAGCCGCCGAGGAACACCAGCAGCAGCAGGGCGCCCGCTTTGGCCTGCAGCGGGAAGAGCAGGATGAAGTATTCGGCTTCGGCCGGATTCATGCCGACCAGCAGACCGGCCGCGGCAATGGGAAGGACGAGGAGATTGAAAACGAAGACATAGAGCGGCGCGAGCCAGACCGCGCGGTTCACGTGGGCTGGATCGTGATTCTCGATCACCGCCAGGTGAAACTGACGCGGGAGCAGAAGGGCCGCTGAAAAGCCGAGGATCGCGCTGGAGACGGCGCTCAGGAGCTCGGCCATTCCTCCTTGGCCCGAGAAAGGCATCCGGGGCGCGGAAGTACGGGAGAAGCGCTCCAGAATATCGCCGGCCCCGTTGAAGCCGCTTTGATAGAGAATCAGGATCGCGACCGAGATGAAGGCGCCCAGCTTGACGAGGTTCTCAACCGCGAGCGTAGCCGTCGCGCCTGGATGGCGTTCGCCGGGAGTGAGCCTTCGGACTCCAAAAACCATCGTGAAGATACCGGCCAGCAGCGCCAGCATCGCCGCGAAGAAGGCGGAATGGCGATGCTCCTCCCTGTCGGGCAAAAGGTAGGTCAAGGACATGACGAGCGCTTTGAGCTGGAGCGCGACGTAGGGAATGACGATCGCCGCGGAAAGCAGGGTCACGGCCACCGCCACGAGCTGGGAGCGTCCGTAGCGCGCGGAGAGGAAGTCGGCCATGCTCGTCACGGGACGATCCCGGTGAATGCGCAGCAGCTTGCGAACGATCACCCACCAGCAGATGCCTCCGATCGTCGTGCTCGCGGCCACCAGGAGGTAGGAAACGCCCGTACGGCTCGCCGATCCGACGCTCCCGTAGTAGGTCCAGGCCGTGACGATGGATCCCTGGGTCAGGGCGTAGATCCAGGCCTGGTTGCCGACGTTTCTTCCCTTGCCGCGCAGATACTCGACGGTGGAGGCGATCGTGAAGAGAAGCGCAAGATAGGCGAGGACGACGGCGATGAGCGTACCGAAGTCAAACATCACGGTCTCTTTCGGCGGAAGGGGCGCGGTTGAAGAGCAGGTAAAGTACGAGCAGGCTCACCGCCCAGGTCTTGACGAGCTGAACGTAGATCGATGCGAGCCCTCGGCTCGGGCCGAGGCCCAGGAAGGGCCAGAAGAAGAAGACCGCGGTCACGACGAAGAGGAGAGCGAGAAACGCGGGGTCCCTCAGAGACAGTTTGCGCTTCATGCCCGGATCATCCCACAAAAGCGGGTACGGCGCAGCTTTTACGCCATGCGACGCGTTGCTTCCAGTACCCGGCTTTTTCCCACGAACCAGTAGTAGAGCAGCGGCACCGCCATTCGACTCAGGAGGGTCGCGGCGACCTCCCCGAAGATCAGGCTGAGCGCAAGCCCCTGGAAGATCGGATCGAAAAGCATGACCGAGCTTCCGACCACCACGGCGGCCGCGGTCATCAGCATGGGCCGGAAGCGGAGAATCCCCGCCGAGATCACGGCCTCTTTCAAGGGCATCCCTTCGCGGAGCTGGTGCTCGATGAAGTCCACGAGAATGATCGAGTTGCGGACGATGATCCCGGCTCCCGCGATGAAGCCGATCATGGACGTCGCGGTGAAATACGCTCCGAAGAGCGCGTGTCCCGGCAGGATGCCGATCAGGCTGATGGGGATCGGCGCCATGATGATCAACGGAATGGAGTAGCTGCGGAACCAGCCGAGCACCAGGACGTAGATCAGCACCAGCACCACGGCAAAAGCCCCGCCCAGGTCGCGGAAGACCTCATAGGTGATGAACCACTCTCCGTCCCACTTCACGACCGGTGCCTGCGTGTTCCACGGGACCTCCGCGGTCTGGGTCGGGTACCCCGCCTTGGCGAGCGCGGGCTCGAGCCGCAGGATGCTGTACACCGGCGCTTCCTCTTGGCCTGAAAGCTCGGCAAGGACGTAGGAGACGGGCTTGAGGTTCTTGCGATGCAGAGTCCGGGTCTGTTCGATCACGGGCGGAGAGAGAACGCGGTCGAGCGGAACGATCCCCGACTCCAGCGAGGGGATGTTCTGGCCCGCGAAGGGCTCCGCGGAGGAGCGAACGGACTGCTTGACCGAGACGTTCACGAAGATCTCCTCCGGTCCGGTGACGCCGGCGAGCGAGATGGCGGGCGTCTCGTTGAAGAGCTCCTGACTCGCGCCCAGCGCCTGCATCGCCCGGGTGCCCAGCTGCCCGCCGCGGGACTGATCGTAAGCATAGACCCGGCGCGGACGCGACGGTCGGAGCGTCGTATCGAGGTCGACGAGGCTCGGAGTGCGGGCAAAGATCCCGTGGACCTCGCGGGCGACGCGTGTTCGCGTCGCCTCGGTCGGACCGTAAACCTCGGCCACGAGCGTCGAGAGGACGGGTGGGCCCGGAGGAATCTCCAGGACCTTGGTAACGGCCCCGTACTCCTTGCCGAAGCGGTCGATCTTGCTTCGCAGGCGTCCGATGATCTCGTGCGAGCCTTCGTCACGGTGGCTCTTCGGCGTCAGCTTGACCTGAAGATCGGCCTGGTAGTCGCTCCGTCTGAGATAGGTGTGCTTGACCATGCCGGAGAACGAGAAGGGGGCCGGCTCACCGGCGAAAACCTGAACACGCTCGACCGCGGGCTCCTCGCTCAGCTCGCGCGCGAGCGCGGTGGACCAGTCGAGGGACTGAAGCAGGGGCGTGGTGGCGGGATAATCCAGCAGCACCTGGAATTCGTCCTTGTCGTCAAAGGGGAGCATCTTCACCTTGACCGCCTTGAACGCCAGGAGCGACGAGGCCGCGAGCAAAAGCGCGACGCTGCTCGCGGCAAAGAGCAGTGAGGCACGCTTGCGCGCCAGGAGGCGGCCCGTCAAGCGCCGGTAGAGCCGGTCAAGCGCGCTTTCACGGGGGGCTTCGGCCGGCTTGCGGCCGTGCTCGGCCTTGAGCAACCGTACCGCGGCCCACGGGGTGACCATGAAGGCGATGAACAGCGAAAGGATCATGGCCAGGCTGGCACCCACGGGGATGGGTTTCATGTACGGCCCCATCAGCCCGCGGACGAACGCCATGGGCAGGATCGCCGCGATCACGGTGAAGGTGGCCAGGATCGTCGGGTTGCCCACCTCGCTCACCGCGCGAAGCGTGGCGCGGAGAATTCCCGCCTTGCGATCCATCGTCAGATGTCGTTCGATGTTTTCGACCACGACGATCGCGTCGTCGACCAGGATGCCGATCGAGAAGATCAGCGCGAAGAGCGTCACGCGATTGAGCGTGTAGCCCAGGAAGTAGTAGAGCGCGATCGTGAGCGCCAGCGTCACGGGGATCGCGATCGCGACCACCAGGGAGGCCCGGAGCCCCATCGCGAGCGCGATGAGTACGGAGACCGAGAGCGTCGCCAGGAGCAGATGCTCGATGAGCTCCTTGGCCTTCTCGGCCGCGGTATCGCCGTAGTTGCGGAGGACCGACATCTTCACGTCGGCGGGCAGGTTCTTGGCGTAGGTCCGGGCGTGCCGGCTCAGCTCCTTGGCCAGGACGACGACATTGGTCCCCTTGCGCTTGGCGAAGACGAGTGAAACGGCGTCCTCGGGTGCGTCGCGGTTTTCAGCGGAGATCAGGACCGAGGCGCGGGTCCTTTCCTCGGGACCCTCGGTGACGGTGGCCACGTCGCGGAGCTGGACGAGGCGGCCGCCTTTTTGCGCGACCGAGATGCTGCCGATTTCCGAAGCGGAGCGGACCTGGCCTCCGACCTCGATGTCATAAACCTCTCGGTCCCCCCAGCTCTTGCCGGCGGGGCCCTTGGCATCGTTGGCCCGCAGGGCCTGAGTGACCTCCTGGATCGCCACGCCCTGGGAGGCGAGGCGATCGGGATCGATGATCACGCGGACGGCGCGTCTCAAGCCCCCGAGCAGCTCGACCCGGCTCAGATCCGGCGTGCTCGAGAGCTCGCGTGCGAGAGGCGCGATGAGCGTTCGCAACGAATAGTCATCGCGCTCACGCGAGCTGAAGGTGAGCGTCAGGAACGGCACGTCGTCGATCGAATAGGATTTGACGCTCGAGGGTGGGGAGGTCGGCGGCAGAAGCGCTTTCGTTTCGAGCAGCTTGTGATGGATCTTGACCAGGCTCGACTCAAGGGGCTCGCCCACGCGAAAACGTACGGTCACCAGGCTCGCGCCCGGAGAGCTCGACGAGTAGACGTACTCGACGCCCGCGATGCCCCACAGGGCGCGCTCGATCGGCTCGGTCACGCGCCGCTCGACCTCATGCGCGGTCGCGCCCGGGTCGAGCGTCGTCACGTCCACCATCGGGACGCTGATCTGCGGTTCCTCCTCCTTGGGGGTCAGCCAGACGGCGCCGATGCCGAGCAGAATGCTCGCGATCGCGATGACGGGCGTGAGCTTGGAGTCGATGAAGAGCTGCGCCAGTTTGCCGGCGAAGCCATGGGCATCAGTTGGGACAGGGGACGGGGTCATTGGGAAATCTCCACGGACGAAAGGGTAAGAAGCCGGGCCTGTGCTTTGAGCAGGCCCTCTTCCATCTGGGTCTTGGCAACGATGAGATCCACGCGTCGCGCATAGACCTCGGTGAGCTGAAGCGCGTTGATCAGCCCGTTCTGAAAGAGCTTGCGCGCGATTTCCGACTGCTCCTCGAGGAGCTCGAGGCTCTGGGTCGCGAGCTCGAGCTGACCCGAGAGCGCCCGCGCCGCCGCCTGGAGGGAGAGGCGCTCGGCCGCTTCCCCGGCCTGCTGCGCACGGGCTCCGAGCTCGAGGGCGCGGGAGTGTGCCCGCGCTTCCCCGACCGCGCCATAGTCGGGCGCATGAAAGAGGTTCCACTGGAGCTGAAGGCCCGCGGTATAGGCGGTGGCGCTGGCGCCCGGGCCGGCCGAAAGACTTCCCTCGCCGAAGAGCGCGACCCGCGGAAGGAAAAGAGACCACTGCGCCGACGCCGTGCTTCGAGCGGCATCAGCCGTGAGCTCCCGCGCGCGGAGCTGGAAGGAGGTGCCGGGCTCCGTGGGGAGTCGTGACTCGATCGTGTCGCCCAGGTGCCGGGCGAGGGTGATCTTCTTGGGGCGCCAGGCCTCCGGCCAGAAGGCCGGCTCGGGGAGCAGGGCCTGCAGTGCCTCGAGGGCGCCGCGCCGTCGCGCCTCGTTCTGAAGCAGCTCCCCGTTGATCCGGTGGCGCAGGCTCTGGAGTCCGAGGTAGCCTGAATGACCTAGAGGATTGGCGCGGCCCGCGAGCTCGTAACGGGACAGCGTCGCATCGGCAAGCCGTTGGAGCCGAAGCAGTGATTCCCTCTGCGTGCCCAGAAGCAGGAGCAGTCCGTAGGCCTCCGCGCTTCGGCGGTATTCCTCCTGGACGGCTCCCTTGCCTTCGAGGGCTGTCGCTTCGGCTCCGGCTTCTCTCGCCCTTGGCAGGGCGACGCGCGCCCCTCCCTCGAAAAGAACGAGCTCCGCGCCCAGTGTGAGGCGGGAGTGCGTCTGGGTTCCCGGATCATTCAAGGCGAGCGGGGCGAAGTCGAATCCGGTGACGTTGCGCTCGCCCAGCTTGGCGAAAAGCGCCGTTCCCGGATCGTCGGTGACGAAAGAGCGCCCGCTGGCGTAAACGCGGGGAAACCAGTGCCGTGCCGCGCGCGCGCGCGCCGTGTCCGCGGCCTCTGTCGTCGCACGCGCGGACCCGAGGCTGGGCGACTGCTGCCGGATGGCCGACCAGATCTCCTGGAATCCGAGCTCCCGCGCCTCCTCTTTCACGATCGCCAAACCGGAGGGGGGCGTGACCAGGCTCAGGACGGTCACAAGAGTCTTCCATTTGAACGCTTTCATCTTCAGTCCTTCCTTAAAACAAAACGCTCCGCAAAGCGCCGCTGCCGCGCATCTTCTGATAAGGTTAGTGTATTAGCACATTATAATTCAATTGTAGACTTGAATATGAATCGATGGTATCTCTTTCCACAAGAGGAAAGGAACGGAATATGACTAAAAAGTCCATCTTTCTAATCGGGGTGGCGCTCCTCGCCGGCGGCTGCGGCGACGCGGCGGATCGGCTGTCGCGCGAGCGGGCCGCGCTGCAGGAGAGCGTCAATCGCAGGGAAACGGAGTTCGGACCTCTCGCGGGGCGCTATGAGGGGACGCTCTCGGACTTCGATGGCGGCAACGCGCGTCGGGTGACGCTCGTTCTGGTGCCGATGATCCTGATCGTACAGAACCCCGGCCAAAACGACGTCTCCGAGGTCGCGACGCTCGGCGGCGGTCTCAATCTCGTGCTGGAGGGCGAGGACGGCGATGAGCTGCTCCCGATCGCCCAGTTCACCGTGGCCCGCTTCGAACCCGAGTCCGGGCGCCTGCGCCTCAGCGGTGCCATCCAGACAGCGTCTTCGTCCGGTCCGGTGGTCAACAGCCTGGACGCGACGATCGAGGGCACGCGTCTCAAGGGTCAGGTTCTCAATAGCTCGCGGGGCTCGCTCGGCTGGCTCGACGTCGTGCGGGAGGCGCAGCCATGAGGCTCCTGGGAGCGGTAGCGGTCGTTTCGCTTTTGGCGCTCAGCGCCTGCGAAGGGGAGACGGTGCAGGTGCCCCAAGGGTGCCGGCTCTCTGATATCTCCGAGGCTGAAGTCACCTTTGAGCGCCCCGCGCCGCTGGAAGGGATCACGCTCGATCCGGCCAGTCTGCGGGAGGAGCTCTTTTCCGGCAATCTTCCGGTGAAAGCGGGAACCCTTCGCGTCCATGAGGCCAAAGAGACGGTCAACCTCGCGCGCGCCAATCTTCTTCCGTCGTTGAACGCGGGCGTACTCCTGCAGGCGTCGACGGGCGCCGGCTTCGGCCTCGCGCTGGTCGAGGTGGCGTTTCCCTTTCTCGTTCCGTCCAACTGGTTCGACTATTTCGCGCGGCAGGAGCTTCTGGAGGCGGAAAAAGCGGCCCTTTGGATTCTCAAGCTCAACCAGTACGCGTCCGCCTACTCCGCGCTCTCTCTCGTGAGCGTGGACCAGGAGCTCGGACGGCTCCTCGGCGAGACGGCTCAGGAGGCCGAGCGCATGCATCGGCGGGTGAAGCTTCAGCATCACTATGGCCTGGCAACCCTCGTGGAGGTCAACCGGGCCAAGGCGGAGGTGAAAAAAGCCGACGCCGCCGCAGCGGGAGCGCGCGAGCTGTTCGAGCATGAGCTTGCCACGCTGAGAAAGGCGCTCGGCCTGGCTCCCGGAACGGCGCTCACCGTTCGTTCCTCGGCGCCGCAGCCGGTCGAGCTCGATGAGCCGGGGCTGGGCGCCCGGATCATCGAGGCGAGGGCGAACGCGCCGGAAGCCGTTCAGCTCGCCTTTCTCCGAAGGGCCACCCACGAGGGGACCTGGAGCAAGCGGTTCGGATTCATCAGCGGCACCACGCTGCGATCGCCGGGAATGGGCGCGGGTGGGGATGTCTCCTTCGACGACCTGAGCACCGGTGAGGGTTTCAGCCTCGGCTACGCGATCTTTCCCGCGATCCGGCTCTCCCAGCTCCGCGAAAAGGAGGTCGCTCTCCGGCAGCTCATGCTCGAGGAGGAGATCGGCTCGACGATGGAGCTGCTCTTTCACTCACGGCAAGGGGCCGCGGCCCGGCTCGCGGCCATGGAGGAGGCGGAGGCCGCGCTCGGCGCCGCTTATGCCAGCGAGGTGAGGCGTCACGAAGCCGGGCTCGCGGATCTCAATCAGGTCCTCGGCGCACTGGAGGCACGGCGGCGCGCCTCGGTGGAGGCGCTCGCGGCCCGCAGTCAGCTTCAGCTTGCCGAGATCGCCTTGCACCGGCTCCTCTTGACGGATCGGTTCGCCGAAATCCGGGGCTGCGAGGAGCCGCAGCCGGCGGGCGCTACTTGACGTAGGTATCGAAGGAGTCGCAGAGGCGTCCGATGAACTCGTGCTCGAGGCACGCGGTGTTCGTCATCACGCGACGCCCGGTGCCCTCGATCCGGACTTTGAGCAGGAATTTTTCCTCGCTGCTTTCGCCGGGCCGGAGCGCGATCTTCGGCCACTCCACGCGCTCCACGGGGAGCTGGATGCCTGGCGTATGCGTCGGAATCGGCGCCGGTCCCACCGTCGCCGGCGGGATGGCCTCGACGAAGGTCGCCCTTCGCGGCACGAAGTCGGTGAGGACCGCGTCGTCGATCTGACAGGGCCCGGCGTTGGTCACCCGGATCTCGTAGACCGCCACCTCTCCCGTGGTGACCGCGAGCGGGCCATTCTGATGCAGCAGAACGCCGTCGCAAAGCTCCTCGGGGCGCGAGGAGTCGGCCGAGGCCGCGCCTGAGGCGGCCAGCGCCACGGAACATGCCAGAAAAGCGATAAACGCGATTTTGCTCATCGGGTCGGTTTCCTTTCCTTGAACCAGGGTTGGTCATCCCAGACCTGAAGCGAGATGATCTCCTGGCCGAACCTGTTGGGATGAAAACAGTCAGCCGCCAGGATTTCGCGGGGAATCTCGAGATTGTAGAGGCGATTCGTGTAGAAGACGTCGAACTCGGGGAGGCGCTGGTTGAGCTCATCCGTGAATAGCCGGAACATCCGGTTACGTTCCTCCACGACAAGCATGTTACGGTCGTACTCGTCCCAGCTCTCCCACATCAGAAGCGGGTTGCAGAGCTTGAGGATCCGGTTGCGGACCCGCTCGCAGGAAAGGCCGAAGAGAGTGGGTCCGTTCCGGATGCGGTCTTCGCCGAGGTCGGGGATGCGCGGAATGCCGACGAGCAGTACGGGAAGCCGCGTGCCGTTCAGTGCGCGCGAGAGGATCTCGAAGGTGCGCACCAGGCTGGCCCGCATCTTCGGGACGGGGACTCCGCCGTCGTAGTGCTTCGAGCAGGCGTCATTGGATCCGATCAGCAGCGTGAGGTAGACGATTGCCGAGTATTTCCCCGACTGCATGGCCTCCACGACCTGCTCGGCCTGTTCGGGCAGGTCCGCGGTCTGCGCGCCGGGTACCGAAACGTTCAGGACCTCGAGGCGTCGCTTCTCGCCGCGGCGGCGGAGGTAGGCCTTGAGAAGCGCGTACTGGGAGCGGATCCGGTTGCCCGAGGCCCACGAGTAACGGACCTTGTTCTCGATGATGGCTGAGGCCTCCTGGCCCTCGGTGTACCATTGCACGACGTTTCGGATCGCATCGGGCCCCCGCGGAATCGGGATGTCCGAAAGAGTCCCCGCGGAGATCGAGTCGCCGAGGACCACCATGAGCAGCGGCCGCTCATCGGCCGCGCCCGAGGGTCGCGCGGTCCCCAGGAGCGTAGCCACGAGCAGAAATTTCCACGCGAGCGAGAGACCGGACGGTCGCAGTTTCCTCAGCCACATGGCCGAGGTTTTAGGCTTCCGCTACCGGACGGTCAATCCGCGCCGGGCCGGCCGGCTGCGGTGAAACCAGGGCTTTTTCCGCGTCAGGCGCGGGTGGTTATCAGCCGAAAATCTCGCGGTAGCAGCTCAGGAACCGCTGCAGCATGACGCGATCATTGCCCGTGAAGCCGATGCTCATGCGCAGCAGGCCGGGCGAGAGATTCATTTTCTTCTGCTCCTCAGGCGGGATCTCGCTCGAGGTGGTCGCGGCGGAGCAGGTCATCAGGGTCCGCGAGAAGCCCAGCGAGACGGCGTACAGGCCGAATTTTTCGAGCTGGAGGCGGCGCGCGAGTTCCACGGCCTTCACCGGGTCACTGAGATTGACGGCCATCATGCCGCCGAAACCGAACTCCGGGTTCATCAGCGACTTGAGCAGCGCGTGATCCGGATGCGACGAGAGCCCGGGATAGGTGACGGGAATGCCGGCTTCGACCATGCCGCGGGCCATGAAGTCCGCCGCGTGCGAATGGGCCTGCATGCGGATCGGCAGATGGTCCAGGCGATGGTAGAGCTCATGAGCCACGCGCGAGTCCATCACGGGGCCCGCGAGCATGACCATTCCGTTGTTGAGGTCGATCAGCGAGTCGATGAACTCGCGGCTGGAGACGATGGCGCCGCCGATCAGATCGCTCGCGCCCGAGATGTACTTGGTGCACGAGTGGATGATGACGTCGGCGCCGTGCTTGGCCGGCGAGACGAGCAGCGGAGTGAAGGTATTGTCGACGACGAGCTTCGCGCCCGCCTTGCGCGCGAGGGCGCTGAGGCGCGGCAGGTCGGCCACGCGGAGCATCGGATTGCTCATGGTCTCGGTGTACAGGACCTTCGTGCGCGGGGTGATCGCCTTTTCGACCGCGGCGAGGTCATCCATGTTGACGAAGGTGGTCTGGATGCCGAAGCGGGGCAGGATATTGTTCAGCAGAGCAAAGGTGCCGCCGTAGACGCTGCGCGAGCAGATGATGTGGCCGCCTTCGGGCAGCAGCTGCGTGATCGCGGAATGAACCGCCGCCATGCCGCTTCCGACGCCGATCGCCGCTTCCATGCCTTCCAGCGCCGCCAGCTTCTGGCCGAACATGACCACGGAGGGGTTCGAGTGGCGGCTGTAGAGGTAGCAGCCGTGGATTTCGCCATGGAAGGCTTTCTCCATGTCCCCGGGCTGCATGAAGGTGGAAGTGGCGGCCACGTCGATGACGGGAACCACGCCGCCTTCTTCGCCGAAGTGCTGGATGTCCCGGATCGCCTGAACGGGGTCGTGCTGCTGTTTGGAAATAGTCATTCTCTTGCCCTCCTCAAGCGGGTACTTTATAGCCAGCTAACAGGATCGTCCAGCGCAGTGAGGCGTGGACGGGAGATTCGGAGGGCACTTTGGCGCAATCCAATTATGATGATCATGACGCAGCAGGTTATGAGCGGAATCGCGGAGTTTTCTGCAACCGGACGCTGAACATGCGGGCCATCCGGGCCATCGGCTACGACATGGATTATACCCTCGTTCACTACCAGGTGGAGGAGTGGGAACGGCGCGCTTACGTCCATATCCAGGAGCGGCTGGCAGTGCGCGGCTGGCCCGTGGGCAATCTTTCCTTTGATCCCAAGCTGGTCTGCCGCGGTCTGATCATCGATACCGAAAAGGGCAATCTGGTGAAGGCCAATCGCTTCGGCTTCATCAAACGGGCGTTTCACGGGACCCGGCCGGCGGAGTACGAGGAACAGCGCGAGGTTTATGCCCGGACCATCGTCGATCTGGCCGAGGAGCGGTGGGTTTTTCTCAATACGCTTTTTTCGCTCTCGGAAGCCTGCATGTACGCCCAGCTCGTCGATCTGCTCGATCGGCGCGAGCTGCCCGAGGTGCTCGGGTACGCGGACCTGTACGCGCGCGTCCGCTCGACGCTCGACGCCGCCCACATGGAAGGGCGCCTCAAGGCGGAGATCGTGGCGGATCCGACCCGTTTCATCCAGCTCGATCCGGAGATGCCGCTGACCTTGCTCGACCAGAAGTACGCCGGAAAAAAGCTGCTCCTCGTGACCAACTCGGACTGGTCTTATACGGTTTCGATGATGAGCTATGCCATGGACCCGCTGCTGCCCAAGGGCATCACCTGGCGTTCGCTCTTTGACTACGTGATTGTCGCGGCCCGCAAGCCGAGCTTCTTCACCGTGGCCAGTCCCTGCTTCGAGGTCGTCACCGAGGAGGGCCTGCTGTCCCCCGTGATCGGACCGCTCCAGCAGGGCAAGGCGTACTTCGGCGGGAGCGCCCAGCAGCTTGAAAAGAGCCTTGGCCTCTCCGGCGACGAGATCCTGTACGTGGGTGACCACATGTTCGGGGACGTGAAGATCACCAAGAGCGTGCTCCGCTGGCGGACCGCCTTGGTGCTGCGCGAGCTCGAAGAGGAGATCGAGGCCCTGCGGAGCTTCGAGGCCGACGAAGGCAGGCTGGTCGCGCTCATGGACGAAAAAGAAGCGCTCGAGGCGGAGAACTGCCGCAACCGGCTCGAGATCCAGCGGCTCCAGCATCCCTACGGGCCCAAGGGGCTCGCGAACGAGCAGGCGCTGCTCGAGCGGGCGCAGGCCCTGCGGGCGCGGGTCGAAGCCCTCGACTCGGAAATCGGCCCGCTCGCCCGCCGGTCGACCGAGCTGGGCAACACGCTGTGGGGGCCCCTGATGCGGGCCGGCAATGACAAAAGCCATCTTGCCCGTCAGGTCGAGCGCTACGCGGACATCTACACTTCGCGAGTTTCGAATCTGCTGAAGCTCACCCCGTTCGCTTATCTGCGCTCGCCGCGCGGAAGCCTGCCGCACGACCCGGGAGCGCCGGGCGGACGTCCGCTCCTGCCGACCGGGGATGCCTGAGAGAGCGAGCGCGCCGGTCCGTCCTTTGCTGATTTCCCTTATGCCGGGCAAGCACGGCATGGAGGATAAGTCTCATGAACCAGCAGGAAACCTTGATCGGGCAGCTCAACTCGCTGATTCAGCTCGATGTCGACGCGATTCACGCCTATGACCAGGCGATCGAAAAGATCGACGTCGAGCCGATCCGCGACGAGCTCGAAGGCTTCAAGAAGGACCATCATCGCCACGTCGAGGAGCTTACGAACGCCGTACGGCGAATGGGCGGGGAGCCCGTGAAGTATGAAAGGGATTTGACCGCGCTCCGAAGCGTGACGGGAACGGAAGGCGCGCTGCGAGCGATGAAATCCAATGAGAAGCTCACGAACAAAACGTATCGCCGGGCGCTGGGCTGGATCCTGCCGCCCGAGGTGTACGACGTCGTCAGGCGCAATCGCGACGACGAGGTCCGGCACCTCGCTTATATCGAGCGGGCGCTGCGCGAACGGTTCTTCGAGGAGACCGGGCGCGCGGCGGCGTGAGCCTGTCTCAGCAGTAGAGGTCCTTGAGAATCTTCAGCAGCCGCAGGATCCGAGGATCGGCGATGCGGTAGTGAATGTACTGGCCCTCGCGCCGCGAGGTGACCATGCGCTCGAGCTTCATGCGGGCGAGAAACTGGGAGACCCCTGATTGGGAGCCGCCGCAGTAGGTGATGATCTCGTTCACCGATTTCTCCCCGTCGATCAGGTGACAGAGGATCTTCAGGCGCGTCGGATGAGCGAGGGACTTGAGGGTTCCGGAAATTTCCTCGCACTGCTCGGCAAGCGCTTTGGCGATAGCGGGTGACTTCATAGGTATGAGCAGCATCTTATCCCAATCTGACGCGCTGTCAAAACGCTAGTAGCGGTTATGCCATTCCAGAAACGCCGAAGCCTTGCCGCGCGTCGAATCCACGGAATCGGCGGCAGCGGGCTCGAGCGTTCGATGCCTGAGGTCGGTGGTGATCGTCCAGTGTGGCCCAAGCCGCTTACGGATGCCGATCTCCTGATATTCACCCGAGACCGAGCCGATATTGAGCGAGGTACCGGCGCCCAACCTGAACTTGAGGGTGAACTCCCGGGAGTTGGGGTTGTAACCCACGCTCTGGATCGGCGTGGAGGCCAGGACGTAAAGTGAGGCCAGGTTCAGCGCGCCGTCCGCCAGGGCTGAGCGCGCATCCGCGACCGAGGCGCTTTGGTCGGGGTCCAGCTCCTCGAGCGGTCTGCCGAAGAGTAGCACCGCGGTAAGCTGCTCCTCGGGCAGGGGCGGATCGCTCGTGAGCCGGATTCGCGGGGCGCCGGCGGTTCCGAGCAGCAGGATTTTCAGCACATAGTCGGCGTAGGTCACCCGGATGCGCCCTGAAAGCGGGCTGTCGTCCACGGGGGTCGCCAGCCTGAGGTCGAAGCTCTCGAGCAGCGCGCGCCGGCGAAGCACGCGCAGGGGGACGCTACCGACCGAGAGCTGGCCTTGCAGGGGGGCGCTATCGCTCAGGCGCAGCCGAAGCTGCAGCGGCACGGGATCCTTCGCGAGGTTCGAAATCAACTTCACCGGCTGCCCTTCGGGTGTCAGAACCTCGATGTCGTATTCGAAGGCCACGGTCTCGGACTTCTGTCCGGAGGCGCGCTGCCCCTCGAACCAGCGGGTCCCTCGGATTCGCGGATCCGGGAGAAGCGGAGGCGGCGCCTCCAGCTTCAGTCGTGGTAGCTCGAGGCGGACCTCTGAGAGCTTGACCCGGGCGCGCAGCCGGGCCTCCGGAGCTCCGGGCGCTTCTCCGGCCTGCCGCCCGGGGGGCGAGCCCAGGCGCTGCAAGTCCGCGAGCTCGAGGGTGGCCTCGGCGTCGAGGTCCAGGCGCTGGTTGCTCGAAGCCAGGCGGGTCTGGAGACTCAAGGGAAGGATGCCGTCGAAAACCTGCGTTTTGCCCGAGGCGTTTAGCCGGATCGCGCCTTCGAGAACGTGAAAAGGGGCGGGGACCGCCCAGGCGGTCTTGCGAAGCTGCCTGACCAGGCGTTCGAAACGCGGTATCGCGAGCTCGAACCCGAAAGTCGTATCGAGCTTCCAGTTCCGGGGAAACTCGGTGAGAACTCCGGAAATCCGGCTCCGCACCGTACCGCCGCCTTCGAGCAGCGGCGTCAGGATCGGATCGAGCTTGAGCTCGGCATCTCCGGTGATGGGTCGCGACAAATCGGGCGGAAAGCTCATCGGATTGAGCCGCGCCGTGAGGGTGCCTCGGATCCGGGCGGGGACGTGGCCGCGAGGCAGCGCCTTGGGCGGGACGGGCAGGGGCGCCCGGAGCGGGCACCGGATGCGCGTGGCGCTCGAGTCGAAGTCCAGCTCACAGCTCTCTCCGCCGAGTCGCGCCGTCCAACGAGGGTGCCGCCCGCGCGTCCGCTCGAGCCCTTCCCATTGCCAGTCCATCCGTTCGTGGAGCCGGTTCTCGCCCGCGGTTCCTTGGGCCGAGAGCCGAATCCGATCGCTCGAGTCGCTATAGCTCCCACTCAGGCGATGCTCGAGAAAGACGAGCGCCTCGCGATCGCGTCTCAGTCGTCGCGGGGGTGCCGGCTCCGTGCGGACGCGGAAGTCCGAGCGAAGCTCGACTTGCTCGAGGTCCGGCAGCGTCGCCTCGGCGAGGAGGGAGCCCGTGGGTTTTCCGTCCGGGTCATCGGCGACTCGAAGCGTGACGGCGCCGCGATACAGCTCCTCGCCGTCCCGGACCCGGGCCTCGTCGATCTGGATGAGCACGGGCAGGAGGCGCGAGTTGAGCAGCCGCGCGGGGACGTCGATGGATGGGCCCTTCTCGGACGGCGAAGGCGTCGAAGGCGCGGCCTCCGACGGCGGAAGCTGAACATCCACCGAGCCCCCGATGAGCTGGATCGGTCCGACGTCGACGAGCCGGAACTTGAGGCCCGAAAAGTCCATTCGCGCTTCCAGCGAGGCCGTGGAAAAGCAGGCGTGCTGCGCTTCCTGGCGGGCGCAGAGACCCGTGAACGCAAGGGTCACGCGCTTATCGAGAAAGGAGAGCGACTCCACGTCGAGGGTCCCGTGACGCCAGGTCAGCACGACACCCGTGGCGCCGTGCAGCCGCTCGGCGAGCCACGGCAAGGTGCGCTCGCCGAGGAACAGGCCCGGCCAGCGCAGCAGGACGAGCAGCGCCGCGACCACGAACGCGGCCGTGAGGAAGAGGGCCGCGAAGCCGGCTTTGAGCAAACGCATGAAGAGTTTCTTTTTCATCAAAATTCCTCCGCGAAGCTCAGGAAGAACTGCCAGTGCCCCGGCACGTTCGACGGGTAGCCATGGGCCAAGGTGGTTCGAAACACGCCCACCGGCGAGAGCCACCTCAGGCCGAAGCCCGGGGAATGGTAGATCGGAGCCGTGAGGGTGAGCGGCTCTTGGCCGAGCGCGCCCACATCCAGGAACACCAGGGGCTCGAGGTTCCAGGGAAGCGTGCTCCCGAGGCGCGCTTCCGTGCTGAAGAAGGCGGAGGTCAGGCCACCCAGGTGACTGCGGGGCAGCTCCTGACGGCCGAAGCCGCGGAGATTCGAGGAGCCGCCGAGATAATGGAAGAAGTTGGCCGGAAGCCCCGTCGACGGTCCGGGGCGCTCCGAGGTGAACGTGGCCGCAAGCGCCCCGCGGAAGCCGATCACCAGCAGCGGGGGATCGAAGTCGCGAAAGTTCCACAGCCCCTGCGCCGTGAACTCCGCCCGCTGCGCGCTGAGGGTGGAAAACAGGGAGCGGGTTCCCACGCTGGCCAGGGCTCCGAGGCGGTAGCCGGTGCGCGGGTTGGCGGCGAAGTACTCGAACGAATGGCTCATGACTCCGACCTCGGTGTCCAGAAAGAGAAAGTGGGAGTCCCGGGGACCGACGCCGCGGAACGTCCGGAACGCGCGCAGGGAAGGGCCGAAGAGCAGACTCATGCCGAGCACGGGATCGTCGTAGGTGGTGGAGAGCGCGAAGCTGCCGCGGGCTTCGAACGTTTCGAACGGCTCCTCGTTCTGGTGCCGGAGGAGCAGTGAGGGCCGCAGCGATCTCCGTGAAGGAACGGCGAGCGGATACCAGTTGAGCGTCGACTCGAGGCTTTGCTCGCGCGCGCTTGCGAGGGCCGTGACGTTGAGCCACGACGCGGCTCTGCCGAGCCGGGCGTGGCGCCACGCGGCCCGGGCCAGCAGGAGCCCCTCGGTGTCGATCCCGAGCCCGAAGCTCAGCAGGCGCGGCGGTCCGGGCGTGAGGCTTTGGCGGATCACCACGCCGGTCCGCTCGTCGGGCAGCGGCTCGCATACCGGCGTGAAGTGGATATTCTGGATCACGTCCTGTGCGTTGATCCGGTCCGCAGTGACGGCGAGCCAGTCGCCGTTGAAGCTTTCTCCGAGCTGAAAAGCGTCATACCGGCGAAAGAGCCCCGGAAGCAGCCCGGGCACGAGCTCTTCCTCGATGACGGCGCCGACGCGTGGCGCGGGCCCCGTCCGCACCTGGACGACGACGTCACCCGTGTCGCTGTTACCGAGCGCGGTGGCCAGCGGGCAGGGATGTCCCAGAGCCTGAAGGCGCTGCACGACCCACTGCTCGATGGAGGAGAGGAGTGCGGGAGTGAGAGGCTTGCCCCGGAGGCCGCGCCGCCGCTCCAGACGCAGCGCCGCCGGGGCGCCCTCGGCCTGAACGCGGGTGAGGCGGGTGGGGGTTCCGATGCGGACGCGGGTTCCACCGCCCTCGGTCGCGATGAACTCGGGCCGGTGGTAGCCCCGGTTCTGCAGGAAGGTGCGCAGGTGGAACGTGGCCTGCGGCGGCGGTATGGAGCGCCAGGCCTGGCTCTTGGGATCGCCGCAGACCAGACGGAGCTCGGTGTCGGAGAGGCCAGGCTCGAGGGCTCCTTCGAGCCTGAGGTCCGCACAGAGCTGCCGCTCTCGCGCGTTGGCGCCGCGCGACGCAAGCTGGGCGAGGCAGGCGAGCACGAGCGTCGTCGCGATCCAAGGCGCACTCTTCATCGACGAGCGGCCTTTGCAACCGGCGTGACAACTCAGAGCGTGAATTTCATCTCGGATCCTAACGCTTCCTGGAGCAGGGTCATGGGGTGAACCGCGCGCGATCGTGAGGCAGGGTGAAGTCCAGGGTGGGGCCGATCGGCACGATCCCCGTGGGGTTCACCTCGCGGTGACAGACATAGTAATGCCGCTTGATGTGATCGAGGTTCACGGTCTCGCCGAAGCCGCGCGTCTGGTACAGGTCGCGAAGGTAGTGGCCGAGCTGCGGGTACTCGGCGATCCGGCGCACATTGCACTTGAAGTGCGAGTAGTAGACCGCATCGAAGCGCACCAGCGTGGTGAAGAGGCATACGTCGGCCAGGGTGAGGCGATTGCCGCACAGGTAGCGTTGTCCGGCGAGCCGCGCTTCCCAGTGATCCAGCGCCGCGAAGAGCTCGGTCGCGGCCTTTTCATGGGCGGCCTGGGTCGTGGCGAAGCCGGCGCGATAGACGCCGTTGTTGACGGAGCGATAAAGGGCCGCGATCACCCGGTCGATCTCCGGGCGAAGCGGCTCGGGATAAAGTTCGATCGAGGGATCGCCCAGCCCCGCGAAGTCCTGATCGAGCATCTTGATGATCTCGAGCGACTCGTTGTTGACGAGCCGGCCTTCCCTCTTGTCCCAGAGCACGGGCACCGTCTCCTCGCCGGCGAAGCCTGGCTCCGCCAGGCGGTAGATCGAGATGAGATCCGGCGCGTGGTTCACTGGATCGCGGGTCGCGCCCGGGTAGTCCGAGAAGCACCAGCCCGCCTCGTTCCAGACGGGATCGACGACCGAGACCGAGATCACCTCGTCGAGCTTGCGAAGCTTTCGCACGATGAGCGTGCGGTGCGCCCACGGGCACGCGAGCGAAACATAGAGATGGTAGCGCCCCGCTTCGGCCGCAGGCAGGCGCCGGCGGAACACGGATTCGGGTCTGACGAACTCGCCTTGAGGATTGGTCCACATGGAACGGAGTCTAGCGCCAAGGCCGTCAAGCTTCAATCTCACCGTCGCCTTGCGTCCCTGATTTTGGCCCGCCGTTTGAAACCCCAACGAGCGAGGAACAAAAAGAATGAGGCGCGTTAGCCTGATCTCAGCGATCGCGTTGGCGGGTGTCGCCGCGGTGCTGGTCAGCAACCCCAAGCTCGATTCCGATCCGGAGAGCCGCTCAGCCGCCGAGGCGCCCGGGGTGGCCGGCGCGCGGCTCGCCGAGCCGTTCGCACGTCTGTCCTTCGAGCGGCCCGTGGCGCTGTGCTCGGCCAAGGACGGGACGGGGCGGTTATTCGTCGTCGAGCAGGACGGAAAGATCCAGGTGTTCCGGAACGCTCCGTCGACGGCGTCGGCCAAGATCTTCCTTGATCTCAGCGGAGTCGTACTGAGCCCGGCCTCGGGAGGCGGCTCCGAGGAGGGCCTGCTCGGGCTCGCGTTCGATCCGCAGTATCGGCTGAGTGGCGAGTTCTACGTCTATTACTCGGCGGCCCGGCCGCGGCGGAACGTCCTGGCGCGCTACCGCGTCTCGGAAGATCCGGATCGCGCGGACGCCACGAGCGGCACGGTGCTACTTGAAATCGAGAAGCCCTACTCGAACCACAACGGCGGGGCTCTGCTCTTCGGTCCTGACGGGATGCTCTATCTCAGTGTGGGCGATGGTGGCGGGGCGGGGGATCCGGGCAATCGCGCGCAGGACAAAAAGGTCCTGCTCGGCAAGATCCTCAGGATCGATCCCGGCTCGCGGACGCCCTATGCGGTACCCGCCGACAATCCCTTCGTTGCCGAAGGGGAAGGGGCGCGCGGCGAAATCTGGGCGCTCGGGCTTCGCAATCCGTGGCGGATGTCCTTTGATCGCGAGACGGGTGAGCTTTGGCTCGGCGATGCCGGTCAGAGCTCCTGGGAAGAGATCGATCGCGTGACCAAGGGCGCGAACTTCGGCTGGCGCCTCTTCGAGGGCAATCACCCTTATCAGAATCCTGACGGCGTGCCCGCGGACCGTTTTACGCCGCCCTTTCTCGAATACCCGAACGACGAGAGCGGGGGGCGGGCCGTCATCGGCGGCTTCGTGTATCGCGGCAAGCGCGTCGAGTCGTTGCGCGGGCAGTACGTCCATGGTGATTTCGTCTCGGGGCGGATCTGGGCGGTGGATCCGGCTGATGCGACGAGTGTCCGCGAACTCGCCACCTTGCCGGGACTCAGTGCGTTTGGCGAGGACGACGACGGAGAGCTTTATCTGCTGTCCTACCCTGACGGCAGGGTCATGCGTCTGGAGTGAGTTCGCGCGGCAGAGTCCGAAGCCCGTCCTGCGTCCACTCGAGAAGCTCGGCGGAGCGTTCCGTACCGTCGGCGGCGGGGCGCAGCCAGGCGAAGCACTTGCGGCCGTAGGGCTGGGTGCATTCGACGTCGTGGTAAGCGGGAGACCAGGTGCCGGTATTTAGGTACTCGATTCCGCGAATCCGGCAGTGGCGCTCGTGATGAGTGTGGCCTTGGACGACCCGGGTGACGCCCGCGATCAGCGCGCTCGTGGGCGCCGCCGTGAGCGCATCGCGCTCGTGGGCCCGCACCTCGGACTCGACGGAGCGGGCGTAGAAGATGAACATCGGCATGAGCGCGCCGAGCGGGATGAGGAACCACCAGAACGAGGCCCGCACGAAGACGTTGAGCACCGAGAAGAACTGGAAGCTCGTGAAGAGGATCAGCACGAGAAAGATCGCGCGGTCGAGCCAGAGCTCCCGGAGGATCTTCAGGGGGCTGTAGATCGCCGGGTGCGCATGAAGCTCGCGAAGCGAAAGGACGACGGCAGGGGAGGCGTTGGCCCTGGTGGCGATTCCCTGGATACGCGGGCCGATCGTCAAAGGGTCGGTCATGGCCGGGAGGAGCCCTTCGGCCAGCGAGAACCCCAGCGTGACGAAGGCGCTCCAGAACCAGGTCCAGAGGAGGAAGGGCTGCGCGCGTACCACGTATCTCACATAAAAGAGAAAGTAGTCCGCCACCGAGCTCTTGATGTAGCTGCTCTCGGCGTGCGGGTTCATCAGGCCCATCCCGTTGAGCATGAACTTGCCCGCGAGGTTCCCGAACGGGATGCGGACGTAGTTTCGGGATCCTTTGCGGATCAGCGGATTGACCGGATTGGAAGAGAGCGAATAGGCGTCGTACTGGTTGCCGTGCTCCACGAGGGTGTCGCCGTTGCTCACGTAGAACCATTCGCAGAAGCGCACGCGCCCTTCCGCCTCGGGCGGAAGAGCGAGCGCCGTGAGAACGTCCTGCTGAACCCCGGGCCAGTGCAGCTCAATGTCATGGTTGCCGATGATGAAGATCAGCCGGTTCTCGCGCCCCGGGCTGAGCAGAAAACTCCGGACTGCCGAAACCCATACCGAATGGTCCCGCAGGATCGTGCGGATCTTGAAACGGGATTTTTCCTCCTCGGCGTGGAGGCCGCGGATCCGTTCGAGCCAGCTCACCTGCAGCTGCCCGGTGGTCTCCCCCCGGGGCCGGGCCATCACCGAATCGAAGTCAAAGACGTCCCCGTTGAGGACGAGCTCGATGGAGCCGGGTACGGTCCGCAGCAGGTGTGAGAGGAACGCCTGGAAGGTCGGGTCGACGAAGTACTCCGGGCGCTTGAAGCGCTTCCAATGCGGGCTGCGCGGATGCGGCGGCTCCGCATCGGCGAGGTGGATGTCGCTCAGAACGACGGTGTTGGTGGCTTTGGAAAAATCAGTTTTCAAGCTCCCCCCGAAGGGCCCCGCTTATAGCGGATAATGAGGTGCGGCGGCACGGCCGCCGGCGTCAGTGGACGCGATCTCACGGTTCAGGTTTCTTCAAGACCTCGGACAGCGCCTTCAGAAGCTCGGGCGCGCTCTCGGGGGTCAGGCGAAGGAACCATTGGCCTTTGGGATAAAGGACCGCCGCGATTCCCTCTTCGCAGCGTCCCAGGCAGCCGGACGCGTTGACGCGCACCCGTTCGCGCCATTCGGGCCGGGATCTGACGGTCTGCTTGACGGCCTGACGGAGCTGCTCGCCGCCGCGGCCGCCGCAGCAGGCGCCGTCGGGCCGGCGGTGGGTGCAGATGAAAAGGTGGGCATCGAGCTTGGCCATGTTCCTACTCTTAGCATAGCGCTCTGCCGCGCTGCCACTCCGGAGAGCGGCCGTCCTCAGAAGCGGAGATTCGCGCCGGCGCCGAAGAGAAGCCCCGAAAGGTTGAGCGGAACCGGGACGAACGGCGCGTCGATCTCGCCGCCGGCGGGGCGGAACAAGGCGTCCCCGTTGGCCTCGGATGCCGGAATCAGCTCGGCGGTTTTGAGGTAACGATAGCCAACGCCCGCGAAAACCCCGAAAGATCGGCTGAATTTGAACTCGAAGTCCGTCTTCACCAGCGCCTGCCAGGCGTTGCCCGAAAGCACGACCTCGTTCGGCGCTTCGAGATTGGACGCGGTGGCTGTCAGTCGCGTGGACGGCGCGCTACCGACCAGCAGGCCCGCTCGAATCGAAAAAGACGAATTCTCGAGAAGCGAGTATTCCGCGCCCAGGGCCAGCGGCAGGCTCGTCAGGACGAGGTTATACTCGACGACGGGATACTGGCTGTCGTCGGAGGCGAGCACGGTGCGGGTCAGGTACTCCGCGCGAAAGGCAACCGCCAGGGAACGCGAAAGCGAGTAGGCTACCTCCACGCCGCCGGTCATGGCGGAGCTGAAGCTGTTGAGGCCGAGCTGCGCATTGAGCTCCGGGGCACCGTAGTTGGCGAGGCCGCCAAAGGCGCGAAGCTGAAGCCGGGGCCCCGCAAACCTGGCGGCCGGGCGGGCGGCGCCGCGAGAGACGGGCGGCCGGACCGTTCGCTCCGGTCCAGCCGCAGCGGCCCGGGGCGTGGCTCCGGTTGGGGCCCCGGCACGGGTCGCCGGTG